>NZ_RJNW01000002.1:0-314322 GCF_003942765.1 Streptococcus mitis
ATCATCTAGCCACAGACCGCCCTCACTGATACGACATCTAGCCACAGACCGCCCTCACTGATACGATGACTGATCTCACCCACTTCTTCATAGGGTTCTTTATCATATCTTCGTTTTTGACTTTCCTGCTTACGGATATAGTCTAGGATCCGATTCCGAAACTTTGTCTTAAAATATTTCCTTAAACGAGGAATATCTTCTGCCAACTCTTCTTCTCTACTGATCAATTCATGTAAGCAAATCATTCCCTCTTGGTCCCAATCAGATAACTCCCATAAATGAAGGTAATATTCATTTCTACACTTGTACACAATTCCCTGGACTTCTTTATACAATTCTTTAAACATAACGTCCCCCTTTCTAGATACAGTCTAACAAATAATGAAGCTAATCGGTGCCATTCACCTATTCTCTCCCATTTAACGCCTCAACTGCACAAAAAAGAGAGGTCTTGCCTCTCTCAGGGTTATTTTTCATCATTCATTTTTGACTTTACTTCATCATAAGATAATGCATGAGATTCCTCTTCTACGGTTTCAGGCATCTTTCCTGTTTCGTAAAGAGATTTAATTTGTGTACTATCCAATGTTTCGTATTTCAATAATGCTTCTGCAATCAACTTGTGAGTTTCACGATTTGACTGAATAATTTCAGCAGCTTTATTTCGTGCTTCATTCAATAATGAACGAACCTCTTCATCAATTTCATAAGCTGTTTGTTCTGAAATTGATTTTTGAGGACTCTGTGCACCAAACATAGCATGGTTTCCTTCATATTGTACTGGGCCAAGTTTTTCACTCATACCGTACTCTGTAACCATTGCACGCGCCATTTGTGTCGCTTGTTCAAAGTCGTTTGAAGCTCCTGTAGTTTGGACATTGAAGATAATTTCTTCAGCTACACGGCCACCCATTAAACCAGCCAATTGCTCTTTCATATCTTCTTTGGAAAGAAGCATTTGGTCTTCCTTAGGAAGTGCAATCATATAACCGCCTGCACGGCCTCGTGGTACGATAGTAACTTTATGAACAACACGGGCATTCGATAAGACTAGACCAACAATGGTATGTCCAGCCTCATGGTAGGCAACCAATTCACGTTCTTTTTGTGAAACTGTCTTATCTTTCTTAGAAGGACCAGCAATAACTCTATCTTCTGCTTCATCAATATCTGAGGCATCAATTATCGATTTATTGCGACGAGCAGCAACTAAAGCAGCTTCATTCAATACATTCTCTAAATCAGCACCAACAAAACCTGGAGTTTGTTGGGCAACTAATTTCAAATCTACATCTTCTGCTAAAGGCTTGTTCTTAGCATGAACTTTCAAGATTGCTTCACGACCTTTAACATCAGGGCGACCAACCAATACTTTTCTATCAAAACGTCCTGGACGCAAAAGGGCAGGGTCAAGTACATCTGAACGGTTTGTCGCAGCGATGACAATAATTCCTTCATTTCCCTCAAAACCGTCCATCTCAATCAAAAGTTGGTTCAAGGTTTGTTCACGTTCGTCATTTCCTCCGCCAAGACCAACTCCACGTTGACGTCCAACAGCATCAATTTCATCGATAAAGATAATAGCTGGTGCTGCTTTTTTGGCATCTTCAAAAAGAGAACGAACACGACTAGCTCCAACCCCGACAAACATTTCTACAAAGTCAGAACCTGAAATACTAAAGAATGGAACACCTGCTTCTCCGGCGACTGCTTTAGCAAGCAAAGTCTTACCTGTTCCCGGAGGTCCCTCTAGAAGGACACCTGCTGGAATACGGGCTCCAAGTTTTGTAAATCGTTTTGGATCTTTTAAGAATTCAACAACTTCAACTAGTTCTTGTTTTTCTTCCTCAGCTCCAGCAACATCTGAAAATCTTACTTTAATATCTTCTTTATTTGCAGCTTTAGCCTTACTACGTCCAAAACTCATTGGGTTACGGCTATTATTTCCTCCCATATTTCCCATCATAGAAAATAGGAAGAAGAAAAGAATACCGAATGGCACAATGGATACAAGAATATTAATCCACATACCACTTGAACTTTCATGCTTAATAGTTACTTCCGCTTTATGGTCAGAAGCAAGCTTTTGTAATTCTGATACTGTAGTATCTGAAGGAAGAATAATACTTGAAAATTTCTCTACTGTTGTAGCAGAAGGAGAAAAGAATTGAATGCCTGTTTCTTCTTTACTTGTTTTAGGATTTTTATAAACACCTGAAACCTCGATAACACTGCCATTTGGTTGGTAAGTCAATTCTTTTACATTGTCATCGGTAATTTCTTTTACCAATTCTGTATAATTAATTTGCTCACTTTTCCCTGCAACACTACCTGTACTAAAATACTGGTAAGCTGTAACTAGGAAAAAAATAAGTAATAACCATAGAAAAGGATTTTTAATTAAACCATTATTTTGTTTTTTCATTAAAAATTGTTCTTTCTAATTTGAATACACTTCTTCTTTCAATACTCCAACATAAGGAAGGTTACGATAATTTTCTTTGTAGTCTAAGCCATAACCTACTACAAACTCATTTGGAATAGTAAAGCAAGTATAGTCTGCCTCAATTTCTACAACACGTCCCTCTGGTTTATCCAATAATGTTGCAATCTTAACAGAAGCTGCATCTCTTGCAATAAACATATCTCGCAAATTCTTCAAAGTTTGACCTGTATCAATGATGTCCTCTACAAATAGAACATGTCTTCCTTTAATATCTTGAGTTACATCTTGCTTGATATTGATGACACCACTACTTGCTGTTCCACCATGATAGCTAGAAACCATCATAAAGTCCATTTCAATATGTGTATCAATATGTTTAACCAATTCAGCCATAAAAGGGATAGATCCTTTTAAAATCCCAACTAAAATTGGATTTTTTCCTGCATAGTCTTTAGTGAGTTGATCACCTAATTTTTTAGCAGCTTCTGTAATTTCATCGTGTGAAACAAGGATTTTTTTAATATCGTTTTCTAACATTTTTTTACCTATCTATTTTTTCTATATAAAGTACAGTGTTCATTATATCATTTTTCGTGTTTTTACTCAAATTACTGGTCGCAATTCCCAAAATTGAGACAATTTCACCAAATTGCTCAATAATCAGAGCTGATTTTCGCTTTTCCATAGGGATTTTCAAATCAATAAATAGACGTCTGAGTTTTTTTCTATGCCCATTTTGAATCAAAAAATCTCCTGTTTTTCGATGACGAATGTGTATTGATGTTTCCCGTGAAATAGGTACCTGCTGAATGAATTCACCTTCTAAAGGAAGTCCAAAGGAAAATAAATAACCTTGGTAAGATACCTGATTTTGATAGTGTAACACAAGTTCATCTTCCTTTTCATCAGACTGAGGACTGATTTTACAAATCTTAAACCATTGGTACTCTTTTATCAATTCATAACCATTTTTTAGCGGATGACGATACTGGCTTTTAGTTTTTAAAATCTGCCGAACTTCTTCAAACTGAGCTTTTGTAAGATTCAAATCTGGAAAACGATTCAGATAAGTTTGAAGTAAAACTCTTTGTGTCGACTCAGAGTAAGACAATAGCTGATCTAAATTCTCTACATCAATATTCTTTGATAATTCAGCTATAGCTAAGTCATAATCTAAAATTTCATTGCCGATGCTTAAGATTGCATATCTAAATCGAGGATTTTCTTTTTCTAATTCTGGTAAATAAGAATTTCGAATACGATTGCGAAAATAATGATTTTCCTGATTTGATATATCTTCAAAGTGGAAAATTGGTGGAAAGTCTTTTTTCTGAAAATGCAAGAAGGGCCGAATGATTTCTATCTCTCCTACTACTTGCTTCTCCTTAATTCCTGATAGATAGCGCAAACGAGTACCTCGAATCAAACGCATCAAAATCGTTTCCACCTGATCATCAGCATGGTGGGCAGTGACTAAAGCTGTCGCACCTGTCTTTTTCATGACCTCTTGAAAAAAATCATAACGAAAATGTCGAGCACGCGCTTCTGAAAATTCTCCTGAAAAATTGCTGATATAAATAGGAAGCTCTGCTTCAGCAGCCAACTTCCTTAATTCCTTTTCTTCCCAATCTGATTCAATTCTCTGCTTATGATTAACATGAGCTAAAATCAATTCAATTTCCAACTCTTCTTGATAAGTAGACAATACCTTGAATAGAAACATAGAATCTAATCCACCAGAAAGAGCTAGCACCACCTTAGTATGTTTTTTAAAATATTCTCTCTTGAGAAAATGATTTAAAAAATCTTGTTCCCTCATTTTAGAACCTCATAAACGTCCTTGGCTATCTGAGAAATCGTATCATAATCAGAATTCTTAGTGAAAATAGAAATAACAAATGGAGAATCTGCATAGATAACGCCCGTATCATGCTTAAATTCATCCGCATCTCCAATTTTATGAGCTACTTTAACAGAAACACCTTTGGCAATTCTCTCATTATCAAAATCTGTTTTAGTCAAAGAATCCAATACAAGTCCATTTTGGTTATAAATAGCTTCCATGACTTTCCCAGCCATTTTAGAAGAAATCAATTTTTCTTTTGGATCCCAATCATCTCCCATAATAGCAGACGTCTTGGATTTGAATATAGCATCAGATTGATTTGAAATGTAATATCCCAATAGATTATGAGCTACATTATCCGATTCTTTAGATACTTTTGTGATTAAGTCCTTTATAGAATACTCTTTATTATCCTCTTTTTTAGGGAGACTACCACTTCCCTCTGGTTTATAAGAACCTGGAAAATCATTGACTGCTGATACGTATTTTACAGTCGTGTCTAACTGATAAAGACCCTCATTTATTTTTTCTTGCGTATAGTAGAGATAAGGTAATTTTAAAATGCTAGCTGCATACATCTTGTCATCTTGATTGATACCAGCTTCTTTTCCAGTAGTCAGTTGCTTAACATAAATAGAAAATGAATCCTTCTGATATTTTTCCGATAACATTTCTTGGACTTTACTCATCCGATTATCATCTTCAGAAGTTGATTCTTTAGCTACCCATCCAGCCTGATCAATATGTAGAAATTCTTTCCCTTCTACAAACATGGTCTTATCAATTGAAACTTGCGAATAAGCTGATAAGGATGATTTCACTTCTTTTAAATCATAAGGACTGTTATACAGTTTAAAATCAGATTCTAACCATACTTTTTTTATTGTTGTAGTTACCTCTGATTGATCATATAAAAATCGTTTGTCCGCAGCTATAAATTGATGATTTGATAGCTTAAATACCGGAATTCCTTGTTTATTTAAACGCCACTCGGTTATTTGAAAACTTGTTTTTGGAGTCAATTTTCCAGATTCCACTACTAAATCTTCATTCGCATAAACAGGAACCTCTCCATAAACCATGGGAGAACTTAATTTTTCTCTAAAATAAATACCAAAGTCAGATTGTGAAAGGTAATAAATTTCTTTCGAAGTATATACAACTTCTTTTTCTGTGCTAACGACTTTTGAAATGGTCAAAAAACTCGGTAACAACAAAATAATTAAGAATTTACGCATTCTTCCTTTCCTTTTCTTCTTGTAAACGCAATAATTGATTTTTATCAGCCAACTCTTCTAGTTTTTCATCCGATAGACTCAAAAATTGCTCAATTACGTCTAATAAATTTTCCATTTTATCACCTTGGAAGCAAGTCAGGAATCGTATAAACAGCTTCCCGATTCTTAGAATAATAATATTTTGCACGCATGTATTTAGCAGCGTAATCTTCATCTTTCAACTTTGTTGCAAAAGCTGTCTCTTTCTCCTTTTCCTCACTCAAGGTTTGATACTGAGTTTGCAAGTCTGATAACTGTTGACGTCTTTGGAGTAATTGGTGATAACTTTGAGCAAGATTATAAGTTGGTAAAATGAACAATAAAATCATCAAAATAAGAACCCAACCCATGAAACGATTACGTTTTTGTCGTTCCTTCATCAGATAGCGACGACGTTGGTGTTCATTTTGAATAAAAGAATTATTCAATTGTACGATATTTTTAGACATTTTCTTCTACCCGTGTTTCACTGATAATTTCATACATGCCTGCTGCATCTTCTTTTTTTGTACTATCTTTCATCTCCAGTACTTTTACAAGTAGCAACTTATTGCCAAAGCGAATTTCAACTTGGTCATTAACTTTCAAATCCGTTGAACTTTTGGCCAAGATTCCATTTACCTTGATTCTGCCTTTATCTGCTACTTCTTTTGCGACTGTACGACGCTTGATAATTCTTGATACTTTTAAATATTTATCTAATCTCATTTTTATTACCTCAAATTATTATTGTACCATTTTTCTCCATTTTATAGAAGAAAAATGTTAAAGAGAATTGCCTTCTTTCGACACTTTTATCTCTAATAAACTTTCTCCAAAAATGAGCAGACCTTCTAAAATTTCATAGTCCTTCTTGTTTCGGATATCAAACACAACTTCCATTAATCCCTTATTCTCAGTTATGGCTGCTTTTAAGTTCGTTGCGGATAAAGCTTTAAAATAATCTTGAGCCAAGAACAGTCGCTGAGTAATTTTTTCAAATTGAACTGTAATCTTATTTTCTTTTCGTTCCACACGTTGAACAAAGACCTTATCAAGATAAGACTTAACCAAACCAATCTCTAAAAGATAGGCTACCACGTCTGGGTACTCTCCAAATCGGTCCATCAACTCTTCTTGTAATTCTTCGTAGTTGACACGATTGTCAATTTGACGAATTTTCTTGTAAATTTCAATCTTATGTCGTTGATCAGAAATATAAGTATCAGGAAGATAGGCATCAATTTGTAAAATCAATTCAGCATTTCCTTTGGTCCTTGTGTTCCCATTACCATGTCGTTTAGCAATAGCTTCCTCTAGTAACTGCGAATACAATTCAAAACCAACAGAATCAATGAAACCAGACTGGGATTTTCCTAAAAGATTTCCTGCTCCGCGAATCGAAAGATCTCGCATTGCAATCTTAAATCCAGAGCCCAATTCTGTAAATCCTTTAATCGCTTCTAATCTCTTCTCGGAGACTTCACTGATTGATTTTTCTGGACGATACATGAGATAGGCATAAGCAATACGATTACTACGACCGACTCTTCCTCTTAACTGATACAAGGTTGACAAGCCCATATGGTCCGCATTTTCAATAAATAAAGTATTGGCATTTGGAATGTCCACCCCTGTCTCAATAATGGTAGTTGTCACCAAAATATCATACTGACCTTCAATGAAATCCAGTAGAGTATTTTCTAACTGAATCTCACTCATTTGCCCATGAACATACCCAATCGAAGCCTCTGGAATCAACTCCTGTAATTCGGAAACCTTCTGGTCAATCGTGTCAACTTTATTGTAAAGATAGTAAACTTGACCTCCACGCTCCATTTCACACAAGACCGCATCACGAATCACACTATCATTCTTTTCCAAAACATAGGTTTGCACTGGATAACGATTAGTCGGCGGAGTTTCAATAACAGACAAATCTCTGATTCCCAGCATAGACATGTGAAGGGTACGAGGAATTGGCGTTGCTGTCAAAGTCAGGACATCTACTTGTTTTTTCAGTTCTTTCAAGGTTTCCTTATGCTTGACACCAAATCGCTGTTCCTCATCAATAATCATCAAGCCCAAATCAGCAAATACAACATCTTTTGACAAAACACGATGTGTTCCAATCAAAATATCAACTTGACCGTTTTTCAATTTTTCAAGTGTTTCAGTCTGCTCTTTTTTACTTCTAAAGCGACTCAACACATCAATATTAACTGCAAAATTTTGGAATCGTTCCTTAAAATTGGTATAGTGCTGTTGCGCTAAAACCGTCGTCGGAACTAGAACAACAACCTGTTTGTGATCATTGACTGCCTTAAAGGCTGCACGCATAGCAACTTCAGTCTTTCCAAAACCAACATCCCCAACTAAAAGTCGATCCATTGGTTGAGAAGCCTGCATATCTCTCTTGATTTCCTCAACACTACGAAGTTGATCATCCGTTTCAACATAAGGGAAGGCATCATCAAAAGCATGTTGATCCTCATCATCAGCTGAGAAAGCAAAACCCTTCAACTGGCTGCGTTCAGAATAAAGTTTGATTAAATCGTCAGCTATATCCTCTACCTGGTTCTTAACTTTTTGCTTTGCTTTTTTGAAATGACCATCATTTAATTTATTGAGTTTAGGTGCTTTACCGTCACTTGAAACGTATTTGGAAAGTAGATGAATCTGTTCCACTGGGATAGAGATTTGATCCCCGTTTTGGTATTGAACACTAACATAATCACGGTGAATCCCTTTGATTTCAATTGTTTCGATCCCTAGATATTGACCAATTCCATGGATATGGTGAACAACGTAATCTCCTTTTTCAAGTTCATTGTAATCTTTTAATCTCTCTGCGTTTGAAACATGTTGTCTTCGAAAACGACGTTTCAATTTCTTTTGAAAAATCTCATGTTCAGTTATCAATAAAATCTTTTCATCTACAAAATGAAAACCATGTCTGAGATTACCCTCGATTAAGTTTACAGATTCTTTACAAATACTTGACTTATTTCTGGAATCCAATTTAATCTGATATTCCTCTAAAACATCCTCCAATGTTTTACTTCCCATTGAATTGCTAGACTGCAGAATGATAGTATAATCCATTTTTTTGTATCGCTCAATTTCTTCTTTTAGAAAAGAAAATTGATTGAAAAACTCCTGCATAGGATATTGATTAAATTGATAAATTTGATCAAACTTGAGATTTCCTAAACCCTTTTGTAGATTAGAGAAAAAGGTAACCGGACTCTGTTTTTTATAGATTTGCTCTGTATCAGCAAAATACTGCATCTCAGAAAATGCTTTACTGTTCTGTAATTCTTCTGTAAAGTATTGTGCTAATTCTCTTTCAAATACTTCATACTGATTCATTAATTTTTGATAATCATCAAAGAATATTGGTATGTCTTTTTCAATATAATCAAAGACAGTCCATGTCTTTTCATAGCACAAAGATAAAAACTTCCGTGAATCTGAATGTATTTGTTTTTGGTGAAAACTTGAAAGAATTTCTTCTAGATAGGATTTCAAAATCGGTGATAACGTTTTTGAAATTTGTTTTTCTAAAGCTGACTGACCTCGTTGATAATCCTTTTCTCTCAAAAGCATATCACTAGCTGGAAAGATAGTGAGTTCTGTCTGATTTTCTTTCGATAATTGTGTTTCGACTTCAAATGACCTGATACCATCAATTTCATCACCAAAAAACTCTATTCGGAAAGGTTCTAACTGGGATATTTCAAAAATATCTAAAATATCTCCTCGCAGACTAAATTCGCCTTGAGTTTGTACTTGTGTAACTTTTCGATAGCCAATTTCCTTTAACTGATGGATAAGCGCGTGTTGATCATATTCTTCACCAACTGAGATTTTTACAATACTATTTTTGAATACATTTGGAGACGGTAAAATCAATCGGCTTGCTGCGATATTACAAACTAAAATTCCTCTCTTAGATGAATCAGTCAAAAAACGCAAGGCTTCAACCCGTGAAATGATTTTTTCTTGTGAAGACATCAAAAACTCGACCATAGGGGAGTCATCTACCAAAAATGGATAGACAAGTTCCTCACCCAAGACAGATATAAGATCACTAACAAGTCCTTCTGCTTCTCCATAAGTTGACGTCAATAACACAATCTTATCTTCTTTTTCTAGACTGCTTGCAATTGCAAGAGCCTTAGTAGACGTTGATAAACCAAGTATTAGTTGTCTTTTCTTATCTGTCAGATTTTGATGCCATTTTTTTATCTGATCATTTTCTGAGAATAAATCTAATAAGGTCACCATTTATCCGTTATACCTCTGCATCGTTTTTTCAAAGTTTTTCTCTTGTAAATAGTAGTTTACAGAATCGTCAACTTTGTCAATGGATTGTAAAATACCAATATAATCATCCTTGTCAAAGGTACTCAAAACATGGTGAACAACTGACATTCCATTTTTAGGTCTTCCAATTCCAATCTTAACACGATTAAAGGTTTGGGTTCCAATATGTTGAATAATAGACTTGATACCGTTATGACCACCTGCTGAACCTTTTGCTCTTAAACGAATCTTTCCAACTTCCATGTCAAGATCATCGTAAATGATGAGTAAATCTTCAATATCCAAACCATAATAAGTCAATAAAGCATGAACCGCTTTTCCACTTTCATTCATAAATGTCGTTGGTTTGACAAGATAAATTTTTTCTCCATTTAGGAAAAATGATGCTAGATCAGCTTGAAATATCTTATCATGTGTAAAAGTGACATTCTGTTTCTTCGCTAGTTGGTCAATCAACATAAAACCAACATTGTGTTTTGTTTCAAAATATTTATCCCCTGGATTTCCTAATCCTACAAGTAATTTGGTCATTTATTTTTCCTTTCAAAAGCCAAAAGGGTTGGAATTTTTTTCCAACCTAATTGACACTATTTATTAAATTTCTTAGACATTAAAGCGGAATTCCATGATATCGCCATCTTGAACGATATATTCTTTTCCTTCTTCACGC
The DNA here is from genome assembly GCF_003942765.1 of Streptococcus mitis. Lineage (GTDB taxonomy): Bacteria > Bacillota > Bacilli > Lactobacillales > Streptococcaceae > Streptococcus > Streptococcus mitis_BE. Next base: position 10,548 of record NZ_RJNW01000002.1, read on the forward strand.
AAACGTCCAGCTTCTTTTACGGCCTTTTCAGATCCGTATTTCACTAGATCCTCATATGACATGGTTACTGCACGAATAAATCCTTTTTCAAAGTCTGAGTGGATAATTCCAGCTGCTTGAGGAGCCTTCATACCACGTTTGAAGGTCCAAGCGCGAACTTCTTTTTCACCAGCTGTGAAGTAAGTTCCCAATCCAAGCAAATGGTAAGCAGCACGAGTCAACTTGTCAACGCCTGATTCTGTCAACCCAAGTGCTTCAAGAAACTCTTGCTTATCTTCATCGTCTAACTCAGAAATTTCTTCCTCAGCACGCGCAGAAATAACGACTACTTCAGCATTTTCTGTCGCTGCAAATTCACGAATTTGTTTAACATAGTCGATAGAGTCAGGTTCTGAAACCACATCCTCGTCCACATTAGCAACATAGAGCACTGGTTTAGTCGTCAAAAGGAAGAGACCTTTGACAACTTTTTGTTCTTCATCTGTAAACTCGATTGTACGAGCTGATTTCCCATCTTCAAGGACTGGTTTAATCTTTTGAAGAACATTAAACTCAGCTACTGATTCTTTATCTTTTTGCGTACGTGCCATCTTTTCTACACGCGCATAACGCTTATTAACTGATTCTAAGTCAGCAAGAATCAACTCTAGGTTAATAGTATCAATATCTGCAAGTGGATCTACAAAGGCATCTTCACGTCCTTGCTCACGCATGACATTTTCATCATCAAAAGCACGAACTACATGAACAATCGCATCTACTTCACGGATATTGGCCAAGAATTTATTTCCTAGTCCTTCTCCTTTTGAAGCTCCTTTTACAATCCCTGCAATATCTGTAAATTCAAAAGTTGTTGGAACTGTCTTTTTAGGAGTAATCATTTCAGTTAGTTTTTGGAGGCGTTCATCTGGAACTTCTACCATTCCAACGTTTGGATCAATCGTCGCAAATGGGTAGTTTGCTGCCTCTGCTCCTGCTTTTGTAATTGCATTAAATAGTGTTGATTTACCAACGTTTGGCAAACCAACGATACCTGCTGTTAAAGCCATACTTTCTCATTCTCCGTTTTCATTTCAATCCCTAATATTATAACACAAAAAGGGAAAACTTGCTAACCCTCTAACTAAGGGTTCTCATACTCTTCGAAAATCTCTTCAAACCACGTCAACGTCGCCTTGCCGTATAGATATTACTGACTTCGTCAGTTCTATCTGCAACCTCAAAACAGTGTTTTGAGCAACCTGCGGCTAGTTTCCTAGTTTGCTCTTTGATTTTCATTGAGTATCAGTCAATAATTTTATTCATTTTTCGATCAAAATCATAGCGCCCCATCATGACAACATGGTCACAATTACTGCATTTTATCTTGATATCTGCTCCAACACGGGTAATTTCCCAACGATTTGCTTTTTTACCAGTTGACTTGATGGTACAAGCATGTGGTTTTTTCATCTCAACAAAATTTCCAACTTGATACATACTACTCTCCTTTTCTTTTTCGATTATATCATAAAAGAGGCGAGCTAGGCTCAACCTCTTTCACTTAATTTGTACGAACTGGGGTGATAAGTTGCATGAAGTCCTCTTCAGTATCAGCTGGCACAAGAGTAAATGGACGAACAGCTGAGATAAAGCTAATAGTCACCTTTTCGCTATTTAAAGCCTTGAGTGAATCAATCAAGTAAGTTGGGTTGAAACTAATAGTCAAATCTTCACCAGTCACTTGATCAGTATCGATTTCTTCGTTTACTTTACCAACTTCTGGAGAGTGAACATGGGCGCTAACAACCCCATCTTTAATTTCAAGTTTCACAGTACCATTTTGAGTAGCACTTGATAAAAGACGAGCACGTTCCATTGACTGGCGTAAGTTTACAACATCAAAAGTAATAGTAGTATTAAAGTCCGTTGGAATCAAACGATCTGTATCAGGATAGTTACCTTCTAACAAACGAGTATAGAAGCTAATATTTTCGCTTCTAAAGAGGATTTGGTTATTGGCAAAGAAAATCTCTACAGTTTCAATATCATCTGTAAATACTGCTGAAAATTCGCGTAGAGAACGGCTAGGAATGACAACATCAAAATCATCACTATTTTTCTCAAGCGTTAATTTTTTCTGGCTTAGACGATGAGAGTCTGTTGCCACTGTTTTTAGCTCCTTGTGTTGACTTAATACAAAATGAACACCTGTTAAAATTGGACGACTCTCTTGTGTACTTGCAGCAAAGGCTGTTTCATTGATAATTTTCTTGAGTAATTTTGTTTCAAGAACCAAAGGAGTGCTTGCTGAAATTTCTTGGATTCGTGGATATTGTTCGCTATCTTTTCCTTTTAGGGTAATTTCTGATTTGCCGCTAGTTAAAACAATTTGATTTTGTTCAATTTCTTTAAAATCAAGAGTCACATCAGGTAGACTAGATACCACATTGATAAAGAAAGAAGCTTCAAGAAGGATCGAACCTAAAGAAGTAATTAATAAACCAGCATCTTCATTTTTTTGAGAAATAAAATTTTCAATTGAAATTTGACCATTTGAACCAATTAAAGTAACACCTTCATTGGTCACGTCAATTTTTACAGTTGATAAAATAGGAATGGCATTTTTAGAACTAATAGCTCTCTTAGTTGTATTTAATGCTTGTAGAAATAAATTTTTATTAATTGAAAAATGAATCATGGATTCTCCTTTATTTATTTTTAGTATTAGAAGGATAATAGTAATAATAGAGTCTGTGAAATCTGTGGAAAACAGACTTTAAACAAGTCATATCAAGTTTTTTGGCTTGTTTAAAAAATGTGGATAAAAAAGATAATAAAGTAAAAGTTATCCACAAGTTATTTGATTTTCTTTTTGATTGATTCAATTTCTAAACGTAAATTATCGTCTTCATCAATCAAAGATTTAATTTTGGCATGGGCATGAATAACTGTTGTATGGTCTTTTCCACCAAATTCCTTCCCAATTTTTGGAAGACTATTATCTGTTAGTTCTCTAGATAAATACATGGCTACTTGACGGGCTAACACAATATTTTGAAGGCGTCTACTTCCCTTCATTTCTTTGACGCTGACACCATAAAAGTTACCAACTTCATTTTGGATTTTATCAATTGGGATGACGAGCATTTGGCTAACATCTTGTTTACGTGCTCGAATAGCCTCTGCAGCGATATCGATAGTGATATCCTTGATTTTTTTTACTCTGGCAATTAAAGTGATGTCGTTGATTGCTCCTTCAAGTTCTCGGACGTTTGAATCAAATTGCCCAGCTAGGTATTCTAGGGTATCACTTTGGAAATTGTAGTCTAAATGCTCTGTTTTACTTTGTAAAATGGCAATACGTGTTTCAAAGTCAGGTGGTGTGATGTTTTGCGTCAAGCCCCAGCTAAAGCGCGTGACAAGCCGTTCTTCAAGGCCTTCTAAGTGTTTAGGACTACGATCACTAGTCAGAACAATTTGTTTTTGATTGCTATGGAGAACATTGAAAGTATTGAAAAATTCTTCTTGAGTTGCAACTTTTTTTCCACTCAGCGATTGGATATCATCAATTAACAAGAGATCAAGACTACGGTAAGTTTTTTTGAACTTTTCCATTTCACCCAGTCTTAGATGTTCAAGAAAGTCGTTGATAAAGCTTTCAGCAGGAATGTACTTAACACGCGCATCAGGAATATTTTTCAAAATCTCATTCCCAATGGCATTGAGTAAGTGAGTCTTACCAAGCCCAGGTCCTCCATAGATAAAAAGAGGATTATAGGTTAAGGCCAAATCTTCAGAGACAGCCAAAGCTGCTGATACTGCCCAGACATTTCCATCCCCCTGAATAAAATTATCAAAGGTATACTTTTCTTTTAATCCAGTATCCGAATAAGGAATAGATGCTAACTTTGGACTATAGTCATAAAGAGTTGAATTTGGAGCTTCTTCAGCTTGTGAGATAGTCGTATCTTGAGGTTTGATGAAAATATAGTGGGGAGTTATTTCAGCGTCATAAATTTCAAATCCAGCAACTACAATAATATCTTTTAGTTGTTTTTCCCAGACCATTTCCATTTCAGATCGTGGTAAAAATATAGTGGCAACATTTTCCTCTACCTTGATGAGTTCAGCTTGAATAGCATAGAAATCATACATGGATCGAGTCAGTCTTTCTTGAGCAAATTCTAATATACGATTCCAAAATTGTTTTTCTTTCAATCCTTTCTCCTCCTTTACTATTTAAAAGTTTAATGCTAGACTTATTTTACCATAGATAGTAAGAATTTTCCACAAGCTGTGAAAAATAATCCACAATGTTATCAAGTTTTATCCACAGGTTGGGGATAAAATCAGAAACTGTTGATTTATTAAGCTTTTTATTGGAAAAAATAGTGGATAACCTTGTGAGATAAGAAAATAAAAGAACAGCCTTATTTCAGGCTGTTAATAATTCTACTGTATTCTTCTTGATTTGAAAAAGAAATAATGATTTTTCCATTGTCTTTTTTAGACAATTTGATTTCTACATCTAATCCGAGTAGTTTTTTTAACAGTTCTTCTTCATTTTGTATGAAATGATCATTTTTTTGCTGTCTCTTTTGTTTTTTCTCTGTCAGAAGAGCTTCTAACTTCCTTACAGAAATGTCTTCCTCTATAATCCGTTGAAAGAAATAGACTTGTTGTTCCTTATTCAACCCAACTAGAGAACGCGCATGAGCTTGTGATAGTTTGCCATTTTCTACTTCTGAGATAATCTGTTCTGGTAAGGAAAGCAAACGAATGGAGTTGCTGATATAAGGACGAGACTTGCCCATTTTATCTGCAATTTCAGCATGAGTAAATCCTTTCTCTACAAGAGATTCATAGGCGCGTGCTTCTTCTATTGGGTTTAAATTTTCTCTCTGTAAATTTTCAATGATGGACTGGACCATCATCTCTTGATCTGAAAGCTGTTTAACAACAGCTGGGATAGACGTTAGACCAGCTAAAAGTGAAGCCCGATAGCGTCTCTCTCCTGCAAGGATTTCATAACCAATAACAGGAGATTGACGAACAATAATCGGTTGAATGACCCCATTTTCTTTGATAGACTGTGCTAGTTCATCTAGTTTTTCTCTATCAAATTCTTTTCGAGGTTGATAGGGATTTTTTTGTATATCCGTGATAGAAATCATTTCAAATTTTTCCATGATTCTACACTAACATATCTTTTCTCTTATGTAAAGTTTTCTTTACATAGATGTCAATTAAGATTCTAAATCACCTGAACTCTTGTCAAGTTTAATAGATGTAGTTTCTTCTTTACCGTTACGATAGTAAGTTATCTTAATGGTGTCTCCGATAGAATGATTGTAAAGAGCACTTTGTAAGTCTGTTGATGAAGCGATGTCTTTGTCATCTACTTTTGTAATAACATCGTATTTTTCAAGGTGACCATTTGCAGGCATATTGCTTTGTACAGAACGAACAACTACACCAGATGTTACATTGCTTGGAATATTCAGTCTTCTAATATCACTTGTATTAATATTTGAGAGATTGACCATTTGGATTCCCAAAGCAGGGCGAGTCACTTTTCCGTTCTTTTCTAACTGTTCAATAATATTGATAGCATCATTTGCAGGGATTGCAAAACCAAGACCTTCTACAGATGTTCCTCCATTTGTGGCAATTTTACTTGAGGTAATTCCGATAACCTGTCCTTGAATATTGATTAGTGGGCCACCAGAGTTACCTGGGTTAATAGCAGTATCAGTTTGGATAGCTTTTGTAGAAATGGCTTGTCCATCTTCAGATTTTAAAGATACATTTCGATTGAGACTAGATATGATACCTTGAGTGACAGTATTAGCATATTCAGAACCTAACGGGCTACCGATAGCAATAGCAGTTTCTCCTACGGTTAACTGACTAGAATCACCAAATTCCGCTACTGTTGTCACTTTTTCTGAAGATATTTTGACGACAGCAATATCAGAGAAAGTGTCAGCTCCGACGATTTCTCCAGGTACCTTAGTTCCATCTGACAAACGAATATCTACTTTGCTGGCACCATTTATAACGTGATTGTTGGTGACAATATAAGCTTCTTTGTCATTCTTTTTATAAATAACCCCAGATCCTTCACTAGAGATTTGCTGAGAATCTGTATCTGTATCATCATTGCCAAATACGCTATTTTGTCTGTTAGCTGAATAAGTAATAACAGAAACAACAGCGTCTTTTACTTTGTTAACAGCCTGTGTTGTTGAATTTTCGTTCTTATAGGCAGTCTGTGTAATAGTACTATTGTTGTTGGAGTTACTTACAGTACTTTTCTGAGTTAGTTGGTTTATTGAAAAACTCCCCAAGGCTCCACTAATAAAGCTAATGACGATAACGACTAATAATTGAAACCATTTTTTGTAAAATGTTTTGAGATGTTTCATATTTGCCTCCATATGTTTTAAATTAATGAAAGTATAAACTGACTAGCTTAATTATAACTTAAAAATAAAAGTTTTTCACAGATTGTGGATAACTTTCAAAAATCTGTGGTTTTCTCGGCTAAAATTAACCTTTTATTTTGTGAATAAGATGTGAAAAAATAGAGAATATGTTAGAATAGAGTCATGAAAATTAAAGTTGTAACAGTTGGGAAACTGAAAGAAAAGTATTTAAAAGATGGTATCGCAGAGTATTCAAAACGAATTTCTCGATTTGCTAAGCTTGAAATGATTGAGCTAGCAGATGAAAAAACACCAGATAGGGCCAGTGAGTCAGAAAATCAAAAGATTTTAGAAATAGAAGGTCAGAGAATTTTATCAAAAGTTGGTGACCGTGATTTTGTTATTGCGTTGGCTATCGAAGGGAGAACTTTCTCCTCAGAAGAATTTAGTAAGCAGCTAGAAGAAGCTTCTATAAAAGGATTTTCTACTCTTACCTTTATTATTGGAGGGAGTCTGGGGTTAGCACAGGATGTAAAAAAAAGAGCCAATCTTTCTGTTAGTTTTGGTCGCTTAACCTTGCCTCATCAGTTAATGAGACTAGTCCTTGTTGAACAAATCTATCGGGCTTTTACGATTCAGCAGGGATCACCCTATCATAAATAGAAAATTGACTTTCAATTGGATTTTTGGTAGAATAGCTGTATTAGGTCTCATAGCTCAGCTGGATAGAGCATTCGCCTTCTAAGCGAACGGTCGCAGGTTCGAATCCTGCTGGGATCAATATAGTAGCAAAGCTGGGAATTTTCCCGGCTTTTTTCTTAAAAAAGTACACTTGGGGAGAAAAAAATGACAGTTGAGAGAATTTTGTCTACAATGAAATTCCATTTTGTATAATAGTTTTTGTAAGTTAGCTTACAGGAAAAAACACTTTAGGAGATTTTATTATGAAAAACACAGTTAAATTGGAACAGTTTGTAGCCTTGAAGGAAAAAGACTTGCAGGAGATTCGAGGTGGGGAAACTAGAAAAACAATTAATAGTTTACTTAATCTATTCAAAAGAAGATAAGGGAGTAGAATAATGGATTTTTTCTTATTAGTAGATTTGATATTATATGTTTTTATTATTAGTCAAAGTTACCGTTTAATTTGTAAAAGGCAAATAAAAACAAAGGAATTATGCTTTTTTGGTGGTTATACATTACTAGTAGGAACAGTACTTGACCTTCCTTTTTATCTTCTATACTTAGAGGGGTTAGGGATTGGAACATTTTTATTTCCTTTGATGCTATATTTCTATTTTAAATGTATTAAACAGTATAAGAGGGATAGAGGACTATTCCTAAGTTTACTACTATCTCTTTTATATGAGAGCACTCATACCTTTCTGTCTGTAACTTTCTCATCTCTAACAGGAGACAATTTTGTTTTACAATATTATGGCCTATTCTTTTTAGTTGTAACGGTGTTGACTTATGTCGTTATCGTAACAATCATTCGTTATTTCCATTTGGAACTAAACTATTTTGACAAAGACTATCTATATCCTTTCTTGAAAAAAGTATTTTTTGCTTTACTACTGCTACATGTTGCATCTTTCGTTTCAGATATGGTAAGTACGCTTAAACATTTGAATAGTTTTGGAAGCATTTTATCATCTATTATATTCATCTCTCTTATTCTGACTTTTCTTGCAATGAATTCGCATAAAGATCAAATGGAGAAAGAGATTGCTTTGAAGCAGAAGAAATTTGAACAAAAACATTTACAGAATTATACAGATGAAATTGTCGGACTGTATAATGAAATCCGTGGTTTTCGACATGACTATGCTGGGATGCTTGTCAGCATGCAGATGGCAATTGACAGTGGTGATTTACAGGAAATTGACAGAGTTTACAATGAAGTTTTGGTCAAAGCAAATCACAAACTGCGTTCAGATAAGTATACTTACTTTGACTTGAACAACATAGAAGATTCAGCTTTACGAAGTTTGGTTGCTCAGTCAATTGTATATGCTCGAAATAATGGTGTAGAGTTTACACTGGAAGTAAAAGATACGATTACCAAGCTTCCAATAGACCTGCTGGATTTAGTTCGTATTATGAGTGTTTTATTGAACAATGCTGTCGAAGGATCGGCTGATAGTTATAAAAAGCAGATGGAAGTAGCAGTTATTAAGATGGAAACTGAAACAGTGATTGTGATTCAGAATTCATGTAAAATGACGATGACTCCTTCAGGAGATCTATTTGCTTTAGGATTCTCTACTAAGGGAAGAAATCGTGGAGTCGGATTAAATAATGTGAAAGAACTACTGGATAAGTACAACAATATTATTTTAGAAACAGAGATGGAAGGCAGTACATTTAGACAAATCATTAGATTTAAGAGGGAATTTGAATGAAAGTTTTAATTTTAGAAGATGTTATTGAACATCAAGTGAGACTAGAGAGAATATTGGATGAAATTTCGAAAGAATCGAATATTCCAATATCATACAAGACAACGGGAAAAGTTCGTGAGTTCAAGGAATATATTGAAAACGACGAAGTAAACCAGCTTTATTTTCTAGATATTGATATTCATGGAATTGAGAAAAAAGGGTTTGAAGTTGCCCAGTTTATTCGTCATCACAATCCTTATGCTATTATCGTCTTTATCACCAGTCGATCAGAGTTTGCGACTCTAACCTATAAATACCAGGTATCAGCCTTAGATTTTGTTGATAAGGATATCAATGATGAGTTGTTTAAGAAGAGAATTGAGCAAAATATCTTCTACACGAAGAGTATGTTACTTGAAAATGAAGATGTGGTAGATTATTTTGACTACAATTACAAGGGAAATGATTTAAAAATTCCTTACCATGACATTCTGTATATTGAAACGACAGGAGTTTCTCATAAATTGCGCATTATTGGTAAAAATTTTGCAAAAGAGTTTTATGGTACCATGACAGATATTCAGGAAAAGGACAAACATACTCAGAGATTTTATTCTCCTCACAAGTCATTTTTGGTAAATATAGGCAATATCAGAGAAATTGATAGAAAGAATTTAGAAATTGTTTTCTATGAAGACCATCGTTGTCCTATTTCAAGATTAAAAATTAGAAAATTAAAAGATATTCTAGAGAAAAAATCTCAAAAGTGATTGACAATTAGTAAGAAATTGATATAATGGTTATATCTGCTACAGATAGAAGGTCCGTTGGTCAAGGGGTTAAGACACCGCCTTTTCACGGCGGTAACACGGGTTCGAATCCCGTACGGACTATTTTATCCGCCATAGCTCAGTTGGTAGTAGCGCATGACTGTTAATCATGATGTCGTAGGTTCGAGTCCTACTGGCGGAGTATAGATAAAAGGGAACATAGTGTTGTTCCCTTTTTTGTATCAATTTGTATCACCAAGCATCTTCATAAGGAAATCTGTTATTTCTTGAGGACTTTCTTTTTTTCCATGTGCAATCCAAGTTTGACAGACACCAAAAAGTGCATGAGTTAGATAGATGCTACTATATTCTAATTCAGTGGTATTGAGATTTAGTTGCATAAATCGCTTTTGTAAATCTGTACTGAGCATGATATGAAGTTTATTTCTTAAGAAATTTTGGATTTCTTTGGTCCCATTTTCAGAAAGAAGGGCAGCCAGAAGTGGTTCTGACTCTAGATATTCAAATACTTCTAAAATAGCATCTCTTTTGTGATGAGCATGTTTTTGAAAAATATATTCAAATGTATGAAATAGCTTGCTTTGATAGTGCTCAATCATATCATACTTATCCTTATAGTGCGTATAGAAGCTGGAACGACTAATTCCGGCTTTTTCTGCTAGCTTGACAGTAGAAATTTGATCAAATGGCTGTTCCATCAGTAATTGTACCATAGCATTTTCAATAGTTTGTTTTGTTTTTAAGCGTTTATTACTTTCTTTCATATTTCCTCCTTGTAAACAAATTAGACTATATGTCTAAAAATGGATTTTTTATCTTGTAATTTAGATTTTTTATTGTATAATCTATTATATCAAAATTTTAGACAATATGTTTAAAAAAGGAGAAACTATGTTTAAAGAATGGAAAGCAATTTTTAAAAAACCAACCTTTATTATTGTCATGATAGGGATTTCTCTTATTCCCGCTCTGTACAATATCATATTTTTGTCATCAATGTGGGATCCATATGGTCAATTGTCTGACTTACCTGTGGCAGTTGTCAATAATGATAAAGAGGCTTCCTATAATGGTAATAGCATGTCTATAGGAAAAGACATGGTGTCTAATTTAGAGCAAAATAAATCCTTGGATTTTCATTTTGTAGATGAAGAAGAAGGTAAGAAGGGTTTAGAAAATGGTGATTACTATATGGTAGTAACTTTACCAAGTGATTTATCTGAAAAAGCAGCTTCTATTTTAACGGATCACCCAGTGCAAATGCAAATCGATTATCAGACTTCAAGTGGTCATAGTTTTATTGCCAGCAAGATGAGTGATTCTGCAATGACACAATTAAAGCAGAATGTTTCTACCAATGTAACCGAGACTTATACTAAAGCTTTATTTAACAAAATGGTCGATTTAAAGGATGGGATGAGTCAAGCAGCGTCTGGTAGTGAAAAACTAACTGATGGAGCGAATCAGTTAGTGGCAGGAAGTCAAACATTAACTACTAACCTACACTCTTTAGCAGATTCAAGTTTAACATTTTCAAATGGAACGGAGCAGTTTACTAAAGGATTATCCTCTTATGTCTCTGGTGTTGAACAACTTCATCTTGGCTTAGGGAATTTTAATAGTGGTTTAGTTACATATACTGGTGCAGTGAGTCAATTAGATAGTGAGTTAGGTCAATTATCTTTTAAAAGCCCTGAATTAGTGAGGGGAATTAATCAATTATATACTGGTGTAGAATCTTATACTGGCGGTGTTTCTCAGCTCAATGCTGGTCTTAATCAATTTTCATCTGGTGTTAGTGCCTATACAAACGGAGTGGGAAATCTTGCAACAGGTGCTAATCAGTTATCTAATCAATCAGCTACACTTCGAATGGGTGTGGAGCAATTAAATGAAGGGATTCAACAACTTTCTAGCAAGTTAGATGCTTCGTCTGAGCAAAAAGATCAAATTAATCAATTATCCTCTGGTCTAAATCAGTTAAATCAAGCCATTCAAAATATTGATGTTGGAGATACAAAACAATTAGATTCTGTTTTATCAAGTATAGTATCTCTTTCTAATCAAATGTTAGCAAGTGCTCAGTCTGATAAAGTGACTACATTAGCTAATATTCAATCGACAGCAGCTTATCAATCATTGACAAGTGAGCAACAAGCTGAGATAAGCGCTTCTGTATCTCAAAATTCGACTGATAGTATTCAATCGGCTCAGTCAATTGTAGCTTTAGTACAAGGTTTACAGGGAAGTTTGGAAAACTTACAAAATCAATCTTCAAATCTTTCGACATTAAAAAATCAAGCTAATCAAGTATTACCTATTGCTTCTACTTCTTTGACGGGATTGTCAAGTGGATTAACAGAAATACAGGGAGCTGTTTCTAGCAAATTAGCTCCTGCTAGTCAGTCGATTACATCGGGGGTAAATGCATATACTGCAGGTGTTGATAAAGTTTCTCAAGGCGCAAGTCAACTAAGTGAAAAGAATTCCACCTTGACAGGTAGTTTGGACCAATTAGTTTCAGGCTCAACTACCTTGACACAAAAATCTTCTAACTTGACAGCAGGAGTTGGTCAATTAGTTGAAAAAACTCCAGAATTAGTGTCTGGTATTGAAAAATTATCAAATGGCTCTAATGAATTGAATCAAAAGAGTCAAGAATTGATAGCAGGAGTTGATAAATTACAGTCAGGCTCTAGCCAACTAGCTGACAAATCCAGTCAGTTAATTTCAGGTGCTTCTCAATTAGAAAGTGGAGCTAATAAATTGGCAGATGGAGCTGGGAAACTAGCAGAAGGTGGAACAAAGTTAACTTCTGGCTTGGAAGGTTTACAGACAGGAGTTGCTTCTTTAGGACAAGGATTGAGTAATGCTAGTGATCAACTCAAATCAGCATCTACGGAATCTAAAAATGCAGAGATTTTATCAAATCCTCTCAGTCTTTCTAAAACAGACAATGATCAAGTTCCTGTAAATGGAGTTGCAATGTCTCCTTATATGATATCAGTTGCTCTTTTTGTTGCAGCAATATCAACAAATATGATCTTTGCGAAGCTGCCTTCAGGACGTCATCCAGAGAGCCGTTGGGCTTGGTTGAAATCTAGAGCTGAAATAAATGGTATTATAGCTGTTTTAGCAGGAATTTTGGTATATGGAGGAGTTCATCTTATTGGCTTAACTGCAAATCATGAGATGAGAACATTTATTCTCATTATCCTAACAAGTTTAGTATTCATGTCTATGGTGACCACTTTAACAACATGGAATAGCCGTATAGGAGCTTTCTTCTCTCTTATCTTGCTTTTATTACAGTTGGCATCAAGTGCCGGTACTTATCCACTGGCCTTGACAAATGATTTCTTTAGAGCTATTAATCCCTGGTTACCAATGAGTTATTCAGTTTCGGGATTACGACAAACAATCTCTATGACAGGAAATATTCATCATCAAGTCGTTTTCCTTGCCGTGATATTAGCCCTATTTACTGGTTTAGGTATGCTAGCTTATCAACCTAAGAAAATGGAAGAATATTAAAAAAATCGACCAACTGGTCGATTTTTTATGTCTTAGATGACTTTCGTTTGTGATTATAAATTCCAAATAGTAAAAGTGAAGTAAAGGAACAGATTAATCCAGTAATAAAACCATTGGGAATAAAGGAAAGTGTAATAGTTCCTTTTCCCTTGGGAACATCAACTTTCATAAATCCAGTTTGAGCTTGTTTAATTTCTATTTTCTTATCATCTTGGTAGGCAGACCAACCTTTGTCATAAGGAATGGTGAAGAAAATAGATGTATCTTGTTTGACATCATATGTAGCAAAAACCTTGTTTTTAGAAGTTGATACTGTTACAGGCTGTTCTTTAATTTTTTGAATTGCCTCAGTTAAAGTTTGGGTATCTAAACGATAGAAGTTAGGAGATTCAAATGATACTTGTGAATTTCCAGGGAAACTAACATTGATATTGAAAGTTTTTTTCTCTTTTGTATAGCCTAGATTAAAGAAGGAGAAGATATTATCAGTTGTAAAAGTCTTTTTTTCACCATTTACAAGGATGTCAACCTTCTTTTGTTTATCATTAGAAAAGTGAAGATTTGTGAAAGAAAGATAAACTTGGCTGTTTTCTGGTACTTCAATTTGATACTGGATTGCTGCATCCTCATTTGAAGAACTTGTAACACTAATCAAATCATCAGTATTTTCTGTTTTGTCATAAGGGATTGGAGAAAAATAATCAAAATTGACGTTAGCAAGTTGATTTAAAAATGAGGCCTGATTATCCAAGGTATGTTCATTGAACTTGACATCATTGTAAACAGATTGACTAGCAAATGCAATCAGAAGAAAGTATTGATTTTCATATAGGGTAAGATTATCTTTTTGATAGATATCTTTAAAACCATACTTATCAATAGGACTGTCTGAGATATTGTACTGGATACCAAATAAACTATCAGCCAAAATACTATTATTTGCATAGCGGAGATTGAGATTAGTCCCAGAGGATTTAAACCCAAGTTTATCCAAAGTAGAGCTTGCTGAACGATTTCGAACAGATGAAAATTGAGAGATTCCATTGTAGTTGAATTTCATACTGTCATTTCCTGTCTGAGTCTCTAGTTTCTCAGTACGAGAAAATTGGTTCCCAATATATGTTGAGAAAGATTTCATAGCTGGTATATCTCGATTATAAGCACTTCGAGAAGCAAAACCCCATTCTTTAGCAATTCCGTCTATTTGAGATGAAGCATTTAAACTCATTTCAACCATTATAAATAAAGAGATTAGAATGGCAAATAGATTTACAGAGATAAATTTTTTGATAACTGCAAGGAGTAAAAGAGAATAGACAACCAAAAATTCAAGAGTAAGCAGAATATTCAAATCTGTTAAAAAAGAATAATGCGATTTTAGATAGATGGTAGCTAAAAATCCTGCTACCACAAAAAAAAGCGAAACTAAAAAATTCCAGATTTTAATTTCTTTCAGACGATTTAAGACCTCTGCTGCTGTATAAATTAACAGGGTAGAGAAAATCCAAGCATAGCGATGTAAAAACATATTTGGAGTATGCATACCTTGCCAAAATAAATCAAGAGCTTCTATATAAAAGCTTACAATTAGAAATGCAAAGAAAATTGCATAGATCAGTTTCACGTGAAACTTAATGGATTTAAGTGTAAAAAATAAAATGGTCAAAATAAAGGGAAGCAGTCCAATAAAAATCATTGGGATAGCCCCATACTTTGTTGTATCAAAGGAACCAATGAATTGCTTAGCAAAGAGATCAAGATACCAGCTACTTTCAGTTTGAAACTTTGTAACTTCAGTTAATTTTTCTCCATGTGTCTGTAAATCAAATAGAGTAGGAAGAGTCAGAATCAAACTAGCCATACCAGCTAAAAAGGAGATAACTATGAAATCAAGAACAGATGATTTTCGAGTCTTAAAGTTCCACGAAATTTGACAGAGATACCAGAAAATAAGAAACAATACTGTCATATAGCCAAAATAATAGTTTTGGATAAATAAGATTGACAGACTTGTAAAGTACAATAGGAATTTCTTTTCAGTGATAAGTAGCTGTAAACCAGTTATAATTAAAGGAATCAAGATAAAAACATCTAGCCAGGTTTTTATCTCTAATTGACTGACAGTGAAACTCATCAGAGCATAGGAAGTAGATAAAGCTAGTTTTAAAGGCTTAGGAATCGATTTAAATAATTTATTTAAACTAAAGTAAGTTGACAGTCCAATCAATCCAAATTTTAAGAGAGTTGTCAGATAGACAGCATCTGGCATATTAGTTAGATCAAAAAAGTAAACTAGTGGTGAAAGGAAACTTCCCAAGTAATAACTAGATAGGGCATAGAAATTCAATCCGAGGCCACTTGTAAAGGTGTAGAACAAACTACCATTTTCGTGTAGGATATTTCGTAAAGCTACATCAAAAATAACGTATTGATGAAACCCATCTCCTAATAGTGGAGATGTATCGCTATTCCAGTAGATACCTTGAGATAGATATACTCCTATCATAATGATTACGGGAATGATGAAAGAAACAAAACAGGTCCAATATGTTTTAAAAAATAATTTCATGTTACCTCATAAAATGTTAGAAAACTCAGCTGGTTAACCCAACTGAGTTTTGAAGATTTTAGTCTTTCCAAAGTTCTTTAACTTTTGCTTGTACTTCTGCATTTTCTAGGAATTCATCATAGGTTTCATCGATACGGTCAATGACGCCATTTTTAGACAAGACAATGATATGGTTAGCTAGAGTTTGAATAAACTCGTGGTCATGGCTGGCAAAGATGATTGATTCTTTAAAGTTTTTCAATCCATCATTCAAGCTTGAGATAGATTCCAAGTCCAAGTGATTGGTTGGATCATCAAGTACAAGGACATTTGATTTTAAGAGCATAAGTTTTGAAAGCATGACACGAACTTTTTCTCCCCCTGACAAGACATTTACAGGTTTGTTAACCTCATCTCCAGAGAAGAGCATACGGCCGAGGAAGCCACGTAGAAAAGTATTGTCATCTTCTTCTTTACTTGCGAATTGACGCAACCAGTCAAGGATTGACTCTCCCCCTGCAAAATCGGCCGAGTTATCTTTTGGCAAGTAAGAACGGCTAGTAGTTACTCCCCACTTGACAGTTCCTTCATAGTCAATGTCTCCCATGATTGCACGAATTAATGCAGTCGTTTGGATGTCATTTTGCCCAATAAGCGCTGTCTTATCACCTGGGCGTAAGATAAAGCTGATATTATCTAAAATAGTCTCACCATCAATCTTTACAGTTAGATTTTCTACTGTCAAGAGATCATTACCAATCTCACGTTCCGCTTTAAAGTTAATAAATGGATATTTACGACTAGATGGTACAATCTCTTCTAGCTCAATCTTATCAAGCATTTTCTTACGTGATGTTGCTTGTCTTGATTTAGAAGCATTAGCAGAGAAACGAGCAACGAATTCTTGCAATTGCTTAATTTTTTCTTCTGCTTTAGCATTACGGTCTGCTAGCAATTTAGCAGCGAGTTCAGAAGATTCCTTCCAGAAGTCATAGTTTCCGACATAGAGTTTGATTTTTCCAAAGTCAAGGTCGGCCATGTGAGTACATACTTTATTTAAGAAGTGACGGTCGTGGGATACTACGATAACGGTGTTATCAAAATCAATCAAGAAGTCTTCTAACCAAGTAATCGATTGAATGTCCAAACCGTTGGTAGGCTCGTCCAAAAGAAGAACATCTGGTTTACCAAAAAGTGCTTTGGCGAGGAGAACCTTTACTTTTTCACCGTTGGCCAATTCGCTCATATTTTGATAGTGCAATTCTTCTGGGATATTTAGGTTTTGAAGGAGTTGAGAGGCTTCACTTTCTGCTTCCCATCCTCCAAGCTCGGCAAACTCTCCTTCAAGTTCGGCAGCACGCACTCCATCCTCATCTGAGAAATCTTCCTTCATGTAGATGGCATCTTTCTCTTTCATGATGCTATAAAGTTTTTCATTTCCCATGATAACAACATCAATGGCACGTTCATCTTCATAGTCAAAGTGATTTTGACGAAGAACAGAGAGACGTTCATCTGGACCAAGAGAGATGTGACCAGTAGTAGGTTCTATATCTCCAGCTAAAATTTTTAAAAAGGTTGATTTTCCGGCACCATTAGCACCGATTAATCCGTAAGTATTTCCTTCTGTAAATTTGATATTGACATCATCAAAAAGTTTGCGATCACTAAAACGTAGTGAAACATCAGATACTGTAAGCAATGTTTTTCTCCTATATGTGTAATATATTTATTCTACTAGAAAATACGGAAATATTCAAATTTTTATCTGTCAATTTTGTGTAAATTATATTTACAGTATACTTTACACGAATCCGTAAATAGCAAGACTGATTTATTTTGATAAATTACGGTTATTTCATTAAAAAAATGCTATAATTGAAGGGACTATATCGAAGGAGAACAAAATGACTAAACCCATTATTTTAACAGGAGACCGTCCAACAGGAAAATTGCATATTGGACATTATGTTGGAAGTCTCAAAAATCGAGTATTATTACAGGAAGAGGATAAGTATGATATGTTTGTGTTCTTGGCTGACCAACAAGCTTTGACAGATCATGCTAAAGACCCTCAAACCATTGTAGAGTCTATCGGAAATGTAGCTTTGGATTACCTTGCAGTTGGATTGGATCCAAGTAAATCAACTATCTTTATTCAAAGCCAAATTCCAGAATTAGCTGAGTTGTCTATGTATTATATGAATTTAGTGTCATTAGCACGTTTGGAGCGCAATCCAACTGTCAAGACAGAAATTGCTCAGAAGGAATTTGGAGAAAGCATTCCGACAGGATTTTTGGTTTATCCAATTGCACAAGCAGCTGACATCACAGCCTTTAAGGCCAACTATGTTCCTGTTGGGACAGATCAGAAACCAATGATTGAGCAGACTCGTGAAATTGTTCGTTCTTTTAACAATGCATATAACTGTGATGTCTTGGTAGAACCGGAAGGTATTTATCCAGAAAATGAGAGAGCAGGGCGTTTGCCTGGTTTAGATGGAAATGCTAAAATGTCTAAATCACTCAATAATGGTATTTATTTAGCTGATGATGCGGATACTTTGCGTAAAAAAGTAATGAGTATGTATACAGATCCAGATCATATCCACGTTGAGGATCCAGGTAAAATTGAAGGAAATATGGTTTTCCATTATCTAGATGTTTTTGGTCGTCCAGAAGATGCTCAAGAAATTGCTGACATGAAAGAACATTATCAACGAGGTGGTCTTGGTGATGTGAAGACCAAGCGTTATCTACTTGAAATATTAGAACGTGAACTGGGTCCTATTCGTGAGCGCCGTATTGAATTTGCTAAGGATATGGGAGAAGTTTATAATATGCTTCAAAAAGGTAGTGAAAGAGCGCGTGAAGTTGCAGGTCAAACCCTATCTGAGGTAAAAGGAGCAATGGGACTTCATTATTTTAACTAGGTTTATTTTATAAGAAACTATCATTTCTATCTCAAAGAAAAGATAGTTTTTTATTTACCCCTGTAACATTTGACAAATTTTTATAGAATGGTATGATAGATACAATATAAAAAGAGTCAAGCTCAAAAAGAAAGAAAAGAGGAAACTTCGAATGTCTAATTGGGACACTAAATTTTTGAAAAAAGGTTTTACCTTTGATGATGTATTGCTTATTCCAGCTGAAAGTCATGTGTTGCCTAACGATGCTGATTTAACAACTAAATTGGCAGATAATTTGACTTTAAATATCCCAATTATTACCGCTGCCATGGACACAGTTACAGAGAGTCAAATGGCCATTGCTATTGCTCGTGCAGGTGGTCTCGGAGTTATCCATAAAAACATGTCAATTGCTCAACAAGCAGACGAGGTTCGTAAGGTAAAACGTTCTGAAAATGGAGTTATTATTGATCCCTTCTTCTTGACGCCTGAACATACAATTGCTGAAGCAGATGAGCTTATGGGTCGTTACCGCATCAGTGGTGTTCCAGTTGTTGAAACACTTGAAAATCGTAAATTGGTTGGTATTTTGACAAACCGAGATCTTCGTTTTATTTCAGACTATAACCAACCAATCTCAAATCATATGACCAGTGAAAATCTTATTACTGCTCCTGTGGGTACAGATCTTGCAACAGCTGAGAGCATTCTTCAAGAACACCGTATTGAAAAACTTCCGTTGGTAGATGAAGAAGGTCGTCTTTCTGGTTTGATTACTATCAAAGATATTGAAAAAGTTATTGAGTTTCCAAATGCTGCTAAAGATGAGTTTGGTCGTCTTCTAGTTGCAGGTGCAGTAGGTGTTACTTCAGATACATTTGAACGTGCAGAGGCTCTTTTTGAAGCAGGAGCGGATGCGATTGTTATTGATACTGCACATGGTCATTCTGCAGGTGTCTTGCGTAAAATTGCTGAGATTCGTGCTCATTTCCCAGATCGTACTTTGATTGCTGGAAATATTGCTACTGCTGAGGGAGCGCGCGCACTTTACGAAGCAGGTGTAGATGTTGTCAAGGTTGGGATTGGACCAGGTTCAATCTGTACTACTCGTGTTATTGCAGGTGTTGGTGTTCCGCAAGTAACAGCTATCTACGATGCTGCAGCTGTTGCGCGTGAATATGGTAAAACTATCATTGCTGACGGTGGAATCAAGTATTCTGGAGATATTGTAAAAGCCCTTGCTGCAGGTGGAAATGCAGTTATGCTTGGATCAATGTTTGCTGGAACTGATGAAGCTCCAGGCGAAACTGAAATCTTCCAAGGACGTAAGTTTAAGACTTACCGTGGTATGGGATCAATTGCTGCTATGAAGAAAGGATCAAGCGATCGTTACTTCCAAGGTTCTGTCAATGAAGCAAACAAACTTGTTCCAGAAGGAATTGAAGGTCGTGTTGCTTATAAAGGTGCTGCAGCTGATATTGTCTTCCAAATGATTGGAGGTATTCGCTCTGGTATGGGTTACTGTGGTGCAGCTAACCTTAAAGAACTACACGATAATGCTCAATTTATTGAAATGTCTGGTGCTGGTTTGAAAGAAAGCCACCCTCATGATGTACAAATTACTAATGAGGCACCAAATTATTCTATGTAAAAAACAATGAAAAGAACTCCCGTGGAAACAGGAGTTCTTTTACAATATTGTCAAGTTTCATTTACAATAACTTTACCATCCTGAATAGTGAAAATACTTAGATTTTCTGGTAAATTTTGAAGATGATCTAAGCTTGTTGTTGTAATAAAGGTTTGGATTGAATGAGAAATCGTTTCTAATAATTTTAGTTGTCTAGTGTTGTCAAGTTCACTCATAACATCGTCAAGCAATAATATCGGAGATTCTGTAGTAATACTTTCCATTAACTCGATTTCTGCTAATTTTATAGAGAGGACGAGACTACGATGTTGACCTTGACTTCCAAAACTAGCATCCATCCCATTTATATAAAAAGAAATGTCATCCCGATGAGGACCAACACCAGTGTTCTTTTTAAATAAATCTCTGGACATACTTTTTTCTAAAGCAATTTTGAAAGATTCGGATAAGTCTTCTTTGTCAGTTGTCTTGACAGAAGATTGATAGGATATTGACAACTCTTCAATCTGATTAGAAAGCTCAAAATGTTTCTTACGGCCAAAATATTCTAGTTTTTTTATGAAATCTAAGCGGTGATTCATCACACGACATCCATAATCGACTAGCTGATCATCTAGTACTGAAAGGAAGGTTTCATCTATTTTTTGAGCTGATTTTAGATAGGTATTTCTTTGCTTAAGGATATGGTTATAATTGGTTAAATCTGATAGATAGATGGGCTTAATTTGTCCAAGCTCCATATCAATGAATTTTCGTCGAACTGAAGGTGCTCCTTTAATTAGTTGTAAATCTTCCGGAGCAAATAAGACAACATTCATGTGTCCTACGTAATCTGAAAGTCGTGCCTGTTTTAAGTGATTAACTTTTGTCACACGCCCTTTTTGTGTTAGTTCGATTTCGAGAGGAATGGATCCCGTTTGTTTTTGAACAAGACCTGAAAGATGAAGTTGTTCCTCGTCAAAATGAATGAGATTTTTATCTGTTCGAGTCCGATGACTACGTGTTAAGGCTAAAAAATAGATAGCCTCTAACATATTTGTTTTACCTTGCGCATTGCGTCCTAAAAAGACATTTAATTTAGGGTTAAAGTCTATTTTCGTCTCTTTATAGTTACGAAAAGTCTTGAGAGATAGGTGTTGTAGCCACATGATTATCTACCAGGGAATCGTGGAGCTTGTTTGCTTTTGGTCGATGAAGTAGGTTTAGAGTTGTCTTTTTTTACTCCTTTATTCATCTCCTTGACAAGTTTAGCGATTCGTTCTTTTTCAACTTTATCAGCCTGATACTCCTCTTGCTCCTCAGAAGTAGGTTGTGTCAACAAGATGTCAATATTTATGTCAGGGATGTCAACTTTATCGCCAATACGAAGTTTTTTACCACGACGACTCTCTAATTCTCCATTAAAGTAAACAGAATGTTCAGAGAGAAATGATTTGATAGCTCCTCCGCTATGTGTAATTCCAAGTTCTTTGAGTAGTGCTTGGAGGGTAATAAATTCTTCAAATAATTTGTATTCCATAATTCACCTCAATCTTTGGTATTATACCATATTTTCCTAAAAATAGTGAGAGAAACAGGGAGAAATGTAAGCGATTTTTATTTCAAAAGTGTTACAGAGAACAAGAAAATTTCAGGTTTTCGTGATATAATAGAAGTCTGTATATAAGGAGGTAAGTCATGGAGTTAGTGCATGGAATTTCAACACATTTTATCCAATCAAAAAAGTTTAAAACGAACAAAATTACCGTGCGTTTTACCGCTCCATTATCCCTCGATACGATTGCAGGTCGCATGTTGAGTGCGAGTATGCTAGAAACGTCCAACCAGATGTACCCCACTTCTCAAGCTTTGAGAAGACACTTGGCCAGTCTATACGGTACAGATATGTCAACCAATTGTTTTAGAAGAGGGCAAAGTCATATTGTAGACTTGACATTTAACTATGTTCGTGATGAGTTTTTAAGTAAGAAAAATGTGCTAACTTCTCAGGTTTTGGAACTAGTAAAAGAGACTCTTTTCTCACCCGTAGTAGTTGATAATGGATTTGATCCAGCCTTATTTGAAATTGAGAAAAAGCAATTGCTAGCAAGTTTAGCAGCTGATATGGATGATTCTTTTTCTTTTGCACATAAAGAATTAGATAAATTATTTTTTCATGATGAACGTCTCCAATTGGAATACAGTGATTTACGAAATCGTATTTTAGCTGAAACTCCACAGAGTTCTTATTCTTGGTTCCAAGAATTTTTGGCCAATGATCGAATAGATTTCTTTTTCTTAGGTGATTTTAATGAGATTGAAATTCAAAATGTATTAGAATCATTTGGTTTTAAAGGTCGAGAAGGAGATGTGAAGGTTCAGTATTGTCAACTTTATTCCAATATCCTTCAGGAAGGTATGGTTCGGAAAAATGTGGGACAATCCATTTTGGAATTAGGTTATCATTGCCCTTCTGAATATGGTGATGAGCAACATTTACCCATGATTGTAATGAATGGTTTACTTGGTGGATTTGCTCACTCTAAACTATTTACAAATGTCCGTGAAAATGCTGGATTGGCTTATACTATTTCAAGTCAGCTTGATTTGTTTAGTGGATTCTTGAGGATGTATGCTGGTATCAATCGAGAAAATCGGAACCAGGCTCGTAAAATGATGAATAATCAACTGATTGATTTAAAAAAAGGATATTTTACAGAACTTGAATTAGAGCAGACCAAGGAAATGATTCGTCGGTCTTTGTTACTTTCTCAAGATAATCAATCTTCATTGATTGAACGTGCTTATCAAAATGCCTTACTTGGAAAATCTTCAGCAGACTTTAAAAGTTGGATTACAAAACTCGAGCAAGTTGACAAAGATGCTATTTGTAGAGCAGCTAATAATGTGAAACTACAAGCGATTTACTTTATGGAAGGAATAGAATGACAAAGGTTGTTTTTGAAGAAAAATACTATCCAGCTGTAAAAGAAATAGTTTATCGAACTCGTTTGTCAAATGGATTGACAGTTGCTCTTTTGCCTAAAAAGGGATTTAAAGAGGTTTACGGGAGTGTAACTGTACAGTTTGGTTCGGTAGATACGCTTGTCGTAGAAGTTGACGAAGGTGTAAAACAACATCCTGCAGGAATTGCTCATTTTCTTGAACATAAATTATTTGAAAGAGAAGATTCTAGCGATTTGATGTCAGCTTTTACGAGTCTAGGTGCAGATAGTAATGCCTTTACAAGCTTTACAAAAACAAGCTATCTTTTTTCAGCAAGGGATCATTTTTTAGAAAATTTAGAGTTACTTGATGAATTGGTAATATCAGCACATTTTACTGAAGATTCCATTTTAAGAGAGCAGGATATTATCCAGCAAGAAAGGGAAATGTATCAAGATGATCCAGATTCGTGTTTATTCTTTTCAACTTTAGCGAATTTGTATCCTGGCACACCTTTAGCAACTGATATAGTTGGAAGTGAGGAGTCAATTTCCCAAATTAATCTAACTAATTTGCAAGAAAATTTTACAAGATTTTACAAACCTGTAAACATGTCTCTGTTTTTAGTTGGTAATTTTGATGTAGATCAAGTACAGGACTACTTTGAAAAAAAAGAACTGGAAGATTTAGATGTTCAGGAAGTAGCAAGAGAAAAGTTTGTTTTACAAGCTGTAAAGCAAACAGACAGTATGAGAATGGAAGTGTCTTCTCCTAAACTAGCGATTGGGATTAGAGGTAATCGAGAAGTTGATGAGGCGGATTGCTATCGACATCATATTTTATTAAAATTATTGTTTGCAATGATGTTTGGTTGGACTTCGGATCGTTTTCAAAAATTATATGAATCAGGTAAAATTGATGCGTCCTTATCTCTGGAAGTTGAAGTAACAAGTCGCTTTCATTTTGTTATGTTGACAATGGATACAAAAGAGCCAGTTGCTTTATCTCATCAGTTTAGGAAGGCTATTCGTAATTTTACAAAGGATTCAGATATTACAGAGGATCATTTAGATATTATAAAAAGAGAAATGTTTGGAGAATTTTTCAGTAGCATGAACTCTCTTGAATTTATTGCAACGCAATATGATGCTTTTGGACAGGGTGAGACAATCTTTGATTTACCAAAGATTTTACAGGAAATTAATTTAGAGGATGTCCTTGATGCTGGACATCATTTAATAGATGATGGTGATATAGTTGATTTTACAATATTCCCATCGTAGCAACCTATCATAATAGACACTAGAAAGAAGGAATGACAAGTATGAGGAAAAAAACAATTGGTGAGGTTTTACGTTTAGCTAGAACCAACCAAGGGTTGACTCTAGAAGAATTACACAAAAAAACAGAAATTCAGTTGGATATGTTGGAGGCGATGGAAGCTGATGATTTTGATCAACTTCCTAGTCCATTTTATACTCGTTCTTTTTTACGAAAGTATGCGTGGGCAGTTGAGCTTGATGAGAGAATTGTCTTGGATGCTTATGATTCTGGGAGCATGATTACGTATGAGGAAGTAGATGTTGATGAAGACGAGTTGACAGGCAGGAGACGTTCCAGTAAGAAAAATAAGACATCATTTTTACCTTTATTTTATTTTATACTCTTTGCCCTATCGATTGTCATTTTTGTGACTTATTATGTTTGGAATTATCTCCAGACTCAACCGGAGAATTCATCTACGTCTAGTTATAGTGTAGTCCAAGCAACAAGTTCGACTAGTTCTGTAACTCCATCTTCAAGTAGTGGTTCATCAAGTAGCTCTTCGAATATTGAACCAGTTATAAGTGTATCAGGTGAAGGAAATTATGTAGAAATCGCTTATAAAACAAGTAAGGAAACCGCAAAATTGCAATTATCGGTTTCAGATGCTAGAAGTTGGGTTAGTGTTTCAGAAAGTGAGCTTGAGGGTGGTGTGACCTTATCACCGGATAATAAAAGTGCAGAAACAACAGTTTCAACAAAAAATCCTGTGACCATTACTTTAGGTGTTGTCAAAGGTGTTGCTTTAACAGTAGATAATCAGACTGTTGATTTATCGAAATTAACAGCTCAAACTGGACAAATCACTGTAACCTTTACTAGAAATTAAGGAAAAACGAATGAAAAAAGAACAAATTCCCAATCTCTTAACAATAGGTCGAATTCTCTTTATACCTATTTTTATCTTTATTTTAACGATAGGAAATTCGCTAGAAAGTCATATAGTAGCAGCTATTATATTTGCTATTGCCAGTATTACCGACTATTTAGATGGATATTTAGCTCGTAAATGGAATGTGGTCAGTAATTTTGGCAAATTTGCAGATCCTATGGCGGATAAGTTACTAGTTATGTCTGCTTTTATTATGCTGATTGAGTTAGGTATGGCTCCAGCTTGGATTGTTGCAGTGATCATCTGTCGTGAGTTGGCTGTAACAGGTTTAAGACTTTTATTAGTTGAAACTGGTGGGACAGTTTTAGCAGCAGCAATGCCTGGAAAAATTAAAACTTTTAGTCAGATGTTTGCCATTGTTTTCTTGCTATTACATTGGATTTTGCTTGGTCAAGTTCTACTTTATGTAGCCTTGTTTTTCACTATCTACTCTGGTTATGATTATTTCAAGGGTAGTGCCTATGTATTTAAAGGGACATTTGGTTCGAAATGAAATCAGTAATTGATGTAAAAAATCTTTCTTTTCGCTATAAGGAAAGTCAGGAATACTATGATGTGAAGGATATTACGTTTCACGTGAAACGTGGAGAATGGCTTTCGATTGTAGGGCATAATGGTAGTGGTAAATCAACGACGGTTCGCTTAATTGATGGCTTACTGGAAGCAGAATCCGGAGAGATTGTAATCAATGGCCAACAGTTGACTGAGGAGAATGTTTGGAGCATACGTCGTCAAATCGGTATGGTTTTTCAAAATCCAGATAATCAATTTGTTGGAGCGACTGTTGAAGATGATGTTGCCTTTGGTTTGGAAAATCAGGGACTTTCTCGTCAAGAAATGAGAAAGAGAGTGGAAGAAGCTCTGGATTTGGTTGGCATGTTGGACTTTAAAAAGAGAGAGCCAGCACGTCTATCAGGTGGCCAAAAGCAACGTGTGGCTATTGCAGGTGTTGTAGCCCTAAGACCAGCTATTTTAATCTTAGATGAAGCAACGAGTATGTTGGATCCTGAGGGACGTAGAGAACTGATTGAGACAGTAAAAGGAATTCGGAAAGACTATGATATGACGGTCATTTCCATTACACATGATTTGGAAGAAGTCGCCATGAGTGATCGTGTGTTGGTCATGAAAAAAGGGTCAATTGAATCAACTAGTAGCCCAAGAGAACTTTTCTCACGAAATGATTTGGATCAAATTGGATTAGACGATCCTTTTGCTAATCAATTAAAACATTCTTTGAGCCAGAATGGCTATGATTTGCCTGAAAATTATTTGACAGAAAGTGAGCTAGAGGATAAACTATGGGAATTGCTCTAGAAAATGTGAGTTTTACGTATCAAGAAGGGACTCCCTTAGCTTCAACAGCTTTGTCAGATGTTTCTTTGACGATTGAAGATGGTTCTTATACGGCTTTAATTGGCCACACAGGTAGTGGTAAATCAACTATTTTGCAACTCTTAAATGGTTTATTGGTGCCAAGTCAAGGGAGTGTGCGAGTTTTTGATATCTTAATCACTTCGACTTCTAAAAATAAAGATATTCGGCAAATTAGAAAACAGGTTGGTTTGGTATTTCAGTTTGCTGAAAATCAGATTTTTGAAGAAACGGTTTTGAAAGACGTCGCTTTTGGACCGCAAAATTTTGGAGTTTCTGAAGAAGATGCGGAGCAGATTGCTCGTGAGAAACTGGCTCTGGTTGGAATTGATGAATCACTTTTTAATCGTAGCCCGTTTGAGCTATCAGGTGGACAAATGAGACGTGTGGCCATTGCAGGCATACTTGCCATGGAACCAGCCATATTAGTCTTAGATGAGCCCACAGCAGGCCTAGATCCCCTGGGAAGAAAAGATCTGATGAATTTATTCAAAAAACTCCACCAGTCAGGGATGACCATTGTCTTGGTAACGCATTTGATGGATGATGTTGCTGAATATGCAAGTCAAGTCTATGTGATGGAAAAGGGACGTTTAGTTAAGGGTGGTAAACCAAGTGATATCTTTCAAGATGTTGTCTTTATGGAAGAAGTGCAGTTGGGAGTACCTAAAATTACGGCCTTTTGTAAACGATTGGCTGATAGAGGCGTGTCATTTAAACGATTACCGATTAAGATAGAGGAGTTCAAGGAGTCGCTAAATGGATAGTATGATTTTGGGGCGTTATATCCCAGGGGATTCGATTGTTCACCGATTGGATCCACGTAGCAAATTGCTTGCTATGATGCTACTGATTTTAATCGTTTTTTGGGCTAATAATCCCTTGACGAATCTAATTCTTTTTATAGCGACAGGGATTTTTATTGCCTTGTCAGGAGTATCTCTTTCATTTTTTATTCAGGGCTTGAAATCTATGTTTTTCTTGATTGCCTTCACAACTATTTTTCAACTGTTTTTCATTTCTAATGGGAATGTTTTATTTGAGTTTTCATTTGTGAGAATCACAGATTATGCTTTGCAACAAGCTGGAATTATTTTTTGTCGCTTTGTATTGATTATTTTCTTTTCAACTTTGTTAACTTTAACGACCATGCCTTTAAGTTTGGCATCAGCTGTTGAAGCTTTATTAGCACCTTTAAAGCGTGTGAAAGTTCCAGTTCATGAAATTGGCTTAATGCTATCTATGAGTTTGCGTTTTGTTCCGACCTTGATGGATGATACGACGCGGATTATGAATGCACAGAAAGCGCGTGGAGTTGATTTTGGAGAAGGGAGCATCGTTCAAAAGGTGAAGGCTATGATTCCCATTTTGATTCCTCTTTTTGCTACAAGTTTAAAACGTGCGGATTCCTTGGCTATTGCCATGGAAGCGCGCGGTTATCAGGGGGGAAAAGGCAGAAGTCAATACCGACAACTGAAATGGACTCGAAAGGATACACTTACTATTCTTGTTATTCTCGGACTTGGTTGTTGCTTATTTTTCTTAAAATCTTAGTTCTTTCAGGAATTGATAAAAAATTACTGTAACAGTTTCTGATATAAAGGTAGGGATATGAACCGTTTTAAAAAATCAAAATATGTCATTATTGTTTTTGTCACTGTTCTGCTTGTGTCAGCTCTTTTAGCGACGACTTATTCAAGTACAATTGTGACAAAATTAGGAGATGGAATCTCATTGGTTGATAGGGTTGTGCAAAAACCTTTTCAGTGGTTTGATTCTGTCAAATCAGATTTGGCTCATTTGACACGAACATATAACGAAAATGAAAGTTTGAAGAAACAGATTTACCAATTAGAAGTTAAATCAAATGAGGCGGGAAGTTTAAAGACGGAAAATGAACAACTGCGTCAATTGCTTGATATGAAGTCCAAGTTGCAAGCCACAAAGATTTTAGCAGCAGATGTTATTATGCGTTCTCCGGTATCTTGGAAGCAGGAATTGACCCTGGAAGCAGGTAAATCAAAAGGGGCTTCTGAGAACATGTTAGCCATTGCAAATGGTGGCTTGATTGGGAGTGTCTCAAAAGTGGAGGAGAACTCTACTATGGTCAACCTTCTGACAAATACGGAAAATGCTGATAAGATTTCTGTTAAAATTCAACATGGTTCTACTACAATTTATGGAATTATTGTTGGCTATGATAAAGAAAATGAAGTTCTTAAAATTAGCCAATTAAATAGTAGTAGCGATATTAGTGCAGGCGATAAGGTGACCACTGGTGGATTAGGAAACTTTAATGTTGCTGATATTCCTGTTGGTGAAGTGGTTGCTACAACGCATAGTGCAGATTATTTGACAAGAGAAGTAACTGTTAAATTGAGTGCAGATACTCATAATGTGAGTGTGATAGAATTAGTGGGGAATTCATAATGAGACAGTTGAAGCGAGTTGGAGTATTTTTATTGCTTCCTTTCTTTGTTCTAATTGATGCCCATATTAGCCAGCTTCTGGGTTCATTCTTTACCCATGTGCAGTTAGCTAGTCATTTTCTATTTTTATTTCTCTTATTTGAGACGATTGAAGTATCAGAGTATCTCTATTTAGCCTATTGTTTTGTAGTGGGTTTGGTTTATGACATTTACTTTTTCCACTTGATAGGGATTGCAACTCTGCTATTCGTCTTATTGGGGGCATTTCTCCATAAATTTAATAGCATTATTTTGTTGAATCGTTGGACGAGAATGTTGGCAATTATTGTCATGACTTTTCTATTTGAGATGGGGGCATATATACTTGCATTAGTGGTAGGTTTAACTGTGGATAGTATGTCTTTGTTTATAGTCTATAGTTTAGTACCATCAATGATTTTGAACCTTATATGGATGATTATTTTTCAGTTTATTTTTGAAAAGATTTACCTATAAGAAAGAAATAAAAATGTAACAAAGGCGTAATATTCATTAGGCCTTTTTTTGGTATACTAGTAATGTCTTTAAAAGAAGGAGTATCTACGAAATATGAAGAAAAAAATCTTAGCGTCACTTTTACTAAGTACAGTAATGGTTTCTCAAGCAGCTGTTTTAACAACTGCGCATGCAGAAACTACTGATGACAAAATTGCTGCTCAAGATAATAAAATTAGCAACTTAACAGCACAACAACAAGAAGCCCAAAAACAAGTTGATCAAGTTCAGGAGCAAGTATCTGCTATTCAAACAGAGCAATCAAACTTGCAATCTGAAAATGATAGACTACAAGAAGAATCTAAAAAGCTTGAGGGTGAAATTACAGAACTTTCTAAGAATATTGTATCTCGCAATGATTCATTACAAAAACAAGCTCGTAGTGCTCAAACAAATGGAGCTGCAACAAATTACATTAATACAATTGTAAACTCAAAATCAATTACAGAAGCTATTTCACGTGTTGCTGCAATGAGTGAAATCGTATCTGCAAACAACAAAATGTTGGAACAACAAAAAGCAGATAAAAAAGCTATTTCTGAAAAACAAGTAGCAAACAATGATGCAATTAATACAGTTATTGCAAATCAGCAAAAACTAGCTGATGATGCTCAATCATTAACTACAAAACAA
This sequence comes from Streptococcus mitis, assembly GCF_003942765.1. Taxonomy (GTDB): domain Bacteria; phylum Bacillota; class Bacilli; order Lactobacillales; family Streptococcaceae; genus Streptococcus; species Streptococcus mitis_BE. Next base: position 40,888 of record NZ_RJNW01000002.1, read on the forward strand.
GCTGAGTTGAAAGCTGCAGAATTGAATCTTGCTGCTGAAAAGGCTACTGCAGAGGATGAAAAAGCAAGTTTACTTGAGAAAAAAGCTGCAGCAGAAGCAGAAGCTAAAGCAGCTGCAGAAGCAGAAGCAGCTTATAAAGCTAAACAAGCAAGTCAACAACAAAAAGTCGTTGCTTCTGGGAATACAACTTTTACAGCAGAAGTTCAAGCAGTATCAACTACTTCTTCGTCATCTAGTTCGTCTGAATCATCTTCAAGTAGTGCTTCAGCGGAATCAACAAGCTATACTCCTGCACCAGTGAAACAACATCCGACATACAGTACAAATGCATCAAGCTATCCTGTAGGTCAATGTACATGGGGAGTAAAAACTTTAGCACCATGGGCTGGTGATTACTGGGGTAATGGTGGTCAATGGGCTGCAAGTGCAGCAGCTGCAGGTTTCCGTACAGGTTCTACACCACAAGTTGGCGCGATTGCATGTTGGGATGATGGAGGATACGGTCACGTAGCAGTTGTTACAGCAGTTGAATCATCAACTCGTATTCAAGTTTCTGAGTGTAACTATGATGGAAGTGGAACTCAACCAATCGGAAATTATCGTGGATGGTTTAATCCGACAGCATCAAGAGGTACTGTAAGATACATTTATCCAAACTAATATACTGATTATTACTATACAAAGGGTGAGATCTTATTAATCTCACCCTTTGTATAGTGCTGGAAAAATTAATTTCATTATATAATTACTTGAACTTATTTTCTATTTTTATAATTATTTAATTAAAGTAAAATGAAATGTAGAGATTTAGTACGAGTGTAGCATGTTAATAAAAAATGGTTTCTAAGGGAGTCGGTGTTGAAGTTATGTTTAGGTATAAAATAAATGTTGATGCTAAAGAGTGGGATTTATTTTTAGAAAATCATCCTCAAGGAAATTTATTACAGAGTAGTGATTGGTCCAAGATAAAGGATACTTGGGGGAACGAGAGAGTTGGCTTTTATAAAGATAATCAATTAGTTGGAGTAGCAAATATCTTAATTCAGCCGCTACCATTAGGACTTTCTATGTTTTATATTCCACGAGGTCCAGTAATTGACTATGAAGATAAAGAACTTCTGAAATTTGTTCTTTTAACGTTGAAAAAACTTGCTAAAAAAAGCCATGCAATAATGGTTAAATTTGACCCAAGTTTATTTATCAGTAGAGGTCTTATTGACCAAGAAACTGTCCAAAATTCTATGGCTTTAGCAATTGTCGAAGAACTGAAAAAAAATAAAGTTTATTGGACAGGCTTAACAAAGGATATGGCAGAAAATATACAACCACGTTTTCAAGCTAATATTCATAAAGAAAATTTCTCACTGGATCAACTTTCTAAGTCTACTAGACAGGCCATCCGAACTGCAAGAAATAAAGGATTAGAAGTAAAATTTGGTGGACTTGATTTATTAGATGAATTTTCATTTTTAATGAAGAAAACAGAGTCTCGCAAGAATATCAGTTTACGAGGCAAAGATTATTATCAGAAGTTACTGGATACTTATCCTGATCACTCCTTTATCACACTGAGCTATTTAGATCTACCTAATAGACTGAAAGAAGTTGAGCAACAATTCGAAAAGAATCTAAAAACAGCGCAGAAGTTTACAGATAAAACGAAAGAAGGTAAAATAAAAGAGAATCAGCAAGAGAGAAAACGATTAAAGGAAGAAATTTCTTTTCTTAAGAACCATATTAACAGAGGGGATAGTATTGTCCCATTGTCTGGTACTTTAACTATCGAATTTGGGAAAACTTCTGAGAACTTATATGCTGGAATGAATGAAGAATTTAGACACTATCAACCTGCTATTCCTACATGGTTTGAGACAGCACAACATTCTTTTGAACGAGGGGCTGAGACTCATAATATGGGTGGAATTGAAAACAATTTAGAGGGTGGGTTAATTAACTTTAAATCTAAGTTTAATCCTACTATTGAGGAATTTGCTGGTGAGTTTAATTATCCAACTAGTTCATTATATTTTTTGTTTAATCTAGCTTATAAAATTCGTAAGAAACTTCGAAGTAGATAAAATAAACTAATGATTTTGCCACTATATTAAATTTTAAAAAATTTAGCTATTAGAGCATCCCAGCAGTATATGTTGGGATGCTTTAAATTTAGAGTTTTTATTAGTAATTTAATGCTAAATTCCCAAACTAATTTCCACTTTGGCCTTCCAAGTGGAAGTTACTTTGAGAAGTTGGCAGAAATTATCTACTTTAAAAATCTACTAAAATAGCTTGAAAATATTGAAAAAGTATGGTAGAATGAAACTTGTCGTGTGAACGATAATACTCATTCTTGATGAATTGTGAAACAGTTGCCCTTGGGTCGTTTTGCGAGTTGAAGTCAAGAAGAGGAAAAAAACAAAAAGGAGAAATACTCATGGCAGTAATTTCAATGAAACAACTTCTTGAGGCTGGTGTACACTTTGGTCACCAAACTCGTCGCTGGAACCCTAAGATGGCTAAGTACATCTTCACTGAGCGTAATGGAATTCACGTTATCGACTTACAACAAACTGTAAAATACGCTGACCAAGCTTACGATTTCATGCGTGATGCAGCAGCTAACGATGCAGTTGTATTGTTTGTTGGTACTAAGAAACAAGCAGCTGATGCAGTTGCTGAAGAAGCAGTACGTTCAGGTCAATACTTCATCAACCACCGTTGGTTGGGTGGAACTCTTACAAACTGGGGAACAATCCAAAAACGTATCGCTCGTTTGAAAGAAATCAAACGTATGGAAGAAGATGGAACTTTCGAAGTTCTTCCTAAGAAAGAAGTTGCACTTCTTAACAAACAACGTGCACGTCTTGAAAAATTCTTGGGTGGTATCGAAGATATGCCTCGTATTCCAGATGTGATGTACGTAGTTGACCCACATAAAGAGCAAATCGCTGTTAAAGAAGCTAAAAAATTAGGAATCCCAGTTGTAGCGATGGTTGACACAAACACTGATCCAGATGATATCGATGTAATCATCCCAGCTAACGATGACGCTATCCGCGCTGTTAAATTGATCACAGCTAAATTGGCTGACGCTATCATTGAAGGACGTCAAGGTGAAGATGCAGCAGCAGTTGAAGCAGAATTTGCAGCTTCAGAAGCTCAAGCAGATTCAATCGAAGAAATCGTTGAAGTTGTAGAAGGCGACAACGCTTAATTCATATAAATAGTAATTACCTAGGAGGGCGGGGCTTAGCCCGGCTCTCCTATTTTTAAAAAATATAGGAGAATCAAAATGGCAGAAATTACAGCTAAACTTGTAAAAGAGTTGCGTGAAAAATCTGGTGCCGGAGTTATGGACGCTAAAAAAGCGCTTGTAGAAACAGACGGTGACATCGAAAAAGCGATTGAATTGCTTCGTGAAAAAGGTATGGCTAAGGCAGCTAAGAAAGCTGACCGTGTTGCTGCAGAAGGTTTGACTGGTGTTTATGTTAACGGTAATGTTGCAGCAGTTATTGAAGTAAATGCTGAAACTGACTTCGTTGCGAAAAACGCTCAATTCGTTGAACTGGTAAATACTACAGCTAAAGTTATTGCTGAAGGAAAACCTGCTAACAATGAAGAAGCTCTTGCTTTGACAATGCCTTCAGGTGAAACTCTTGAAGCTGCATACGTATCTGCAACAGCAACTATCGGAGAAAAAATCTCATTCCGTCGCTTTGCATTGATTGAAAAAACAGATGCACAACACTTTGGAGCATACCAACATAACGGTGGACGTATCGGTGTTATTTCAGTTGTTGAAGGTGGAGACGAAGCACTTGCTAAACAATTGTCAATGCACATCGCAGCGATGAAACCAACAGTTCTTTCTTACAAAGAATTGGATGAACAATTCGTTAAAGATGAGTTGGCACAATTGAACCACGTTATCGACCAAGATAACGAAAGCCGTGCAATGGTTAACAAACCAGCTCTTCCACACTTGAAGTATGGATCAAAATCTCAATTGACTGATGAAGTGATTGCTCAAGCTGAAGCTGACATCAAAGCTGAGTTGGCTGCAGAAGGCAAACCAGAAAAAATCTGGGACAAAATTATCCCAGGTAAAATGGATCGCTTCATGCTTGACAACACTAAAGTTGACCAAGCTTACACACTTCTTGCACAAGTTTACATCATGGATGACAGCAAGACAGTTGAAGCATACCTTGAATCAGTTAACGCTTCAGTAGTTGAGTTCGCTCGCTTTGAAGTTGGTGAAGGTATCGAGAAAGCTGCAAACGACTTTGAAGCTGAAGTTGCAGCTACAATGGCAGCAGCCTTGAATAACTAATAATAAAAAGGAAGCCAAATTGCTTCCTTTTTTCTATGCAGTCGATCTTTATAGGGAGATGTTCCTATTTTTAAGGTATAAATAAAAAGCCCTATAATAAGGGCTAAGTGTATTTAGGAGACTACACTTCAAATTCATAGAGTGCTGTAGAGAGATAACGTTCACCGTTATCTGGTGCTAGAGCAAGAACTTTTTTACCTGTACCTAATTTCTTGGCAACCTCGATGGCTCCGTAGATAGCTGCAGCTGAAGAAATACCAACAAGGAATCCTTCTTTTCCACCAATCTCACGGCCGAGTGCTAGTGCATCGTCTGATGTTACACGAACAATACCATCATAGGCATTTGTATCAAGTGTATCAGGAATAAATCCAGCTGAGATACCTTGAATTTTGTGTGGTCCAGGTTTTTCACCAGATAGAATAGCAGATTCGTCTGCCTCTACTGCAAAAACTTGAATGTTAGAATTTGCTGATTTGAGTGCATGAGAAACACCAGAAATCGTTCCACCGGTACCCACTCCAGCAACAAAGGCATCTAGTCCATCTTTACCGAAAGCAGCTAGTATTTCAGCTCCTGTTGTTCTTTCGTGTACTTCTGGATTTGCTGGGTTGTCAAATTGAAGAGGAAGGAAACCATCACGTTCAGCAGCGATTTCTTGAGCCTTAGCAATAGCACCTTTCATTCCTTCGCTACCAGGAGTAAGGACGAGTTCAGCACCATAGGCTTGGATAATCTTACGTCGTTCCACACTCATAGTTTCAGGCATAACGATAACAACTTTATACCCTTTAGCAGCCCCTACCCATGAAAGTCCAATACCAGTGTTTCCACTTGTTGCTTCAACAATAGTAGAACCAGGTTTCAGAATACCGTCTTGTTCAGCTTTTTCAATCATGCTAAGAGCAATACGGTCTTTTACAGAAGAACCAGGGTTAAATGCTTCAAGTTTTACATAGACGTCCGCAGCCCCTTCTGGCACGATGTTGTTGAGTTTAACAATCGGAGTTTGACCGATTAATTCAGTAATGTTGTTATAAATAGACATATGAATACCTCTTTGTATAAGATATTTCTAGTATAACGCTATCTATACCATTTGTAAAATATAGAAATCCTATCGAAGTGATAGGATTTTTTTATATCACAGGTCTAAGCCGTTAATTTTCAAGCGATTGTGATAGGCTAATTCTAATAAATAGGTGTAAAGGAGAACGCTATCTGTTTTCTTTTTGTTCTAGTAGGTCTTGGCAAGCATCTTTTTATGTTGCTAATTAAAGTAGCGGTGAAAATATCAGTGAAACACTGTATTATCTATTATTTACACTAGGTTTACAGGAACTTCAACTTCTCGTAAACCTTGATCAGTTAAGATAACTTTTCCATGAAAAAACTCTACCAGTGCAGCTTTAATATTTTCTTTTTCTTCTTTATTAACATAAATCATCGTATCTACTTGATCTGTAAAGTTTGTCTCAAGTTCCGTAAGATCATGTTCCTTAAGAAAGTTGCTATACTCTTGGTACTGAGCGTAAGACATTTGAATAGCAATGCCAGCTTGTTCCTTTATTTCAATGATGCCAATTTCTTTGATAGCTAAGGCAACACTGCCAGCGTAAGCACGAATCAATCCTCCAGCGCCTAGTTTAATGCCACCAAAGTAGCGTGTCACTACCACACAGACATTAGTAAGATTGTGATTTTCTAGTACCCCAAGCATGGGAACGCCAGCAGTACCACTAGGCTCACCATCATCACTTGTCCGTTTGATTTCACTACGTTCTCCAATAATGAAGGCAGAGCAGTTGTGCGTAGCTTTGTAGTGCTCTTTCTTGATGGCAGTAATGAAGTCACGAGCCTCTTCTTCGCTATAAACACGCTTGGCATGACAGATAAAGCGGGATTTTTTGATTTCTTCTTGGACTTGTCCGTCCTCTTTAATTGTTCTAAATTCCATGATTTAATTGTACTAAAAAATCATCTAAAGCGCTAGGTTTTTACGAATAAAGAAGTATGAAAGTAAATCCAAATTATCTCGGTCGTTTGTTTACTGAGAATGAATTAACTAAAGAGGAACGTCAGTTGGCGGAGAAACTTCCAGCAATGAGAAAGGAGAAAGGGAAACTTTTCTGTCAACGTTGTGATAGTGCTATTTTAGATGAATGGTATTTGCCCATCGGTGCTTACTATTGTAGGGAGTGTTTACTGATGAATCGAGTCAGGAGTGATCAAGCTTTATACTATTTTCCGCAGGAGGATTTTCTGAAGCAAGATGTTCTTAAATGGCGTGGTCAATTAACCCCTTTTCAAGAGAAGGTATCAGAGGGACTGATTCGAGCAGTAGACAAGCGGGAGCCAACCTTGGTTCACGCTGTAACAGGAGCTGGAAAGACAGAAATGATTTATCAAGTAGTAGCTAAAGTGATCAATGCGGGTGGTGCAGTATGCTTGGCTAGTCCTCGCATAGATGTTTGTTTGGAGCTGTACAAGCGCCTGCAAGATGATTTTGCTTGCGAGATATCTTTACTACACGGAGAATCAGAGCCGTATTTTCGAACACCACTAGTTGTTGCGACGATCCATCAGTTATTGAAGTTTTATCAAGCTTTTGATTTGCTGATAGTGGATGAAGTAGATGCCTTTCCTTATGTTGACAATCCCATGCTTTACCATGCTGTCAAGAATAGTGTAAAGGAGAATGGATTGAGAATCTTTTTAACAGCAACTTCTACAGATGAGTTAGATAGGAAGGTTCGCATCGGAGAATTAAAACGATTAAGTTTGCCAAGACGATTTCATGGAAATCCTTTGATTATTCCTAAACCTGTCTGGTTATTCGATTTTAATCACTGTTTAGAGAAAAGTCGGTTGTCACCAAAGCTAAAGTCTTATATTGAGAAGCAGAGAAAGACAGCTTATCCTTTACTCATTTTTGCATCAGAAATTAAGAGAGGGGAGCAATTAAAAGAAGTCTTACAGAAGGAATTTCCGCATGAGAAAATTGGTTTTGTGTCTTCTATCACAGAAAATCGATTAGAGCAGGTACAAGCTTTTCGAGAAGGAGAACTGACAATACTTATCAGTACGACAATATTGGAGCGTGGAGTTACCTTCCCTTGTGTAGATGTTTTCGTAGTAGAGGCCAATCATCGTCTGTTCACCAAGTCTAGTTTAATACAGATTGGAGGACGTGTCGGTCGGAGTATGGACAGACCGACAGGAGATTTGCTTTTCTTCCATGATGGGTTAAATGCTTCAATCAAGAAGGCAATTATGGAAATTCAGCAGATGAATAAGGAGGCGGGGCTATGAAGTGTTTATTGTGCGGGCAGACTATGAAGGCTGTTTTAACTTTTAGTAGTCTCTTACTTCTGAGGAATGATGTCTCCTGTCTTTGTTTAGATTGTGATTCTACTTTTGAGAGGATTGGAGAAGAGAACTGTTCAAACTGTATGAAAACAGGTTTGTCAACGAAGTGTCAAGATTGTCAATTTTGGTGTAAAGAAGGAGTTGAGGTCAGTCATAGAGCGATTTTTACTTACAATCAAGCTATGAAGGATTTTTTCAGTCGGTATAAGTTTGATGGAGACTTCCTTTTAAGAAAAGTTTTTGCTTCAGTTTTAAGTGAGGAGTTAAAAAAGTACAAAGAGTATCAATTTGTTGTAATTCCCCTAAGTCCTGAAAGATTGCTCGAGAGGGGATTTAACCAGGTTGAAGGTTTAGTTGAAGCAGCAGGGTTCTCTTTTCAAGACTTACTAGAGAAGAGAGAAGAGCGGGCCAGTTCTTCTAAAAATCGTTCAGAACGCTTGGCAACAGAACTTCCTTTCTTTGTCAAAAGTGGAGTCACTATTTCTAAAAAAATCCTACTTATAGATGATATCTATACTACTGGAACAACTATAAATCGTGTGAAGAAATTGTTGGAAGAAGCTGGTGCTGAGGATGTAAAAACATTTTCCCTTGTAAGATGAGGAAAAAATTTGCAAAAATAAAATGAAAGCGTTATAATGAAATCAGAAAAACAAAAATGTTTAGAAAGAAGGTACTCATATGATTAAATATAGTATCCGTGGTGAAAACCTAGAAGTAACAGAAGCAATTCGTGATTATGTAGTTTCTAAACTCGAAAAGATCGAAAAGTATTTTCAAGCTGAACAAGAGTTGGATGCTCGAGTTAACTTGAAGGTGTATCGTGAAAAAACTGCTAAAGTGGAGGTAACGATTCCACTTGGATCAATTACTCTTCGTGCAGAAGATGTGTCTCAAGATATGTATGGCTCAATTGACCTTGTAACTGATAAAATTGAACGTCAGATTCGTAAAAATAAAACAAAAATCGAGCGTAAAAATAAAAACAAGGTAGCAACTAGTCAATTATTTACAGATGCTTTGGTGGAAGATACAAATGTTGTCCAATCAAGAGTTGTTCGCTCAAAACAAATTGATTTAAAACCAATGGATTTGGAAGAAGCTATTCTACAGATGGATTTGTTGGGACATGATTTCTTTATCTATGTGGATGTTGAAGATCAGACAACCAATGTGATTTATCGTCGTGAAGATGGCGAGATTGGCTTGTTAGAAGTTAAAGAATCTTAATTTCAATATGTGTAAAGGAGGTTTACTAAATTGTAAACCTCCTTTTTCTTATAATTGATAGAATTACTGATTACACTTTTAAAAAGTCGCTTTTTGGTGGTTATTATGGTATAATGGGTGCCAAGAGGTTTGGAATGAAAAAATTTTATGTAAGTCCTATTTTCCCCTTAATATTAGGAATAGTGGCGTTCGGAGTGCTATCTGTGCAACTTGTTTTTGTAACGAATACACTGGTAACGCTATTTCTTTTGCTACTTATTTTGGGTTCATATATTTTACTATTCATCCATCAGAGAGACTACTACTCAAGGAGTGAAGTAGAACAAATCCAGTATGTAAACCACCAAGCTGAAGAAAGTTTGACAACCTTGTTAGAACAGATGCCTGTCGGAGTTATTAAATTAGACTTATCGTCAGGTGAAGTTGAATGGTTTAATCCTTATGCTGAATTGATTTTGACTAATGAAGTGGGCGAGATTGATGTGGCATTAATTCAAACAATTATCAAGGCATCGGTAGGGAATCCAGGTTCTTATGCTACCTTGGGTGAGACCCGCTATTCGGTTCATATGGACAAGGTGTCTGGAGTTCTTTACTTCTTTGATGTGTCTGGAGAATACGAAGCGACTGTTGAGTTAGTTACGAGTAGACCTGTTATTGGGATTGTCTCCGTTGACAACTATGATGACTTAGAAGATGAAACATCGGAGTCTGATATCAGTCATATCAATAGTTTTGTAGCCAATTTTGTTTCAGAATTTGCTGGGAAGCATGCCATGTTCTCTCGTCGAGTGAGTATGGACCGCTTTTATCTATTTACGGACTACACGGTGCTTGAGGGCTTGATGAATGATAAATTTTCTGTTATTGATGCATTCAGAGAAGAGGCGAAACAGAGACAGTTGCCCTTGACCTTAAGTATGGGATTTTCTTATGGTGATGGAAATCATGATGAGATAGGGAAAGTTGCATTGCTCAACTTGAACTTGGCTGAAGTGCGTGGTGGCGACCAAGTGGTTGTCAAGGAGAATGACGAAACGAAAAATCCAGTTTATTTTGGTGGTGGATCTGCTGCCTCAATCAAGCGTACAAGGACTCGTACGCGTGCTATGATGACGGCTATTTCAGATAAGATTCGTAGTGTGGATCAGGTTTTTGTAGTTGGTCACAAAAATCTAGATATGGATGCTCTTGGCTCTGCTGTAGGTATGCAGTTGTTTGCCAGCAATATGACTCAAAATAGCTATGCTATTTATGATGAAGAACAAATGTCGCCGGATATTGAACGAGCTGTTTCATTCTTAGAAAAAGAAGGAGTTACAAAGTTGTTGTCTGTTAAGGACGCAATGGGGATGGTGACCAATCGTTCTTTGTTGATTCTTGTAGACCATTCAAAGACAGCTTTAACTTTATCAAAAGATTTTTATGATTTATTTACCCAAACCATAGTCATTGACCACCATCGAAGGGATCAGGATTTCCCAGATAATGCAGTTATTACTTATATTGAAAGTGGTGCAAGCAGTGCCAGTGAGTTGGTAACAGAATTGATTCAGTTCCAGAATTCTAAGAAAAATCGTTTGAGTCGTATGCAAGCAAGTGTTTTAATGGCTGGTATGATGTTGGATACTAAAAATTTCACCTCACGAGTGACTAGTCGGACATTTGATGTTGCTAGCTATCTCAGAACGCGCGGAAGCGATAGTATTGCTATCCAGGAAATGGCTGCGACGGATTTTGAAGAATATCGTGAGGTCAATGAACTGATTTTACAGGGACGTAAATTAGGTTCAGATGTACTGATAGCAGAGGCTAAGGACTCGAAATGCTATGATACAGTTGTTATTAGTAAGGCAGCAGATGCCATGTTAGCTATGTCGGGCATTGAAGCGAGTTTTGTTCTTGCGAAGAATACACAAGGATTTATCTCTATCTCAGCTCGCAGTCGTAGTAAGCTGAATGTACAACGGATTATGGAAGAGCTGGGAGGTGGAGGCCACTTTAATTTGGCAGCAGCTCAAATTAAGGATTCAACCTTGTCAGAAGCAGGTGAAAAACTGACAGAAATTGTATTAAATGAAATAAAGGAAAAGGAGAAAGAAGAATGAAAGTAATCTTTTTAGCAGATGTCAAAGGAAAAGGTAAAAAAGGCGAAATTAAGGAAGTACCAACAGGGTATGCACAAAACTTTCTTATCAAAAAGAATCTAGCCAAAGAAGCGACTGCTCAAGCTGTAGGTGAGCTTCGTGGTAAACAAAAATCTGAAGAAAAAGCTCACGCTGAGATGATTGCAGAAGCAAAAGCAATTAAAGCCCAACTAGAAGCAGAAGAAACGGTTGTAGAATTTGTTGAAAAAGTTGGTCCAGATGGCCGTACCTTTGGTTCTATTACTAATAAGAAAATTGCAGAAGAATTGCAAAAGCAATTTGGAATTAAGATTGATAAACGTCATATTCAAGTACAAGCTCCGATTAGAGCAGTTGGTTTGATTGATGTACCAGTGAAAATCTATCAAGATATCACAAGTGTAATCAATCTTCGTGTGAAAGAAGGGTAAATTTACACTTTCTTGACAAGATTGTAAAAGGAAGGGAAGTCTGATGGCAGAAGTAGAAGAGTTACGAGTACAACCTCAAGATATCTTAGCTGAGCAATCCGTTTTGGGGGCTATCTTTATTGACGAGAGTAAGCTTGTTTTTGTGCGAGAATATATTGAGTCTCGGGACTTTTTTAAGTATGCCCATCGTTTGATTTTCCAAGCTATGGTCGATTTATCCGATCGTGGCGATGCTATAGATGCAACAACAGTTCGTACCATTCTTGATAATCAAGGTGATTTGCAGAATATTGGTGGCCTGTCTTACTTGGTTGAGATTGTCAATTCTGTGCCAACTTCTGCTAATGCAGAGTATTATGCTAAAATCGTTGCAGAAAAAGCTATGTTACGGCGATTAATCTCTAAGTTGACAGAGTCTGTCAATCAAGCTTACGAGGCTTCTCAACCAGCTGATGAAATCATTGCTCAGGCAGAAAAAGGACTGATTGATGTCAGCGAAAATGCTAATCGAAGTGGATTTAAGAATATTCGAGATGTGCTGAATATTAACTTTGGAAATCTGGAAGTTCGCTCTCAACAAACGACTGATATTACAGGTATTGCGACAGGTTATCGTGATTTGGATCATATGACGACTGGACTTCATGAGGAGGAGTTGATTATCTTAGCAGCTCGTCCGGCGGTTGGTAAGACAGCCTTTGCCTTGAATATTGCTCAGAATATTGGGACTAAGTTGGACAAGACGGTTGCTATTTTTTCACTCGAAATGGGTGCGGAAAGTCTAGTCGATCGTATGTTAGCGGCAGAAGGTTTAGTGGAATCGCATTCTATCCGTACGGGTCAATTGACTGATGAGGAATGGCAAAAATATACCATTGCTCAAGGGAACCTAGCCAACGCGAGTATCTATATCGATGATACACCAGGGATTCGGATTACAGAGATTCGTTCTCGTTCACGTAAATTAGCTCAAGAAACTGGAAATCTTGGTTTGATTTTGATAGACTATTTGCAGCTTATCACGGGAACTGGTCGAGAAAATCGTCAACAAGAGGTTTCAGAAATTTCACGTCAGTTGAAAATTTTAGCTAAGGAACTGAAGGTTCCAGTAATCGCTCTAAGTCAGCTTTCTCGTGGTGTAGAACAACGTCAGGATAAGAGACCAGTATTGTCTGATATTCGTGAATCTGGGTCTATTGAGCAGGACGCTGATATCGTTGCCTTTCTTTATCGCGAAGATTACTATGAGCGTGGTGGTGAAGAAGAGGAAGGTATACCAAATAATAAGGTAGAAGTTATTATCGAGAAAAACCGTAGTGGAGCTCGTGGAACGGTGGAATTAATTTTCCAAAAAGAATACAATAAATTTTCAAGTATCTCAAAGAGGGAGGCATAAGATGTCAGATGCATTTACAGATGTAGCCAAGATGAAAAAAATCAAAGAAGAAATTAAGGCACATGAGGGACAAGTCGTAGAAATGACTTTGGAGAATGGTCGTAAGCGCCAAAAAAATAGATTGGGTAAGCTAATTGAGGTTTATCCATCCCTATTTATCGTTGAATTTGGGAACGTTGAAGGAGATAAACAAGCTAATGTTTACGTTGAATCCTTTACTTACTCAGATATCCTTACAGAAAAGAATTTGATTCATTATCTTGACTAAAGTGAGAAATTTTCTCACTTTTTCTTTTTTCTCCGAATAGTTTAAGTGAAGGGAATCTTCGATTTATATTATTTTTCAAGGAGGAAGAATGAAAATTTCACCATTTAAAGTAGCAGAGACAAGGTTTTCTATTAGAAAGTCAGTTAAAAAGGTTGTTCCTTTTTTAGTAGTAGGGCTGATGTTGTCGGCTGGAGAAAGTGTTCATGCAAACAGTTCTTATGCTCGTGGAGATGATTATCCTGCTTATTATAAAAATGGGAGTCAGAGTATTGATAAGTGGAGGATGTATTCTCGTCAGTGTACTTCATTTGCTGCTTTTCGCTTGAGTGGAGTAAATGGTTTTGAGCTTCCAGGAGCTTATGGTAATGCTGGTGAATGGGGTTATCGTGCTCGTCGTGAAGGTTATCGTGTAGATAATACACCAGCTATCGGATCTATTGCTTGGTCTACTGCAGGAGGTTATGGCCATGTTGCTTGGGTTTCAAATGTGATGGGAGATAATATAGAAATTGAGGAATATAACTATGATTATAAAGGTAATTATAATAAACGAATTGTAAAAGCAAACAAGATGACCGGTTTTATTCATTTTAAAGATTTATCAAGCAATTCTAAAGAAGTCCCAAGCAGTTCAAAAGATTCGACAAGCAATCATGTTGTGACCAGTCAATCGTCATCTTTGATGAGAGGAACTCATTATTTTAAGGTGGAGACTCCTATTAAAGATCAACCATTATTGAATGCAACTCCACTTGCATATTATTCTCCAGGTGAGAGTGTTCATTATGATCAGGTGATAGAAAAGGATGGTTACAAGTGGTTGAGTTATATTTCTTATAGCGGGAGTCGACGTTATATTCAGTTGGAGGGAGTGACTTCGTCACAAAATCAATCAGTAAATAAATCTAATCATGGTTCAAATAATGGATTGACTGTGGGTTGGAAGAAAATAAATGGTAGTTGGTATTATTTCAAATCAGATGATTCTAAGGCGACGGGATGGCTGAAAGATGGTTCTACCTGGTATTATTTGAAATCATCTGGTGAAATGCAGACAGGCTGGTTACAGGAGAAAGGATTTTGGTATTATCTAGATGACTCAGGGGCAATGAAAACGGGCTGGTATCAAGTTTCTGGTAAGTGGTATTATTCTTACTCTTCAGGTGAGTTAGCTGTTAATACAATAGTAGACGGTTATACTGTAAATCATAATGGTGAGTGGATTAAAGAAAAATAAACTAAAAAACTTGATTCATTATCATTTTTAACTATATTCAAAAGTAATTAGCACTATTTTAAATATTTACTTGAAGCGTTCTTATATATTTTTTTATTGTAGCTTGTTTGATCCGAACTATTTTCATGAGATAAATTCTTTAATAAAGAATTTATTGCTTATCTAGGTTTCCGTAGTAATATTAGAAAGTTAAAAATATGTTTATATTGACATTATTCTTTTCTAGTCGATATAAATATATTTTTTTAAACAACTTAATATATTGTTTTTGTTGATCTATATTAAAAGTTATAATAGAGAGAAATATAATTCCACAAAGGGGCGTTTTAAAAATGGATAAAAAAATGATCTTGACTAGCTTAGCTAGTGTTACGGTTTTAGGTGCGGTTTTTGCTGTGTCTCAACCGTCGGTTGTAAAAGCTGATGCACTACATCTACTAGCACATCCGGAGAAACTGGATCCACACCTGACCTGTGGTTAAAACTCCAAAAACTGAAGTCGGAAAAGCTAAAGAAGATTTAACTGAAACAATTGAAAACTTGACGGATGATGCTGAGAAATTAAAAGCCGATGCTGAAAAAGCTAAGGTAGTAGAAGAGAAAAATGCTGCCTTAGATAAACAAAAAGAAACCTTAGAAAAAGCTAAAGTTGCTCTTGAAACAGCTAAAACGAATAAAGCTGATCAAGATGTTATCGATAAATTACAAGATGCTGTAACTAAACTAGAAGGTTCTGTCGCTTCTGCTAAAGCTTCTGTTGATGAAGCTCAAGCTAAATTTGACGAAGTTAATGAATCATTACAAGAGCGTAAGCAATCGATATACTAACTGACGATTACAACGCAACTTTAGGTTACATCGAAAAATTAAAAGAAGTTCCTAAGGATGAAGAACTGAAAGACTTCAGTGGTGGAGTAAGTGATGATGCAACACCTACTGAACCTGCTAAGGAAGCAGATGAAGTACCAACTGCTCCTAACGCTCCAGAATTTAATGGTGGTGTGAATCCTAGTGATTCTCCTTCTGGAGATAATGAATCTGATTTCAATGGTGGGGTAAATGATACAACACCTCCTACTGTAGCCGATGCTCCAGAATATACAGGAGGCGTTAATAGTGTAGAAGCAGCAATTAACGAAGTTACACAATATACTCTTACAACAGCAGGTACTAACAAGGATAATACTTATCAAGCACCAGCAGCAAAAGCAGAAGATAAAAAATAACTTCCAAATACTGGTGGTAAAGATAATGCTGCAGTTGCATCATTAGGATTTCTTGGATTGTTCCTTGGTGCCCTTCCATTTGTGAAACGTAAAAACTAATTCATTTCGTAGTTTGAAAGAGAGGGAGTAACTTCCTTCTCTTTTTACTATTATCTTAGTTTCTCTCAGGGAACTCTTCCCAATGGTATTTTTTGGTGCTTTCCTTTATAATGGGTGTATGGATAAGAAAAAATTATTATTGATTGATGGGTCTTCTGTTGCTTTTCGGGCGTTTTTTGCGCTCTATCAGCAGTTGGACCGTTTTAAGAATGCGGCTGGTTTGCATACCAATGCGATTTATGGCTTTCAGTTGATGTTGAGCCATTTGTTGGAACGGGTGGAGCCAAGTCATATTTTGGTGGCTTTTGATGCAGGAAAGACGACCTTCCGTACAGAGATGTATGCGGACTATAAGGGTGGTCGGGCTAAGACTCCTGATGAGTTTCGTGAGCAATTTCCTTTCATTCGTGAGTTGTTGGATCATATGGGGATTCGTCACTATGAATTGGCTCAGTATGAGGCGGATGACATTATTGGGACACTAGATAAATTAGCTGAGCAAGATGGTTTTGATATTACCATTGTCAGTGGGGACAAGGACTTGATTCAGCTGACAGATGAGCATACGGTGGTTGAGATTTCTAAGAAAGGTGTGGCTGAGTTTGAGGCCTTTACGCCAGAATATCTTATGGAAAAGATGGGCATTACACCGACGCAGTTTATCGATCTCAAGGCGCTCATGGGTGATAAGTCGGATAATATCCCTGGGGTGACTAAAATCGGTGAAAAGACTGGTATCAAGCTCTTGCTGGAGCATGGTTCTCTTGAGGGGATTTATGAAAATATTGATGGGATGAAGGCTTCTAAGATGAAGGAAAATCTCATCAATGATAAGGAACAGGCCTTTTTGTCAAAAACACTAGCGACCATTGATACCAAGGCACCAATTGAGATTGGTTTGGAGGATTTGGTCTATAGTGGTCCAGATGTGGAAAATCTTGGGAAATTCTACGATGAGATGGGCTTCAAACAGCTCAAGCAGGCTTTAAATGTGTCGTCAGCTGATATGACTGAAGGTTTGGACTTTACTATCGTTGACCAAATCAGTCAAGACATGCTGAGTGAGGAGTCTATCTTCCACTTTGAGCTCTTTGGTGAGAATTACCATACGGATGATTTGGTTGGATTTGCCTGGTCTTGTGGAGATAAGCTCTATGCTACGGACAAGCTTAACCTTTTGCAAGAGCCTATTTTCAAGGATTTTCTAGAAAAAACACCTCTGAGAGTTTATGATTTTAAAAAGGCCAAAGTTCTCTTGAATCGTTTTGGTGTGGATTTACAGGCGCCTGCTTTTGATAGTCGTTTGGCTAAATACCTCCTTTCGACTGTGGAGGACAATGAAATTGCGACTATTGCTAGTCTTTATGGTCAGACTTACTTGGTTGATGATGAGACCTTCTATGGTAAGGGTGTCAAGAAGGCCATTCCTGAACGTGAGAAATTATTGGAGCATTTAGCTCGTAAGCTTGCAGTTTTGGTTGAGACTGAGCCTGTTTTACTTGAAAAACTCAGCGAAAATGGGCAATTAGAGCTTCTTTATGATATGGAGCAACCTTTGGCCTTTGTCCTTGCCAAGATGGAAATTGCTGGGATTACGGTCAAGAAAGAGACCTTGCTTGAGATGCAGGCTGAAAATGAGCTTGTCATTGAAAAACTGACTCAGGAGATTTACGAACTGGCTGGTGAGGAGTTTAATATCAACTCGCCTAAGCAGTTGGGCGTGCTTCTCTTTGAAAAATTGGAACTTCCTCTAGAATACACTAAGAAAACCAAGACAGGTTACTCGACAGCGGTGGATGTCTTGGAGCGCCTGGCTCCTATTGCTCCGATTGTTAAGAAAATCCTAGACTATCGTCAGATTGCTAAGATTCAATCTACTTATGTAATTGGCTTGCAGGACTGGATTTTGGCTGATGGCAAGATTCACACGCGCTATGTGCAGGATTTGACCCAGACTGGGCGTCTGTCTAGTGTGGATCCAAACTTGCAAAATATTCCTGTACGATTGGAACAAGGCCGTCTTATTCGTAAGGCTTTTGTGCCAGAGTGGGAGGATAGTGTACTACTCAGTTCGGACTACTCGCAGATTGAATTGCGTGTTTTGGCGCATATTTCTAATGATGAGCACTTGATTAAGGCTTTCCAAGAGGGGGCAGATATCCATACTTCGACAGCCATGCGGGTCTTTGGAATTGAACGCCCTGAGGATGTGACTCCAAACGACCGTCGCAATGCCAAGGCTGTTAACTTTGGGGTAGTTTATGGGATTTCAGACTTTGGCTTATCTAATAATTTGGGTATTAGCCGTAAGGAGGCCAAAGCCTATATTGATACCTACTTTGAACGCTTCCCAGGTATTAAAAACTACATGGATGAAGTGGTGCGTGAGGCGCGTGATAAGGGCTATGTAGAGACCCTCTTTAAGCGTCGCCGTGAGTTGCCAGATATCAATTCGCGCAACTTCAACATTCGTGGTTTTGCAGAGCGGACAGCTATCAACTCTCCTATCCAAGGATCGGCGGCAGATATTCTCAAGATTGCCATGATTCAGCTAGATAAAGCCTTGGTTGCAGGTGTTTATCAGACTAAGATGCTGTTACAAGTGCACGATGAAATCGTCCTTGAAGTTCCTAAATCTGAGCTGGCAGAGATGAAAAAATTGGTCAAACAAACCATGGAAGAAGCTATTCAACTCAGTGTTCCCCTCATCGCAGATGAGAATGAAGGGGTAACCTGGTACGAGGCTAAATAAAAAGTTATGTAGAGTTTGAAGCATTTGTTTTCAAACTCTTTTTCATGTTTTTCTGTAAGCAGTTTCCTTGACATTTTTTTTGTTTTGCGCTATCATATGTCCATATAATATATGGGAGTCTGTGTACAGTCTGAGAGGAAGTGTTAAACTTCGACCGCACCTGATCTGGGTAATGCCAGCGTAGGGAACGTTACTTAATCTATTCTGCACCTTTTCCATATATGGTAAAGGTTTTTCTTTTTGTCAAAGGAAAATGAGAAGAGGAGGTTGTTATGAAAGCAAGCATTGCCTTGCAAGTTTTACCCCTATCACAGGGGATTGATCGGATAGCTGTTATCGATCAGGTCATTGCTTATCTGCAAGCTCAAGAAGTGACCATGGTGGTGACACCATTTGAAACGGTCTTGGAAGGAGAGTTTGATGAGCTCATGCGCATTCTCAAAGAAGCGCTAGCAGTGGCAGGGCAGGAGGCAGACAATGTCTTTGCCAACGTCAAAATAAATGTAGGAGAGATTTTAAGTATTGATGAGAAGCTTGAAAAGTATACTGAGACGACACATTAGTCTATTGGGTTTTCTGGGAGTCTTGTCAATCTGGCAGTTAGCAGGTTTTCTTAAACTTCTCCCCAAGTTTATTCTGCCGACACCTCTTGAAATCCTCCAGTCTTTTGTTCGTGATAGAGAATTTCTCTGGCACCATAGCTGGGCGACATTGAGAGTGGCTTTGCTAGGTCTAATTTTGGGAGTCTTAATTGCCTGTCTCATGGCTGTGCTTATGGACAGTTTGACTTGGCTCAATGACCTGATTTATCCTATGATGGTGGTTGTTCAGACTATCCCGACCATTGCTATAGCTCCTATCTTAGTTTTGTGGCTAGGTTATGGAATTTTACCCAAGATTGTCTTGATTATCCTAACGACAACCTTTCCTATCATCGTTAGCATATTAGATGGTTTTAGGCATTGTGACAAGGATATGCTGACCTTGTTTAGTCTGATGCGGGCCAAGCCTTGGCAAATCCTGTGGCATTTTAAAATTCCAGTCAGCCTGCCTTACTTTTATGCAGGTCTGAGGGTCAGTGTCTCCTACGCCTTTATCACAACAGTGGTATCTGAGTGGTTGGGAGGCTTTGAGGGTCTTGGTGTTTATATGATTCAGTCCAAAAAACTGTTTCAGTATGATACCATGTTTGCTATTATTATTCTGGTATCGATTATCAGTCTTCTCGGTATGAAGCTGGTCGATATTAGTGAAAAATATGTTATTAAATGGAAACGTTCATAAGAAAAAGGATGTTTCTGAAAAAGAAAAGAGGAAAGAAAATGACGAAAACATGGAAAGTGTTTTTAACTGTTTTAACAGCTCTTGTAGCTGTCGTACTTGTGGCCTGTGGTCAAGGAACTGCTTCTAAGGACAACAAAGAGGCAGAACTCAAGAAAATTGACTTTATCCTAGACTGGACACCAAATACCAACCACACAGGGCTTTATGTTGCTAAGGAAAAAGGCTACTTCAAGGAAGCTGGAGTGGATGTTGATTTGAAATTGCCACCAGAAGAAAGTTCTTCTGACTTGGTTATCAATGGTAAGGCACCATTTGCAGTCTATTTCCAAGACTATATGGCTAAAAAATTGGAAAAAGGAGCAGGAATTACTGCCGTTGCAGCTATTGTTGAACACAATACATCAGGAATCATCTCTCGTAAATCTGACAATGTAGCTAGTCCAAAAGACTTGGTTGGTAAGAAATACGGAACTTGGAATGATCCAACTGAACTTGCTATGTTGAAAACCTTGGTAGAATCTCAAGGTGGAGACTTTGAGAAGGTTGAAAAAGTACCAAATAACGACTCAAACTCAATCACACCGATTGCCAATGGAGTATTTGACACTGCTTGGATCTACTATGGATGGGATGGAATTCTTGCCAAATCTCAAGGTGTAGATGCTAACTTTATGTATTTGAAAGACTACGTTAAAGAATTTGACTATTACTCACCAGTTATCATCGCAAACAACGACTACCTTAAAGACAACAAAGAAGAAGCTCGCAAAGTCATCCAAGCTATCAAAAAAGGTTACCAATATGCCATGGAACATCCAGAAGAAGCAGCTGATATCCTCATCAAAAATGCACCTGAACTCAAGGAAAAACGTGACTTTGTCATCGAATCTCAAAAATACTTGTCAAAAGAATACGCAAGCGACAAGGAAAAATGGGGACAATTTGACGCAGCTCGCTGGAATGCCTTCTACAAATGGGATAAAGAAAATGGTATCCTTAAAGAAGACTTGACAGACAAAGGCTTCACCAACGAATTTGTGAAATAATGACAGAAATAAGACTAGAACACGTCAGTTATGCCTACGGACAAGATAGGATTTTAGAGGACATCGACCTGCAGGTGACTTCAGGAGAAGTGGTTTCTATCTTAGGTCCAAGTGGTGTTGGAAAGACCACCCTCTTTAACCTAATCGCTGGGATTTTAGAAGTTCAGTCGGGAAGAATTGTCCTTGATGGTGAAGAAAATCTTAAGGGGCGCGTGAGTTATATGTTGCAAAAGGATCTGCTCTTGGAACACAAGACGGTGCTTGGCAATATTATTCTGCCCCTCTTGATTCAAAAGGTGGATGAGGCAGAAGCTATTGCCCGAGCGGATGAAATTCTTGCGACCTTCCAGTTGACAGCTGTACGGGACAAGTATCCTCATGAACTCAGTGGCGGGATGCGTCAGCGTGTAGCCTTGCTTCGAACTTACCTTTTCGGACACAAGCTCTTTCTATTAGATGAAGCCTTTAGCGCCTTGGATGAGATGACCAAGATGGAACTACACGCTTGGTACCTTGAGATTCACAAGCAGTTGCAGCTAACAACCTTGATCATCACGCATAGTATCGAGGAGGCCCTCAGTCTCAGCGACCGCATCTATATCTTGAAAAATCGCCCTGGGCAGATTGTTTCAGAAATTAAACTAGATTGGTCTGAAGATGAGGACAAGGAAGTCCAAAAGATTGCCTACAAACGTCAAATCTTGGCAGAATTAGGCTTAGATAAGTAGAAAAATAGGGAGTTGGTGAAGATTATCCTTTACTAGCGCCCTTTTTCTTTTAAAAATGAGAAAATTTCGGTATAATAGTCAAAGATAGTCAAGGTTTAAAGAGAGAGGTGGGTTTGTAATGAGATTTAAAAATACATCGGATCATATTGAGGCCTACATCAAGGCGATTTTAGATCAATCTGGAATTGTGGAGTTGCAACGGAGTCAGTTAGCAGATACTTTTCAGGTTGTTCCTAGTCAGATCAACTATGTGATTAAGACACGCTTTACGGAAAGTAGAGGTTACTTGGTTGAAAGTAAGCGTGGTGGTGGAGGCTACATTCGTATAGGACGGATTGAGTTTTCTAGTCATCATGAAATGCTCAGGGAGCTACTTTACTCAATTGGTGAGCGAGTTAGTCAAGAAATTTATGAGGATATTCTGCAGCTTTTGGTTGAGCAGGAATTGATGACCAAGCAGGAGATGAATTTGCTAGTATCAGTAGCTTTGGATCGCGTTCTAGGAGAAGAAGCTCCAGTTGTTCGTGCAAACATGCTAAGACAGGTCATACAAGAGGTAGATAGAAAAGGGAAGTAAGATGAACTATTCAAAAGCATTGAATGAATGTATCGAAAGTGCCTACATGGTTGCTGGCCATTTTGGAGCTCGTTACCTAGAGTCTTGGCACTTGTTGATTGCCATGTCCAATCACAGTTATAGTGTGGCAGGGGCGACTTTAAATGATTATCCATATGAGATGGACCGTTTAGAAGAAGTCGCTTTGGAACTGACTGAAACGGACTATAGCCAGGATGAAACCTTTACGGAGTTGCCTTTTTCTCATCGTTTGCAGGTCCTTTTTGATGAAGCAGAATATGTGGCATCAGTGGTCCATGCTAAGGTGCTAGGGACGGAGCACGTCCTTTATGCGATTTTGCATGATGGCAATGCCTTGGCGACTCGTATCTTGGAGAGAGCTGGTTTTTCTTATGAAGACAAGAAAGATCAGGTTAAGATTGCTGCCCTACGTCGAAATCTAGAAGAACGTGCAGGCTGGACTCGTGAAGACCTCAAGGCTTTACGCCAACGCCATCGTACAGTAGCTGATAAGCAAAATTCTATGGCCAATATGATGGGCATGCCCCAGACTCCAAGCGGTGGTCTCGAGGACTATACGCATGATTTAACGGAGCAAGCGCGTTCTGGCAGATTAGAGCCAGTCATCGGTCGGGACAAGGAAATATCGCGTATGATTCAAATCTTGAGTCGGAAGACAAAGAATAATCCTGTCTTGGTTGGAGATGCGGGTGTCGGGAAAACTGCTCTGGCGCTTGGTCTTGCCCAGCGTATTGCTAGTGGGGATGTGCCTGCGGAAATGGCTAAGATGCGCGTGTTAGAGCTTGATTTGATGAATGTCGTTGCAGGGACACGTTTCCGTGGTGACTTTGAAGAGCGCATGAACAATATCATCAAGGATATTGAAGAAGATGGCCAAGTCATCCTCTTTATCGATGAGCTCCATACCATCATGGGTTCTGGTAGTGGAATTGATTCAACTCTGGATGCGGCCAATATCTTGAAGCCAGCCTTGGCGCGAGGAACTTTGAGAACGATTGGTGCCACCACTCAGGAAGAGTACCAAAAACACATCGAAAAAGACGCAGCCCTTTCTCGTCGTTTCGCCAAAGTGACGATTGAAGAGCCAAGTGTTGCAGCCAGCATGATCATTTTGCAAGGCTTGAAGGCGACTTATGAGAAACATCACCGTGTGCAAATCACAGATGAAGCAGTTGAAACAGCCGTCAAGATGGCTCATCGTTACTTGACTAGTCGCCATTTGCCAGACTCTGCTATCGATCTCTTGGACGAAGCAGCAGCAACAGTGCAAAATAAGGCAAAGCATGTAAAAGCAGACGATTCTGGCTTAAGTCCAGCTGACAAGGCCCTGATGGATGGTAAGTGGAAACAAGCTGCTCAACTAATTGCTAAAGAAGAGGAAGTGCCTGTTTATAAAGACTTGGTGATAGAGTCTGATATTTTGACCACCTTGAGTCGCTTGTCAGGTATCCCCGTTCAAAAACTGACTCAGACTGATGCTAAGAAATACTTAAACTTGGAAGCTGAACTGCACAAACGTGTCATCGGTCAAGATCAAGCTGTTTCAAGCATTAGCCGTGCCATTCGTCGCAACCAGTCAGGGATTCGCAGTCATAAGCGTCCGATTGGTTCCTTTATGTTCCTAGGACCCACAGGTGTCGGGAAGACCGAATTGGCCAAGGCTTTGGCAGAAGTCCTCTTTGATGATGAATCTGCTCTTATTCGCTTTGATATGAGTGAGTATATGGAGAAATTTGCAGCCAGTCGTCTCAATGGAGCTCCTCCGGGCTATGTGGGTTATGAAGAAGGTGGGGAGTTGACCGAGAAGGTTCGCAACAAACCCTATTCCGTTCTCCTCTTTGACGAAGTAGAAAAGGCCCACCCAGACATCTTTAATGTCCTCTTGCAGGTCTTGGATGACGGTGTCTTGACAGATAGTAAGGGACGCAAGGTCGATTTTTCAAATACCATTATCATCATGACATCGAACCTTGGTGCGACAGCCCTTCGTGATGATAAGACGGTTGGTTTTGGGGCTAAGGATATTCGTTTTGACCAGGAAAACATGGAAAAACGCATGTTTGAAGAGTTGAAAAAGGCTTATAGACCGGAATTCATCAACCGTATTGATGAAAAGGTGGTCTTCCATAGCCTGTCTAGCGACCATATGCAGGAAGTGGTGAAGATTATGGTCAAACCTTTAGTGGCAAGTTTGGCTGAAAAAGGTATTGACTTGAAATTACAAACTTCAGCACTGAAATTGTTGGCAAATCAAGGATATGATCCAGAGATGGGAGCTCGCCCACTTCGTAGAACTCTGCAAACAGAAGTGGAAGACAAGTTGGCAGAACTTCTTCTCAAGGGAGAACTAGTAGCAGGTAAGACACTTAAGATTGGTGTCAAAGCTGGTCATTTAAAATTTGATATTGCTTAAAAATGGAGAATCAGGAGTGATCCTGATTCTTTTTTGCTACTTTTTTATAAAAAATAATAAAAAACCATTGACAAAATAAAAATATAGTATATAATAAAAACATAGATAATAAAAATATCAAAAATTATAAAAAGGCAAAACGTTTATGAAAAAGAAAACAGCAGTGGTATTTGGAACCTTTGCCCCTCTCCATCAGGGACATATCGATCTGATTCAGCGAGCGAAGCGTCAGTGTGATCAGGTCTGGGTTGTCGTTTCAGGCTATGAGGGAGATAGAGGGGAGCAGGTAGGCTTAACGCTTCAAAAAAGATTCCGCTATATCCGAGAGGCCTTTGGTGATGATGAGTTGACCTCTGTCTGCAAATTAGATGAAACCAATCTTCCCCGTTACCCTATGGGCTGGCAGGAGTGGCTGGACCAGATGTTATTGGAGATTTCCTATGATGAAACCCAGCAAGAACTAATTTTCTTTGTGGGAGAGGCAGACTACCAGCAAGAATTATCAAATCGTGGCTTTGAGACTGTCTTGCAAGAAAGAAAGTTTGGTATCTCAGCGACTATGATTCGAGAAAATCCAAGCAAATATTGGAAATATATTGCTCAACCCTTCCGACGTCAGTTTACAAAGAAAGTGTTGATTATGGGAAGTGCCAGCAATGGGAAGACCACTCTAGCCAAGGATTTGGCAAGGTATTACGATGCACCCGTCAGTCTGGAATACGCACGTGAGTACCAGATCAAAAACAATGTTCGCGACGATGAATTGACTCCAAAAGATTACTATTATCTCCTGTTGGGGCAGTATGACCAGACCTCTAAGTTAATCGATAGCAATGCCAATCGAGGCCTAGTGATTGCTGACACAAACTCTTTAGTAACCAAAGGCTACTATGATTATTACATGGAGACTGAGGACCAAGGGGACTTATCAGGAGAAACCTTTGACAATCTCTTTGTCTCGATCTTGGCTAAGGAAAAATGGGACTTGATTCTCTTTGTGCAACCTATCGGCTCCTATGTCAATGATGGGTTTAGAGATATGACCATGGCAGAAGACCATATTCGTCATAGTTTTTCCCAGCATTTAGACCAGATGAGAGAGCGATATTTAACCACCATTCCACTAGTTTATCTAGCTGAGGATTACCTAGGCAATTATGAAGCAGCCAAAGTGGCTATTGATGCCATTTACCAAGCAGATTAGGAGAAAAATATGAAAAAACTAACTGAAAAAATCACACAATTTATCGAAAACTTTAAAAATGTCCATGCGGAAGCCCGCAAGATCGGTTTTGCAGGAATCATGAACCTGCTCTGGAAAGATCTCTTTGTCGGCCGTAGCCTCTTCCAGTGGTTGTATCTCATCGTCCTGTCAAGTGTTCCCTTGATCTTGGAATTCACGCAAAATACAGAAAGTCATGACTGGATGAGCTTGTTTGCATCTTGGACTGGGATTGTCTGTGTTATCTTGGTAGCAGAAGGGCGTGCAAGCAATTATCTCTTTGGGGCCATTAACTCTGCTATCTATTTGGTTTTGGCCATGAATGCGACTTTTTATGGTGAAGTTTTGACGACTGTTTACTTCTTTATCATGCAGCCGATTGGTCTCTATGCTTGGCTGTCTAATCGTATTAATGATCAAGGAAAAGCAGAAGAATCTCACTTTGAAGCTAAGAAATTATCTGTTTTTGATTGGCTCAAGTACTTGGCTTTGACTGCTATCATCTGGATTGGTATGGGCTTGGCTTATCAAAGTATCCATAGTGCTCGCCCTTTCCGTGATAGTGTTACCGATGCGACCAATGGTGTCGGTCAGCTCTTGATGACACGTCTCTACCGTGAGCAATGGATTTTCTGGATTGCAACCAATCTCTTTAGTATTTACCTCTGGTGGGGTGAAAATATACACATCCAAGGGATGTACTGGGTTTACACACTCAATAGTCTAGTAGGTTGGTACCAATGGACCAAGGCAGTTCGTAAGGAGGCGTAAAATGACGGACACGATGATTCCAGCAGGGATGACGGAAAAAGAATATTTTGAAATTCATGCCAGCCAGGAGGAGTTTTTGGCTTGGTACTACAAGCAGGAACTCCCTCAATACGAAAAACCAAGTGTGACGGTGGATATGGTAGCCTACTGCTTTGTCGAAGGAAAGATCAAGCTCTTATTAATTCGTCGCAAGGCTCACCCTTATCAAAATTGTTTGGCTCTGGTTGGAGGATTTATGGACAAGGGCGAAGATGCTGCACATGCTTGTCAGCGCGAGGTGAAAGAAGAGGTCAACCTCGAACTCCCTTTAGAAAAAATCGAGCAATTGATGACCGTATCGACCCCCGGCCGTGACCCACGGGGCTGGACAGTGACCATTGCCCACTTGGTTTATTTACCTAGTCGTGCATTAGAACTGGTTCAAGCAGGAGACGATGCCAAGGATGTCGTTTTCGTAGATGTCGATTTTCAGACAAGCAAATGCTACCTAGAGGGAGTGGAGCTGGACGAGCAAGCTTTCGCCTTTGACCATTATGCCATTATCCAAGAATCCATCAAACGAATCCAAGGACGACTTGACTGGAATCCGACCTTCCTCTATCTGCTGGAGGAGGAGTTCACTGTCTACGAGGGGACTGAACTGGTCAATCTCATCAACCCAGGTCGACCAATCGTCAGCAATAACTTTCTCGTAAAATACGGCGAATATGTAGAAGAAGTCGGACTCAAACGAGTCCCTAAAAAGAAACCAAGAAAAACTTATCGATTGAAATAAAAAGCGAGGTCGGGACAAAGTTCCCGACCTCTTTATGAACCATCATGAGATGGTTTTGTGTTGCGACTGTTTTAGGGATGGCTATCTTTCTTAGGATTACTCAACATGTGAGTAAAGAAATCTTTGTATCGATACTTGAGATAGTTCTCATGTAAAAATAACAAAGCGATATAAACAATCATAAAGATTGTAGTCAGATAGAAGACATCAAATGCAGTTCGCGCATAGTAAGCGGCTGATTGATAAGAGCCAATTGCTCCCAAAATCACCCAAGGAAGATACTTGTAATACTTATTTAGCATAAGAATGCACCTCCTATATTCTATTTCAATGTTATTATATTCCTTTGTACTTAAAGATGCAAGCGATTACACAAGGGTGATTTAAAAATATTACTCAAAATAGGAATTTTTTTCTGTTTTTGCTATTAGACTACGAATAGAAGAGTAGGAGGAGTAAATGTATCTAAATGATGTGAGATTTTTAAAATAGTTTAAATAAATCATTGACATATTTAAAACTCAGTGTTACAATTATATTACAAAAATATTTCCTAATGTTTCAAATGCGTTACAAAGGAGTAGAAAAATGAAAAAGAAAACCTATATCAAATTGATGGCAGCGACTGTATTGGCTTCTACCTTGCTATTAGGAGCTTGTGGAAATAAAAAGGAAACAACTCAAGCAAGCAGTTCTGCTAAGACAAGCCAGTCATCAAGTTCTAAAGCAACTTCTTCTAACAAAGAAAGCAAGACTCAGAAGTCCTCAAGTTCAGCTTCATCTGAAAAGACTAAGGCGTCTACTGATCAATCTTCAGCAACTGCAACGCCATCACAAGTGACACCAGAACAAAGACAAGGTCAAGAAGTGTCTAATCAACAGGCGGCTAGTCAACAAACTCCTGCTAAGGCTCCTTCAACTCAGCAAGGTTCTCAAGCTCAGTCTAACCAGTCAGGTTATGATCCAACAACTGACCGCAAACTTCAAGATAAGCAAGCAGAGCAAAATAAACGCTATAAGGGTGTCTTAACCATGGTTGATGGTGATTTCTCAGCTGCAGCGGGCAATTGGAAGGGAGCTAATGGCGAAACCATTACTGTTTCTTCAGGAGGTCAATTTACAGTAGAAACTGCTGATGGCAAGAAGGAAAACTACTCTATCAAAGGCTATTCATATACCCTTGACGATGGTAAGTATAATGCCAAAATTGGTGGGGGAAAAATCATCCAAATTACAACAGGAGCGGATGGTAAGGTTTCCAGTGTTGCTTTGAGTCAATAATAACTCTCAGTATTTAAATTTTTACAATCAAAGAAAATCCGTCAGCTCAATAAGAGTTGACGGATTATTTTATACTTGTACTTGGGTTAAAAATTCTTCTGTAGTAAGAATTTGAGCAAACTCATCTTGTAGAGAAAGGAGATTAATCTCATGGATAGTCTCAGGAGAGATGGCCTGACCGTTTTTGTTAGATAGGGTAAAACTGGCAGTGGCATCTGCTAGTAAAGTGACTTCAAAACCAAGATTTGCTGCCATTCGTGTCGTAGTAGATACACAATGAGGCAGGGTCAAACCAACAACGACTAAATGACAAATCTGATTTTTTCGTAAATATGTTTCAAGATTTGTTCCAATAAAGGCGCTATTAACCGTTTTTTGAAAGACAGGTTCTGCAGTAACTGGTTCAAATCCACTTTTAAACACCTGATTTTGTTTGTTATGAAATTGCGACTGGGGATTGTCAGATATGTGTTGAACGTGTAAGACTGGAAGATCGTGTTTACGAAAGTGTGCCAGTACCCTCAATGCTTGATGTTCAGCTTGAGGGTTATTTCGTTCTCCCCAAATAGGTCTATCAAATGCTTTTTGCATATCGATAACCAGTAGAGCAGTATGAACCATTTTAAGCTTTCTCCAATTGCAAGAGGGCTTCAATCTCTGCCAGAGTGCTAGCTTGTGAAATGGCTCCACGGAGTTTGGCTGCGCCAGATGTTCCACGGAGGTAGTGAGGAGCGAGGCCACGGAATTCACGAACTGCGACGTTTTCCCCTTTGAGGTTAATCAAACGTTTCAAGTGTTCATAGGCGATTTTCATCTTATCTTCAAAGGTCAAATCAGGTAGGATTTCTCCGGTTTCAAAGTAATGGTTGATTTGGTTAAAGAGGTAGGGATTTCCCATGGCTGCGCGGCCAATCATGACTGCGTCAGCACCAACTTCTTCGATACGTTGTTTGGCTTCTTGAACTGTGCGGATGTCGCCGTTAGCGATGAAGGGAATCTTGGTCAAAGCTTGAGCGACCTTGTGAAGGGTTTCAAGGTCTGCGTGACCTGTATACATTTGCTCACGGGTACGGCCATGCATGGCGAGGGCAGAAACACCTGCTGCTTCAGCAGCGAGGGCATTTTCTACTGCAAGAGATGGATCAGCCCAGCCTGTACGCATTTTGACAGTAAGTGGGATATCAAGGACAGACTGGACCTTGTTGATGATAGAGTAAATCTTATCTGGATCCTTGAGCCACATAGCGCCAGCTTCGTTCTTCACGATTTTGTTAACTGGGCAGCCCATGTTGATATCCACGATATCGGTTTTGGTGTTTTCTTGGATGAATTCTGCTGCGCGTGCTAGGCTGTCTTCATCACTACCAAAAAGTTGGATAGAAACAGGGTTTTCGCCTTCATCGATATGAAGCATGTGCAGGGTTTTTTCGTTGTTGTATTGGATTCCCTTGTCAGAGACCATTTCCATTACAACGAGTCCAGCTCCGAGCTCTTTTGCGATGGTACGAAAGGCTGAGTTGGTCACGCCAGCCATGGGTGCTAAAACGGTACGATTGGGAATCTCAACATTGCCAATCATAAAGGGTGTATTAAGATTTGTCACGAATGAGTTCCTCCAGGTCGTTTTCATCAAAGTTGTAAGTTGTTTGGCAGAATTGACAAGTGATTTCTGCCCCGTGGTCTTCCTCTTTCATTTCCTGTAAGTCTGAGCTTGGAAGGCTGGCAAGAGCGTTCATAAAGCGTTCATGGCTACAGTCACATTGGAAACGGATTTCTTCTTCAGAAAGACGCTTGTAGGCCTCGTCACCGTAGATAGCTTTGAGGAGGGCTTCGATATGGTCTTCACTTTCGAGAAGGGTCGAGATAGCTGGCATTTCTTGGATGCGTTTCTCAAAACGGGCAATCTCTTCTTCCTTGGCTCCTGGCAAGACTTGAACTAGGAAACCACCTGCAACCTTGACCTTGTCTTCCTCGTCCAAAAGGACATTGAGGCCGACTGCTGAAGGTGTTTGTTGGCTTTCAGTCAGGTAAAAGGCAAGGTCTTCACCAATTTCCCCAGAAATGAGGGGAGTCATAGAGTTGTAAGGATTTCCAGTACCGTAGTCTGTGATAACGAGGAATTGACCATTTCCAACAAAAGGTCCAACTAGAACTTCACCAGTTGCAGTCTTTTTGATGTCAACACCAGGATTTTGAACGTAGCCTTTGACGTTTCCCTTGGTGTCAGCGACGGTGATGATAGCACCTAGGGAGCTAGATCCCAGCACCTTAACTGTTAGTTTAGTATTTCCTTTTTCATTGGCTGCGAGAATCTGGCTAGCGATAAGAGTTCGACCAAGCGCTACAGTTGAGCTAGCTTGGGTTTGGTGTTTTACTTGAGCAGTGCGGACTGTTTCTGTGCTGTCAAGGACAAAAGCACGAAAGGCTCCGCTTTCTGATATAGTTTTAATAATTTTATCCATAGCTACTATTTTAGCATAAAAATGCCCAAAGGGGGAGCCGTGTGTTTGTTGATTTTTAGGATAATAGACTAGTAAATCAGCATGAAAATAAAAAGAGAAACAGATTATTTCAGCATTTCTAAGATTTATGCTATGCTTAAGGTAGAAAATGAAAGGGGTAACAAATGTATTTAGGAGATTTGATGGAAAAGGCCGAATCTGGCCAATTTTCAATCCTTTCCTTTCTATTACAAGAGTCTCAGACGACCGTCAAGGCTGTAATGGAGGAAACAGGATTTTCAAAAGCAACCCTAACCAAATATGTCACCCTGCTTAATGAAAAGGCTTTGGATAGTGGCTTAGAGCTGACTATTCACTTAGAAGATGAAAATCTGCGTCTATCGATCGGTGCAACTACCAAGGGGAGAGATATCCGGAGCCTGTTTTTGGAGAATGCTGTTAAATACCAGATTCTTGTTTATCTTCTCTACCACCAACAGTTTTTAGCCCATCAGCTGGCTCAAGAATTGATGATTAGCGAGGCTACGCTTGGTCGTCACTTAGCTAGCTTAAATCAGATTTTGTCAGAATTTGACTTATCCATCCAAAATGGACGTTGGCGGGGTCCAGAGCATCAGATTCGCTATTTCTATTTCTGTCTTTTCCGCAAGGTCTGGTCGAGTCAGGAATGGGAAGGCCACATGCAGAAACCAGAGAGAAAGCAGGAGATTGCTACACTAGAAGAAATCTGCGGTGCAAGTTTGTCTTCGGGTCAGAAATTGGACTTGGTTCTCTGGGCTCACATCAGTCAACAACGTCTTCGGGTCAATGCCTGTCAGTTTCAAGTGATAGAAGAAAAAATGCGAGGCTATTTTGACAATATTTTCTACCTTCGTTTGCTGAGAAAGGCTCCGTCCTTTTTTGCTGGGCAACACCTTCCTCTAGGAACTGAGGATGGGGAGATGATGATATTCTTCTCTTTCCTCTTGTCCCATCGTATTCTTCCTCTTCATACTATGGAGTATATTCTTGGGTTTGGAGGGCAGTTGGCAGATTTGCTGACGCAATTGATTCAAGAAATGAAGAAGGAGGAGTTACTGGGTGATTATACAGAGGACCATGTCACCTATGAACTCAGTCAGCTTTGTGCTCAAGTCTATCTCTATAAGGGCTATATTTTACAGGACCGCTACAAGTACCAGTTGGAGAATCGTCATCCCTATTTGCTGATGGAACATGATTTTAAGGGGATAGCAGAGGAGATTTTTCATGCTCTACCTGCTTTTCAGCAGGGGACGGATTTGGATAAGAAAATTCTCTGGGAATGGCTCCAGTTGATAGAATATATGGCTGAAAATGGTGGCCAACATATGCGGATTGGTCTGGATTTGACATCTGGTTTTCTTGTCTTTTCAAGGATGGCAGCCATTCTGAAACGGTATTTGGAATACAATCGTTTTATCACCATTGAAGCCTATGACCGAACTCGACATTATGATTTGCTGGTTACCAATAACCCCATTCATAAGAAGGAACAGACACCAGTTTATTATTTAAAAAACGACTTGGATTTGGAAGATTTGGCAGGGATTCGTCAGTTATTATTCACTTAAAAGGCTTGGTTGTTCCAGGTCTTTTTTGTGAAATTCACACAATCTCCTCACATTTTTTAAAAAATTAAAAAAAGTTGATAAACAAGAAAGCGCTTTATTTTGTATACTAGTTAGTGTAAAGAGGAAACATCCTCAAGATCTTTATCAGGAGGACAGCACATGTCACAAGAAAAATACATCATGGCCATTGACCAGGGAACTACAAGTTCTCGTGCCATCATTTTCAACAAAAAAGGAGAAAAGGTCAGCTCGAGTCAAAAAGAGTTTACCCAGATTTTCCCTCAGGCAGGTTGGGTAGAGCACAATGCCAATGAAATTTGGAACTCAGTCCAGTCAGTTATTGCGGGTGCTTTCATCGAAAGTGGTGTGAAACCAAATCAAATCGAAGCAATCGGGATTACCAACCAACGTGAAACAACTGTCGTCTGGGATAAGAAAACAGGGCTCCCTATCTACAACGCTATCGTTTGGCAATCACGCCAAACTGCTCCTCTGGCTGAACAACTGAAAAGCCAAGGTTATGTGGAAAAATTCCATGAAAAGACTGGTTTGATCATTGATGCTTACTTCTCTGCTACCAAGGTTCGTTGGATTTTGGACCATGTAGAAGGCGCTCAAGAGCGAGCTGAAAAAGGGGAATTGCTCTTTGGTACTATCGATACTTGGTTGGTTTGGAAATTGACTGACGGTGCGGCTCACGTGACCGACTACTCAAATGCAGCTCGTACCATGCTTTATAACATTAAAGAACTCAAATGGGATGATGAGATTTTAGAAATCCTCAATATTCCTAAAGCAATGTTGCCTGAGGTTCGTTCTAACTCTGAAATCTACGGTAAGACAGCCCCATTCCATTTCTATGGTGGAGAAGTGCCAATCTCAGGTATGGCTGGGGACCAACAGGCAGCCCTCTTTGGACAGTTGGCCTTTGAACCTGGTATGGTTAAAAATACTTATGGAACAGGTTCTTTCATCATCATGAATACTGGGGAAGAGATGCAGTTGTCTGAGAACAATCTTTTGACAACCATTGGTTACGGTATCAATGGCAAGGTTTACTATGCCTTGGAAGGTTCTATCTTCATCGCAGGAAGCGCCATTCAGTGGCTTCGTGACGGTCTTCGCATGGTGGAAAATTCACCAGAATCTGAAAAATACGCTCGTGATTCTCACAACAATGATGAAGTTTATGTCGTTCCAGCCTTTACAGGTCTAGGTGCTCCATACTGGAACCAAAACGCTCGCGGTTCTGTCTTTGGCTTAACTCGTGGAACAAGTAAAGAAGACTTTATCAAGGCGACTTTGCAATCTATCGCTTATCAAGTGCGTGACATCATCGACACCATGCAAGTGGATGCGCAGACAGCTATCCAAGTCTTGAAAGTAGACGGTGGTGCAGCTATGAACAATTTCCTCATGCAGTTCCAAGCTGACATTTTGGGAATCGATATCGCACGCGCCAAAAACTTGGAAACAACAGCTCTAGGGGCAGCCTTCCTAGCAGGTTTGTCAGTAGGCTATTGGAAAGACTTGGATGAGTTGAAACTCTTGAATGAGACAGGAGAACTCTTTGAACCATCTATGAATGAATCTCGCAAGGAACAACTCTACAAGGGCTGGAAGAAAGCTGTGAAAGCAACCCAAGTCTTTGCGGAAGTAGACGACTAATACTGGAAGAATAAAGTGACTTAGTTAGAAAGTGTGTAAATATGGAATTTTCAAAGAAAACACGTGAATTATCAATTAAAAAAATGCAGGAACGTACCCTGGACCTCTTGATTATCGGTGGAGGAATCACAGGGGCTGGTGTAGCCTTGCAGGCGGCAGCTAGTGGTCTAGATACTGGTTTGATTGAAATGCAGGACTTCGCAGAAGGAACATCCAGCCGTTCAACAAAATTGGTTCACGGAGGACTACGTTACCTTAAGCAATTTGATGTAGAAGTGGTATCAGACACAGTTTCTGAACGTGCAGTGGTTCAACAAATCGCACCACATATTCCAAAACCAGATCCAATGCTCTTGCCAGTTTACGATGAAGATGGAGCGACCTTTAGCCTCTTCCGTCTCAAAGTAGCCATGGACTTGTACGACCTTTTGGCAGGAGTTAACAACACACCAGCTGCTAACAAGGTCTTGAGCAAGGAAGAAGTTTTGGAACGCCAGCCAAACTTGAAGAAAGAAGGTTTGGTAGGAGGTGGGGTTTATCTTGACTTCCGTAACAATGATGCGCGTCTTGTGATTGAAAACATCAAACGTGCCAACCAAGACGGTGCCCTCATTGCCAACCACGTTAAAGCAGAAGGTTTCCTATTTGACGAAAGTGGCAAGATTACAGGTGTGGTAGCTCGTGATTTGTTGACAGACCAAGTCTTTGAAATCAAGGCTCGTCTGGTTATCAATACGACAGGTCCTTGGAGCGATAAGGTACGTAATTTGTCTAATAAGGGAACCCAATTCTCACAAATGCGTCCAACTAAGGGAGTTCATCTGGTAGTGGATTCAAGCAAGATCAAGGTTTCACAGCCAGTTTACTTTGACACAGGTTTGGGTGACGGTCGTATGGTCTTTGTTCTCCCACGTGAAAACAAGACCTACTTTGGTACAACTGATACAGACTACACAGGTGATTTGGAACATCCAAAAGTGACTCAGGAAGATGTAGATTACCTACTTGGCATTGTCAATAACCGCTTCCCAGAAGCCAATATCACCATTGATGATATCGAAAGTAGCTGGGCAGGTCTTCGTCCATTGATCGCAGGCAATAGCGCTTCTGACTACAATGGAGGAAATAACGGTACAATCAGTGATGAAAGCTTTAACAACTTGATTGCGACTGTTGAGTCTTACCTCTCTAAAGAAAAAACTCGTGAAGATGTAGAGGCTGCTGTTAGCAAGCTTGAAAGCAGTACCTCTGAGAAACATTTGGACCCATCTGCAGTTTCTCGTGGTTCTAGCTTGGACCGAGATGATAATGGTCTCTTGACCCTTGCTGGAGGTAAAATCACAGACTACCGTAAGATGGCTGAAGGAGCTATGGAGCGCGTGGTTGACATCCTCAAAGCAGAATTTGACCGTAGCTTTAAATTGATCAATTCTAAGACTTACCCTGTTTCAGGTGGAGAATTGAACCCAGCAAATGTGGACTCAGAAATCGAAGCCTTTGCGCAACTTGGAGTGTCACGTGGTTTGGATAGCAAGGAAGCTCATTACTTAGCAAATCTTTACGGTTCAAATGCACCGAAGGTCTTTGCTCTTGCTCATAGTTTGGAACAAGCACCAGGACTCAGTTTGGCAGACACTTTGTCACTTCACTATGCAATGCGCAATGAGTTGGCTCTGAGCCCAGTTGACTTCCTTCTTCGTCGTACCAACCACATGCTCTTTATGCGTGATAGTTTGGATAGCATCGTTGAGCCAGTTTTGGATGAAATGGGACGATTCTATGACTGGTCAGAAGAAGAAAAAGCAGCTTACCGTGCTGATGTCGAAGCAGCTCTCGCTAACAACGATTTAGCAGAATTAAAAAATTAAGAAAAAATAAAAGAGGTGGAGGGCAGCATTCCTTGTCGCCCACCCCTTCTTTTTAATGGAGACAGAAAAATGATGAATGAATTATTTGGAGAATTTCTAGGAACTTTAATCCTGATTCTTCTAGGAAATGGTGTTGTTGCTGGTGTGGTTCTTCCAAAAACCAAGAGCAATAGCTCAGGTTGGATTGTGATTACTATGGGTTGGGGGATTGCAGTTGCGGTTGCAGTATTTGTATCTGGCAAGCTCAGTCCAGCTCATTTAAACCCAGCTGTGACAATTGGTGTAGCTTTAAAAGGTGATTTACCTTGGGCTTCCGTTTTGCCTTATATCTTAGCCCAGTTCGCAGGGGCTATGCTCGGTCAGATTTTGGTTTGGTTGCAATTCAAGCCGCATTATGAGGCAGAAGAAAATGCAGGAAATATTTTGGCTACTTTCAGTACTGGGCCAGCCATCAAGGATACAGTTTCTAACTTGATTAGCGAAATCCTAGGAACTTTTGTATTGGTATTGACAATCTTTGCTTTGGGACTTTATGACCTTCAAGCAGGAATCGGAACCTTCGCGGTGGGGACTTTGATTGTCGGTATCGGTCTATCACTAGGTGGGACAACAGGTTATGCCTTGAACCCTGCGCGTGACCTTGGACCTCGTATCATGCACAGTATCCTTCCAATTTCAAACAAGGGAGACGGAGAATGGTCTTATGCCTGGATTCCTGTTGTGGGACCTGTTATCGGTGCAGCCTTGGCCGTGCTTGTATTCTCAGTTTTCTAAGATATTAAAACTCAATTATCCATACCTCAATAAACATAACTTATAAAAAACGACCAGAATAAAGAGCACTTTCTCACTTCATTTTGGTCGTTTTGATTTTTTAAGTTTATATACTGGTGTTGATTACTATTTCAGCTAGAAAGTCAGAATCCTTTACCGGTTCCTTCATCAATTTTTTGTTCTTGAATTTTATTTATTGTGTGAATAATTTTGTTTCATTGTTTGTCTTCATTACTAAGAGTCAGTTTGATTTTTTATTTTAAGAAATTAGATAATCGAAGTATTTATAGTTTTTAAATTATGATATAATGAATAAAGTTTAACTATCCTTGGTAATATGATAGGAACTAATCCTAAAAATATAAATCAAGAGATGAGAAAAAGAAAAAAGGAGTTCGACTGGTATGAATTATTTCGAGGGGAATGAGTTTTTCCTTCTTTTATTTGTAGTTTTACTGATTGGTTTTGTGGTAAACTTTTTTGAAAAACGTAAGGACTACTATATTTTGGCGCTCTCCCTCTTATTTGCAGGAGCTATTTATGGCAAGAGTAGAGCAATGGTTGTCTATTTAATCTCCTTTGTCATTTACCAATATTTTCTAGTTTTTCTAGCACAGAGGAGAGAAGCAAAGCGGCTGAAACCACTGGTTTTCCTTTCTATTTTTCCTTTGGTAATCAATAAAGTCTTTGCCCTGACTTCTCTGCATTTGTTGGCCTTTATTGGAATTTCTTACATGTCCTTTAAGACCATTCAGATCATGCTGGAGATATTGGATGGCTTGATTAAAGAAAAGATTAGCATAAAAGACTACCTGCAATTTTTACTTTTTTTCCCTACAGTTAGTGCTGGTCCGATTGATCGGAGTAGGAGATTTTTAAAAGAGATAAACGAGATCATGCCTCGAAAAGAGTATCTAGAGTTGGCAGGTGACGGTGTGTATCGTATCGTTCTAGGCCTTCTTTACAAGGTTGTTTTATCAACCTATGTTTACCAGATGTTACTCGCTCTAAATAATACTGGCACAGTCATTTACTCAATCAAGTATATGTACCTCTATACCTTGTATCTGTTCTTCGACTTTGCAGGCTATAGTCTAATGGCCGTTGGAAGTAGCAACATTCTAGGTATTCAGACACCGATGAACTTTAACAAACCTTTCTTGAGTGTTGATATCAAGGATTTCTGGACCAGATGGCATATCACCTTGTCGACCTGGTTGAGAGATTTTGTATTTTCAAGAGTATTGATGCAGGTTATCAGGAAAAAGTGGTTTAAAAATAGACTACACAATGCAACCTATGCCTATATGGTCAATATGTTGGTCATGGGTTTTTGGCATGGCCTTAGTGTTAGCTACATTGTTTATGGTTTTTATCACGGTGTCTTGATGGCTGGATTTGAAGTGTATCAAAAGAAAAGCAATTTTTATAAGAAAAATAAAAACAAAGATTGGTATAAGCTACTGAGTTGGTTTGTGACCATGAATTTGGTTATGATTGGTTTCTTTATCTTTTCAGGTGAACCTTATAAAATCTTACTGACGATTTTAAAGAGATAAGAACTTGAAAAGAGATTGGACGGATCGAAGGGATAGGATAAAACTAGATGATTAAACTAAAAGCATTTTTGCTATCGCTTGTGCTCGTAATTGCGACGCTTGCGCTTTTAAATGTGACATACGTCAAGAAGATTGATGATTATTATAAAGTAAAGGATAACAGTATTCGCTATAGCACTTCGTATGAAAAGTATAAAAGTAGAGATATTTTAACAAGCAATATCACTCCCAATACATTGGTTTTATTGGGGTCATCTGAGTTGGTTGCAACGATAAATGAAGACTATCATCCCAATAAAATTTTTAACTACAACGATTTTAATATCATGCAGATTGGAACCAGCTATTCACAAAACATCATTCAGGCTACGACCTTGGGCTCAATTGAAGGATCTATGACTAAGCGAAAAGTGGCTATAATAGAGTCGGTTCAGTGGTTTGAAAAAGATGGGACTCATCAAGATGCCTTTTTGAACAAGGCTTCTCAGGAACATATTTTCCATATGCTAGATAATGATAAGATTAGTAAGGAAACGAAAGAAAAACTAATCAATCGCATTATCGAGATTACCAAGGGGAACAAGCAACAAAATGACATCTACAAAAAATACAAAAGTTATTTCATAGATGAGAAAGGAACGATTGTTGATAAAAAATTATTGGAGTTAGATAACGCGATTTATTCCTTTAAGCTCAAACAGACTTTTTATCAAAAACATGCCAAATCAGATTATCCTTCACTAGGAGACAAAACCCCAGACTATGATTGGGAGAAAATGACGAATCAGTTTGTAGAAGAGGTCAAAAAGAAAACAGACAATAATGATTATGCTGTTGATAATAACTACTACAATACTTATTTAAAAGATCGTTATACATCGCTGAAGAATTCTAATAAAGATTTGAGCTACCTCGAGTCACCAGAGTATTCAGATATGGAACTCTTCTTGACAGTTGCCAAGGAATTGGGCATTGAAGTTGAGGTCATTATTTTCCCAGTAAATGGTAAATGGAATGACTACACAGGTGTCTCAAGAGAGATGCGGGAAAACACTTACAAAAAAATAGAAGATGTTGCAAAAAGCCATGGTGCAACAGTACTAAACTATGGAAACAGAGAGTATGATGATTACTTTTTATTTGATGTGATGCATGTTGGAGTGAAAGGATGGATGGAAGTTGAAAAAGAACTTTACAAATTTGCAAACTAAGATAACTAACACACACCGTTTAATCTTGTGGACGTTATTTTTCTATACTGTTATCTTAAGCATCGTGATTTATTGTTTTGTGACCGATTTTTCGAACATTCAAGAATTTATCTATAGTGAATTCTAGGATTACATACTATAAAAATCTCTAGATAAAGGGAACTGCACCGATAAAGTGAGACATAAGATAAGGCTCTATAATATTTATAGTGGAAAAATCCTCTATAGGTAGTATGGAGCCTACTTTATTGTAGCCCCATATAATTTATACTGAAAAGCATTCAAGCTATCATTAGAAAGAATCATATGGAACAAATTAATGTTACTGGAACGTAGTGAAAATAGACGGGTAAACAATTGAAAAACTAGTCTATAAAGTGGTATAATAGCAGAAAAATAAATTAGTAAGAAATTGATTTTATTTTAGCGGAAAATTACAGAAATGAATGGTTTTTCTTGATGAAACAGAGAAAAGAATTGTACATATTTCTTGGTCGGACAGCCTTGTATTTTCTTATCTTTCTAGGGCTGCTTTACTTTTTTAGCTATCTTGGTCAGGGTCAAGGAAGCTTTATCTATAATGAATTTTAACTTGAAGGAGAATCCTTATTATGTCAAATAAAGCAATCGTAGATATGATTGAAACCATTGAGCATTTTGCTCAGACACAGCCTAGCTATCCTGTTTACAATGTTTTGGGGCAGGAACACACTTATGGAGATTTGAAGGCTGATTCGGATAGTTTAGCTGCAGCCATCGACCAACTGGATTTACCAGAGAAGTCTCCTGTGGTTGTTTTTGGTGGCCAAGAATATGAAATGTTGGCAACTTTTGTAGCTCTGACTAAGTCAGGACATGCCTACATTCCCATTGACAGCCATTCAGCCTTGGAGCGAGTTTCGGCTATTTTAGAAGTAGCAGAGCCAAGCTTGATTATTGCTATCTCAGACTTTCCATTGGAGCAGGTTTCTACGCCAATGATGACTCTAGCTCAGGTTCAAGAAGCCTTTGCTCAAGGGACTAGTTATGAGATTACGCATCCAGTCAAGGGTGATGATAACTACTACATTATCTTTACTTCTGGTACAACTGGTAAGCCTAAGGGAGTACAGATTTCCCATGATAACCTCCTCAGTTTTACCAACTGGATGATTACGGATAAGGAATTTGCGACGCCAAGTCGTCCGCAAATGCTGGCTCAGCCACCTTATTCTTTTGACCTGTCCGTCATGTACTGGGCGCCGACCTTGGCACTGGGAGGTACGCTTTTTGCCCTTCCTTCAGCTATTACTCAGGACTTTAAGCAACTCTTTGCGACCATTTTTTCATTGCCAATCGCTATCTGGACTTCAACGCCTTCTTTT
The DNA here is from genome assembly GCF_003942765.1 of Streptococcus mitis. Taxonomy (GTDB): domain Bacteria; phylum Bacillota; class Bacilli; order Lactobacillales; family Streptococcaceae; genus Streptococcus; species Streptococcus mitis_BE. Next base: position 81,971 of record NZ_RJNW01000002.1, read on the forward strand.
GCGGATATGGCTATGTTGTCAGAAGACTTTAATAGCGAGAAAATGCCTGGCATCACGCATTTCTACTTTGATGGCGAAGAATTGACGGTTAAAACGGCTCAAAAACTACGCGAACGTTTCCCAAATGCCCGTATTATCAATGCTTACGGCCCAACAGAAGCGACAGTGGCCCTGTCAGCAGTTGCCGTGACAGATGAGATGCTAGCGAATCTCAAACGTCTACCAATTGGCTATACCAAGGCTGATTCTCCAACCTTTATCATTGACGAGGAAGGAAATAAACTGCCAAATGGTGAACAGGGAGAAATCATTGTTTCAGGACCGGCCGTCTCAAAAGGTTATATGAATAATCCTGAAAAAACAGCAGAAGCCTTCTTTGAGTTTGAAGGTCTGCCAGCCTATCACACAGGTGATGTGGGAACCATGACAGATGAAGGCTTGCTTCTCTACGGCGGACGCATGGACTTCCAGATTAAGTTCAACGGTTACCGCATTGAGTTAGAAGATGTCTCTCAAAACCTCAATAAGTCTCGCTTTATCGAGTCTGCTGTTGCAGTACCGCGCTATAATAAAGACCACAAGGTGCAAAATCTTCTAGCCTATGTCATCTTAAAAGATGGTGTTCGTGAGCAGTTTGAGCGTGATATCGATATTACCAAGGCCATTAAGGAAGACTTGACAGATATTATGATGTCTTATATGATGCCGTCCAAATTCCTTTATCGAGACAGTTTGCCACTGACTCCAAATGGAAAAATTGATATCAAAGGATTGATTAATGAGGTAAATAGGAGATGATGGAGTTTTTTAAACAGCTTCCTCATTTAGAGCCATACGGCAATCCTCAGTATTTTGTCTATGTGATTGCTGCAACCTTGCCCATCTTTATCGGCCTCTTTTTCAAGAAACGCTTTGCCTGGTACGAGGTATTGGTTAGTCTCTTCTTTATCGTTACCATGCTGGTAGGTGGGAAGACTAATCAATTGGCTGCCTTGGGCATTTATCTGTGCTGGGAAATATTGCTCTTGCTTTTCTATAAGCACTATCGAAAAAGTAAGGATGGTAAGTGGGTTTTCTACCTAGTTAGTTTTCTGTCCCTACTGCCGATTATCTTTGTCAAGGTGCAGCCAGCTATCAATGGAACGCAGTCTTTGCTTGGATTTTTGGGAATTTCTTACCTGACCTTTCGTTCGGTTGGGATTATCATCGAGCTGAGAGATGGAGTGATTAAGGATTTTAGCCTCTGGGAATTCCTCCGCTTCCTACTCTTCATGCCGACTTTTTCAAGCGGGCCAATCGATCGCTTTAAGCGGTTTAATGAAAATTATCAGACCATTCCTGAGCGAGATGAGTTGATGGATATGCTGGAAGAGGCTGTCAAGTATATCATGCTTGGTTTTCTATATAAGTTTATCATAGCTCATATTTTAGGAGAGACCTTACTCCCTCCTCTGAAGAATCTAGCCCTACAGTCAGGTGGCTTTTTTAACCACTATGCCTTGGCAGTTATGTATACCTTTGGTCTAGAACTTTTCTTTGACTTTGCAGGCTACTCTATGTTTGCCTTGGCAATCTCAAACTTAATGGGGATTCATAGTCCAATTAACTTCAACAAGCCTTTTTTATCTAGGGATTTAAAAGAGTTTTGGAATCGCTGGCACATGAGTCTGTCTTTCTGGTTCCGTGACTTTGTCTTTATGCGAATGGTCATGGTGTTGACCAGAAAGAAGGTCTTTAAGAATCGCAATGTAACCTCAAGTGTGGCCTATATTGTAAATATGCTGATTATGGGATTTTGGCATGGTGTAACTTGGTATTACATCGCCTATGGCCTCTTTCATGGATTAGGCTTGGTAATCAATGATGCTTGGATTCGTAAGAAAAAAACGCTCAATAAGGAACGGAAAAAAGCAGGGAAAGCTGCTCTACCTGAGAATCGCTGGATTCAGTTGCTTGGCATGGTTATCACCTTCCATGTCGTCATGCTGTCATTCTTAATCTTTTCTGGATTTTTGAATGATTTATGGTTTAAAAAATAAAAGGAAATAAAATATGGATATCAAATCAGAAGTTATTGAAATTATTGATGAGTTGTTTATGGAAGATGTTTCTGACATGATGGATGAAGATCTTTTTGATGCAGGTGTCTTGGATAGTATGGGAACGGTTGAGTTGATTGTGGAGATTGAAAACCGTTTTGATATTCGTGTCCCTGTTACAGAGTTTGGTCGCGACGACTGGAATACAGCCAATAAAATCATAGCTGGTATTGTGGAGCTACAAAATGCTTAAACGCTTATGGTTAATCTTTGGGCCTATCTTCATAGCTGGATTTTTGGTTCTTCTACTCATCTTTTTTTATCCAAGTACAACAAGCCATAATCTGACGGAGGAGAAATATTCGGCGGCTTCTGTTAGTGTAGAGAGTTTTAAAGAGAGAAGCCAAAAAGTAAGGGCTCTTACAGATCCAAATATGCGTTTTATTCCTTTTCTAGGGTCCAGTGAATGGATTCGATTTGATAGTGTCCATCCAGCTGTTTTAGCCGAGAAATACCATCGTCCCTATCGTCCTTACTTTTTAGGTCAAGCAGGAGCAGCCTCTCTAAATCAATATTTTGGCCTACAGCAAATTTTGCCAGAAATAGAGGATAAGCAGGCAGTATTTGTAATTTCGCCTCAGTGGTTTACGGAGGCTGATTATGAACCCGCAGCGTTTCAGAGATTTTTTAACAGTGACCAATTGACAGCTTTTCTGGAAAATCAATCTGGTGACACTGCTGCAAAGCATGCGGCTATTCGATTGTTAAAGCAGAATCCTAATGTTGCATTAAAAGGCATTGTTCAAAAACTGTCAAAGGGTGAAGAATTATCAGAGGTTGATCAGGTTGCTATTAATATTTTTGCCCGATTCAATGAGAGACAGGCTTCTCTATTTGGTCAGTTCTCCATTAGAGGAAAACTCAAATATAAGGAACATGTGGAAAATTATTTAAAAGATCTTCCAGATCAATTTTCTTACCAAGAGTTAGAAAAAATTGCTCGAAAGGATGCAGAAGCCAATACGACCAATAATGATATGGGGATGGAAAATCATTTCTATACGAGAGAGGTTAAGAAGGATTTGAAAAAATGGGAAGGGTATCAAAAGAATTACAGTTTCCTAAAATCATCTGAATATAATGATTTACAGTTGGTTCTCAATCAATTTGCAAAATCGAAAGTTAATGTCCTCTTTGTCATCCAGCCTGTCAATAAGAAATGGATGGACTACACAGGGCTCAGAGAAGATATGTACCAGCATGCAGTGGAGAAAATTCGTTACCAATTAGAAAGTCAAGGTTTCACTAATATTGCTGACTTTTCAAAAAATGGAGGGGATCCTTATTTTGTTAAGGATACCATTCACCTAGGTTGGTTGGGTTGGCTTGCTTTTGATAAGGCAGTTGATCCTTTCCTATCCAATCCCACGCCAGCTCCGACTTACCATCTGAATGAACGCTTTTTCAGCAAAGATTGGGCGACTTATGATGGAGATGTTAAGACATTCAAATAGATAATAATATATAGAAGAGTTCAAGAATGAAACTGGTTTTCACGTTTTTTCTTGACTCTTTTTTTGGTTGTGATATAATTAACCAGTAAATAATTTTTCAAAGAATAGTATTTTTCTCTTAAAAAAGAGAAGTCCAAAAGGAAAGGAGTCAGATATGAGACAGCTAGCTAAGGATATCGATGCTTTTTTGAACGAGGTGATTTTGCAGGCGGAAAATCAGCATGAAATCCTAATAGGTCATTGTACTAGCGAGGTAGCTCTGACCAATACCCAGGAGCATATCCTCATGCTCTTGTCGGAGGAATCTTTAACCAATTCAGAGTTGGCTCGTCGCCTCAATGTCAGTCAGGCGGCGGTTACCAAGGCCATTAAATCTCTGGTTAAGGAAGGGATGTTAGAAACATCTAAAGATCCTAAGGATGCGCGTGTGATTTTTTACCAGTTGACTGATTTGGCTCGTCCAATCGCTGAGGAGCACCATCATCACCATGAGCATACACTTTTAACTTATGAACAAGTGGCGACTCAGTTTACTCCAAATGAACAAAAAGTGATTCAGCGGTTTTTGACTGCTTTAGTAGGAGAAATCAAATAATGAGATACATTACGGTAGAGGATTTATCCTTCTATTATGATAAGGAGCCCGTTCTTGAACATATCAATTATAGTGTTGATAGTGGGGAATTTGTTACCTTGACAGGGGAAAATGGGGCAGCTAAGACGACACTGATTAAGGCCAGTCTTGGAATCCTTCAGCCACGCATTGGCAAGGTGACCATTTCAAAGACAAATACGCAGGGTAAGAAATTGAGAATAGCCTACCTTCCTCAACAAATAGCCAGTTTTAATGCTGGTTTTCCAAGTACGGTGTATGAATTTGTTAAATCTGGTCGTTATCCGCGAAAAGGCTGGTTCCGTCGTTTGAATGCTCATGATGAGGAGCATATCAAGGCTAGTTTGGACTCAGTTGGCATGTGGGAACACCGAGACAAACGCTTGGGTTCTTTATCTGGAGGACAAAAGCAGCGAGCAGTGATTGCGCGTATGTTTGCTTCGGATCCAGATGTGTTTATCCTAGATGAGCCGACAACGGGGATGGATGCAGGAAGTAAAAATGAATTTTACGAACTCATGCACCACAGCGCCCATCATCATGGCAAGGCTGTTTTGATGATTACCCATGACCCTGAAGAAGTTAAGGACTATGCGGACCGCAATATTCATCTAGTCCGTAACCAAGATTCGCCATGGCGTTGTTTCAACGTTCATGAGAATGATCAGGAGGTGGGCCATGCTTAGTTTGTTATCTTATGACTTTATGCAACGTGCCTTTCTGGCCGTTATTGCCATGAGTCTTTTCTCGCCAGTTCTTGGAACCTTCCTTATCTTGCGTCGTCAGAGTTTGATGAGTGATACCCTTAGCCACGTCTCGCTTTCAGGTGTAGCCTTTGGGCTGGTTCTGGGGATTTCGCCAACTATTTCCACTATTGCTATTGTCTTGATTGCGGCGGTCTTTCTGGAGTATCTCCGTACGGTTTACAAGAGCTTTATGGAAATCGGGACAGCTATCCTCATGTCAACAGGTCTGGCAGTTTCTCTGATTGTCATGAGCAAGGGCAAAAGCTCGAGTTCAATGAGTTTGGACCAGTATCTTTTTGGTTCAATCGTGACGATCAGCGAAGAGCAGGTTATTTCCCTCTTTGTCATTGCGGCGGTTGTTTTGATTTTGACCTTCCTCTTCCTTCGTCCTATGTATATCTTGACCTTTGATGAGGATACGGCCTTTGTGGATGGCTTGCCAGTTCGTACCATGTCTATTCTGTTTAACATGGTGACAGGGGTGGCCATTGCCCTTATGATTCCTGCTGCGGGAGCTCTTCTGGTATCGACTATCATGGTCTTACCAGCTAGTATTGCCCTTCGTCTGGGGAAAAACTTTAAATCGGTTATGTTGCTTGCCAGTGCTATTGGATTTTTGGGAATGGTAGCAGGACTTTACATTTCCTACTATGCAGAAACACCTGCAAGTGCAAGTATTACCATTATTTTTGTAACTGTCTTTTTACTCATCAGTTTAGTAAGACGTTTTATCAAATAGGAGACTAACGTGAAAAAAATTAGCTTATTGCTAGCCAGTCTATGTGCTCTGTTTTTAGTGGCTTGTTCCAATCAAAAGCAGGCAGATGGCAAACTAAATATCGTGACAACCTTTTACCCTGTCTATGAATTTACCAAGCAAGTCGCAGGAGATACGGCTAATGTAGAACTCCTCATCGGTGCTGGTACAGAACCCCATGAATATGAACCGTCTGCCAAGGCAGTTGCCAAAATCCAAGATGCAGATACCTTCGTTTATGAAAATGAAAACATGGAAACATGGGTCCCTAAATTGCTAGATACCTTGGATAAGAAAAAGGTCAAAACCATCAAGGCGACAGGCGATATGTTGCTCTTACCAGGTAGCGAGGAAGAAGAGGGAGACCATGACCATGGAGAAGAAGGTCATCACCATGAGTTCGATCCCCATGTTTGGTTATCACCAGTTCGTGCCATTAAACTAGTAGAGCACATCCGTGATAGCTTGTCAGCAGATTATCCTGATAAAAAAGAGACCTTTGAGAAGAATGCTGCTGCCTATGTTGAAAAATTGCAAGCCTTGGATAAGGCTTATGCAGAAGGCTTGTCTCAAGCCAAACAAAAGAGCTTTGTAACGCAACACGCAGCTTTTAACTACCTTGCCTTGGACTATGGACTCAAACAAGTCGCAATTTCAGGCCTCTCTCCAGATGCAGAGCCATCAGCTGCTCGCTTGGCGGAATTGACAGAGTACGTTAAGAAAAATAAAATTGCCTATATCTACTTTGAAGAAAATGCTTCACAAGCCCTTGCTAACACACTTTCAAAAGAAGCAGGTGTCAAAACAGATGTCCTCAATCCTTTAGAAAGCCTGACAGAAGAGGATACCAAGGCTGGAGAAAACTACATTTCCGTGATGGAGAAAAACCTCAAGGCTCTAAAACAAACAACAGACCAAGAAGGCCCAGCAATCGAGCCTGAAAAGGCAGAGGATACCAAGACAGTTCAAAATGGTTATTTTGAAGATACAGCTGTCAAGGACCGCACCTTGAGTGACTATGCAGGTAATTGGCAGTCAGTTTATCCTTTCCTTGAAGATGGAACTTTGGATCAGGTCTTTGACTATAAGGCTAAGTTGACTGGTAAGATGACTCAGGCTGAGTACAAGGCCTACTATACAAAAGGCTATCAGACAGATGTAACTAAGATTAATATCACTGATAACACTATGGAATTTGTTCAAGGTGGACAAAGTAAGAAATATACTTACAAGTATGTTGGTAAGAAAATATTGACTTATAAGAAAGGCAATCGTGGCGTGCGCTTCCTCTTTGAAGCGACAGATGCGGATGCTGGACAATTCAAGTATGTTCAGTTTAGCGACCACAATATTGCCCCAGTGAAGGCAGAACATTTCCATATCTTCTTTGGAGGCACAAGCCAAGAAGCCCTCTTTGAAGAAATGGATAACTGGCCAACCTACTACCCAGATAACCTATCTGGCCAAGAAATCGCCCAAGAAATGTTGGCGCATTGATGAGAAACCGACTAGTTCATAGGAGCTAGTCGGTTTTTTGATACTAGATGGCTAACTTCATGATAGATCTTTCAGATACATAAGACGCTTTAAAAAAATAAATAAAACTCTTGAAATATCGGGGCTTGTATGTTAGAATGATTTTAACGGACAAGGTTCATTAGAACACCAAAGCCCCTAACTATGCCAGTAGTTAAGGGCTTTTTTGACGTATCTTAGAGATTTAAGGGGTGTTGATAGGCTAGTCACTCGGTCTACTTCTTACCATCTAGCCATTTGCAGACGAAATACAAGATAATTCCTGCTATGACGTCCGCTATAATAGTAAGAACGAGCTCTGGGGCAAGGTTCATTAGTTTCACCTCCTCTCACGAACCGTAAGGAACGTAATCGGTAACCGATGACAAAAATAGTATACCCCATTAAATTTGGATCATCAGCCTCACTTAATGCTTGAATTATTGGAGTGCGGTTCACTTCAATGATGTTTTTTGTGAGTCTTTTAAAGGGATTAACCGTTACTTGTTTCGTTTCTTTGTCCACGACTTGTAAAGTTTAGATAGTATGTTGATAATCAACGGAGTTAGAAAGAACTAGCATGGTAGACCTAATTCTTTACCAGTTGGTTTAGCAAGAAATCAGACGACAATGTGACAATTCACCTCTAATTATTGACATTTCAGGAAAAATCGCAGTAAAAACTGCACAGCCTTCTTTAAATGTGCTATAATACAGGAAAAATAATGATGGAGGTCACGATAATGGCAACATTTTTGATGATTTTTGTGGTGGTTTGTGTGCTCCTATTGGTGATAGTCACACTGAGTACAGTTTATGTAGTTCGTCAGCAGTCGGTGGCGATTATTGAACGCTTTGGGAAATACCAAAAGGTTGCCAATAGCGGTATTCATATTCGCTTGCCTTTTGGGATTGACTCGATTGCAGCGCGGATTCAGTTGCGCTTGTTGCAAAGTGATATTGTGGTTGAGACTAAGACCAAGGATAATGTGTTCGTTATGATGAATGTGGCGACTCAGTACCGTGTCAATGAGCAGAGCGTGACAGATGCCTACTATAAACTCATGCGTCCAGAATCTCAGATTAAATCTTATATCGAAGATGCTCTTCGCTCTTCTGTTCCCAAATTAACCTTAGATGAATTGTTTGAGAAAAAAGATGAGATTGCCCTCGAAGTTCAACACCAAGTGGCGGAAGAAATGACTACTTACGGTTATATTATTGTGAAAACCTTGATTACTAAGGTCGAACCAGATGCAGAAGTCAAGCAATCCATGAATGAAATCAATGCGGCGCAACGTAAGCGGGTCGCAGCGCAAGAATTGGCGGAAGCCGATAAGATTAAAATCGTCACTGCAGCTGAAGCCGAAGCAGAAAAAGACCGCCTCCATGGTGTGGGGATTGCCCAACAACGTAAGGCGATTGTGGATGGATTGGCAGAGTCTATCACAGAACTCAAGGAAGCCAATGTTGGTATGACAGAAGAGCAAATCATGTCTATCCTCTTGACCAACCAGTATTTGGATACCTTGAATACCTTTGCCTCTAAAGGAAATCAGACTATCTTTTTACCAAATACGCCAAATGGTGTGGATGATATCCGTACACAAATCTTGTCAGCCCTTCGCGCTGAGAAGAAATAATAGACTAAAGAGCCTGGAGTCAGGCTCTTTTTAGTGTTCGTGAGAGATAAGTCTTAGCTATTCATAAAAGTTACTAACAGGTTGTGGATAAGTGTGGATAACTTCTGATTATTTTAGTGATAATTCTTATTTGTGTGACCAATTTAGTAACTTTTGAGGATTATAAAGTAGTTTTAATTGCTGAAACTCAAGAGTTAAGCACAGTTTGGGATAGTTATTCACAGATTGTGGATAATCTTGGGGATTGCAGATTTTTTATTATTTAGCGATGACTTGGTAGCCAGCTGAGGGTAAAGGTTAGCTGTTCAGCTTTTAGGAGGTCTTGGTGTTGAATAGTTGATACGAGTGTTTTGTCTAGTAGGCATTCTTCTACAAAGTTGAAATGGCTATGGTTTTGTTTAGTATGGATATCTAGCCATTTATCTTCTTTGGCAAGATAGACTCGGAGATGGTCAAAGAGAGGGATTCCGAGATCATAGTTTGGTTTGCCTGGACAGGTCGGATAAAATCCGAGAGCTGACCAGATGTACCAGGCTGAGAGACTGCCATTGTCTTCATCGCCAGGATAGGCTTCCCAACTTGGGTGAAAGGCCTTCTGACGGAGCGTCTTGATGAGAAGGGCAGTGTAGTAAGGGTAGTTGCTGTAACGGAATAGATAAGGAATGTGGAAGCTAGGTTGGTTGGAAATGGCGAGTTGCCCAAAAGGAGCAGTAGCCATTTCGCTCATTTCGTGAATCTCGTAACCATAGCCTGTTGTTTCAAAGAGGGGAGCCTCCTGACAGACTTTCAAAAGATAGTTGCTAAAGGTTTCTTTTCCACCCATAAGTTGGATTAAGCCTGGGATGTCGTGGATGACGCCTAAAGTTGCTTGGATGGCAGAGCATTCGGCATAGTCGCGTCCCCAACTATAAGGAGAGAAATCGGTACGGAAGTTGCCTTGACTATCACGCGCTCGCATGTAACCTGTCTCAGCGTCAAATAGATGTCGGTAATTGTGTGAAGTAGTCTTATAAGTCTCAGCAATCTCTATTTGCCCTAGCTTTTCAGCACAGCGAGCGATACAAAAATCGCTATAGGCATAGTCTAGGGTGTGGCTGACGCTTTCGTGGTGGTCGGTAGAGAGGTAGCCTAGTGCTTGGTATTGGGCTAGTCCGTGACGACCATTGATGCCGAGAGGGTCGGTCTTGCTGGCTGTTTCAAGCATGGCTTGGAGGAGTTCTTCTTCCAAGTCGGGAGCCATGTCCTTGCAGGCGCTATCGGCGATAATACCGTCTAAAAGTGTACCTGGCATCATACCCCGTTCATCTGGAGCCATCCATTTTGGAAGAAATCCAGTATCGCGGTAGCTATTGAGGAAACCTTCTAAAAAGCGGTGGTAGTGTTCCGGTATGATAAGGGCAAAGAGGGGGAAGGTGGTGCGGAAGGTATCCCAGAAACCATTGTTGCTGAAGAGGACACCGAGTTTGACAGTACCAGTAGCCAGATCCATGTGGATGGCTTGCCCTGATTCATCAACCTCATAAAAAGTCTGTGGGAAGAGGAAGAGTCTGTAAAGGCAGTGATCAAAGAAGGTTCGGTCAGCTTCTCCTGTCTCTATAATGTCAAAACGATGGAGGAGATTTTCCCAATCTTTTTGTGCACTTGCTTTACAGCTATCAAAATCTTTTTGAGGTAGATTAAGCAGTGCTTGAGAAGGCGAGATGAAAGAAGTCGCTAGCTGAATCTCGGTTTGACTATCTGCTAAGTCAATTCGCCAGTCTCCGTCTTCTTGATTGACAGCAAGAATATCCGTATTCATTTGCAGGGTAGTGAAGAGTATCAGTGGATTTTTGTTGGTCTCAGTTTTTCCTTCTTGTCGCAGGGCAAGATTTCTCTTATCTACTTGCTCCACGGTCAGTTGATCTGCTGCGTGAAGATAGAGGGAGAGGGTTTTTCCTTGTTTTTGTTCCAAACGAATAGAAGCACCGTAGCAAGTCGGTGTGAGCTGGGTTTCAATCTGATAGCGCAGGGAGAAAATTTTTAGATAATGGGGTTGGAAAGAGGCCCTATCCATATCATAGGAAGACTGACGATGGAAGAGGCTGTCTCCGCCTAGCTGACCTGTGACAGGTGTCAGAAGGAGCCAAGAGTAGTCGCCAATCCAAGGACTGGGCTGATGGGTTAAGCGAATCCCCTGAAAGATAGGCAGATATGGATCGAAAAACCAAGATCCATCCTGGTCACTGGTCTGGGGTACAAAGTAATTCATCCCAAAAGGAATGCCTGTGTATGGCAGGGTATTTCCCCGAGAAAAGGCATGCTTGCTGGCAGTTCCAAAGCGGGTATCGATGGTTTCAAGTAGTGGTTTCATAGTCTTTCCTTTAGCTGTTTTTCTACATTATATCAGAAAAAGAGGGCCTTTAGAAAAGGAGTTTCAAAGATAACTATTTTGTAGAAAAATGACTATCATTTGTGTATGTATTTTCTGTCTCAAAAGCTATATACTGAAAATGAAACTTGTTTGAAAGAGGATACTGCACGATGATTTATTCAAAAGAAATTGTTAGAGAATGGCTAGATGAAGTGGCAGAACGTGCTAAGGACCATCCAGAGTGGGTGGATGTTTTCGAGCGTTGCTACACAGACACCTTGGACAATACGGTTGCAATCCTAGAAGATGGTTCAACTTTTGTCTTGACTGGGGATATTCCTGCCATGTGGCTTCGAGATTCGACAGCCCAACTCAGACCCTACCTGCATGTGGCTAAAAGAGATGCCCTCCTGCGTCAGACCATTGCAGGTTTGGTCAAGCGTCAGATGACCTTGGTACTCAAGGATCCTTATACCAATTCTTTCAACATTGAGGAGAACTGGAAGGGGCACCACGAGACTGACCACACAGACCTTAACGGCTGGATTTGGGAGCGCAAGTATGAGGTGGACTCGCTTTGCTATCCTTTGCAGTTGGCTTATCTCCTCTGGAAAGAGACTGGCGAGACTAGTCAATTTGATGAAACTTTTGTCACAGCGACCAAGGAAATTCTTCATCTGTGGACGGTGGAACAAGATCACAAGAACTCTCCTTATCGTTTTGTCCGAGATACGGACCGTAAGGAAGATACCTTGGTAAATGATGGCTCTGGACCTGATTTTGCAGTGACAGGCATGACCTGGTCAGCTTTTCGTCCGAGCGATGACTGCTGTCAGTATAGTTACTTGATTCCGTCAAATATGTTTGCAGTTGTTGTTTTGGGGTATGTTCAAGAAATCTTTGCAGAACTAGACCTAGCTGATAGCGAGAGTGTTATTGATGATGCTAAGCGTCTCAAAGCGGAGATCCAAGAAGGTATCGAAAACTACGCCTACACAAGCAACAGCAAGGGCGAAAAGATTTATGCCTTTGAAGTGGATGGTCTAGGAAATGCCAGCATCATGGATGATCCAAACGTACCAAGTCTGCTGGCTGCACCTTATCTGGGTTACTGTTCGGTCGATGATGAAGTGTATCAAGCAACTCGTCGTACCATTCTGAGCCCTGAAAATCCATACTTCTACCAAGGAGAATACGCTAGCGGTCTCGGAAGTTCTCATACCTTCTATCGCTATATCTGGCCAATCGCTCTGTCTATCCAAGGTTTGACAACAAGAGATAAGGAAGAGAAGAAATTCTTGCTGGATCAGCTGGTTGCCTGCGATGGTGGTACAGGTGTTATGCATGAAAGCTTCCACGTAGATGACCCAACTCTTTATTCTCGTGAATGGTTCTCTTGGGCTAACATGATGTTCTGTGAATTGGTCTTGGATTACTTGGATATCCGCTAAGGAACACGCTTTAGCGCAACTGATTCTTGGAAAGAATCACAAATTTACATTTAAAACGTTAACAATAAAAATTTAAATTTAGAATGAGGTTTTACTTCATGGAAAATGTTGTCGTACATATTATCTCACATAGTCACTGGGATCGTGAGTGGTACTTGCCTTTTGAAAGCCACCGTATGCAGTTGGTGGAATTATTTGACAATCTCTTTGATCTCTTTGAAAATGACCCTGAGTTCAAGAGCTTCCACTTGGATGGTCAAACCATTGTCCTTGATGACTACTTGGAGATTCGCCCTGAAAATCGCGACAAAGTCCAACGATACATCGACCAAGGCAAACTTAAAATTGGTCCTTTTTACATCTTGCAAGATGACTACTTGATTTCAAGTGAAGCCAATGTCCGCAACACTCTTATTGGTCAGCAAGAAGCTGCAAAATGGGGCAAATCCACTCAGATTGGTTACTTCCCAGATACCTTTGGAAATATGGGGCAAGCTCCTCAAATCCTTCAAAAATCAGGCATTCACGTGGCAGCCTTTGGTCGTGGTGTGAAACCGATTGGATTTGACAACCAAGTTCTCGAAGATGAGCAGTTTACTTCTCAGTTTTCAGAAATGTATTGGCAGGGTGCGGACGGAAGTCGTGTCCTCGGGATTCTCTTTGCCAACTGGTACAGTAATGGGAATGAAATTCCAGTTGATAAAGACGAGGCCTTGACCTTCTGGAAACAAAAATTGGCAGACGTTCGTGACTATGCTTCGACCAACCAATGGTTGATGATGAACGGCTGTGACCACCAGCCTGTTCAGAAAAATCTGAGCGAAGCCATTCGTGTGGCAAATGAACTCTTCCCAGATGTGACCGTTGTTCACAGTTCTTTTGATGAGTATGTTCAAGCTGTGGAAGGTGCCCTACCAGAGCAGTTATCAACGGTTACAGGCGAGTTGACCAGTCAGGAAACTGATGGCTGGTACACACTTGCCAACACTTCTTCATCCCGTATTTACCTCAAACAAGCCTTCCAAGAAAACAGCAACCTCCTAGAGCAAGTTGTAGAACCCTTGACTATTATTACTGGGGGCCACAACCACAAGGATCAGTTGACCTATGCTTGGAAAACTCTTTTGCAGAACGCGCCTCATGATAGTATCTGTGGCTGTAGCGTGGACGAAGTTCACCGTGAGATGGAAACTCGTTTTGCCAAGGTTAACCAAGTTGGAAACTTTGTGAAGAGCAATCTTCTTAACGAGTGGAAGGGCAAAATCGCTACAGCTAAGGCTCAAAGTGATTATCTCTTTACTGTCATTAACACAGGATTGCATGATAAGGTTGATACTGTCAGCGCAGTGATTGATGTGGCGACTTGTGATTTTAAGGAATTGCACCCAACAGAAGGCTACAAGAAGATGGCTGCTCTTACCTTGCCAAGTTACCGTGTGGAGGACTTGGATGGTCGTCCTGTAGAGGCTAAAATCGAGGATCTTGGAGCTAATTTTGAGTATGATTTACCAAAAGACAAGTTCCGCCAAGCTCGTATTGCTCGACAAGTGCGCGTGACCATTCCAGTTCACCTAGCGCCACTTTCTTGGACAACCTTCCAATTGCTGGAAGGAGAACAAGAACACCGTGAAGGCATTTACAAAAACGGGGTGATTGATACACCATTTGTAACGGTGAGTGTGGATGACAATATCACAGTTTATGATAAGACAACTCACGAAGCTTACGAAGACTTTATCCGCTTCGAAGACCGTGGAGACATCGGAAACGAGTATATCTATTTCCAACCACAAGGAACAGAGCCAATCTATGCAGAGCTTAAGGGCTACGAGGTCTTGGAAAACACAGCTCGCTATGCTAAGATTTTGCTCAAACATGAGTTGACCGTGCCTGTCAGTGCGGACGAAAAGCTAGAAGAAGAACAAAAAGGTATCATCGAGTTTATGAAGCGTGAAGCTGGACGTTCAGAAGAGTTGACAAGCCTTCCGCTGGAAACTGAGATGACTGTCTTTGTTGACAATCCACAAATCCGTTGCAAAACTCGCTTTACCAACACTGCCAAAGACCACCGTATCCGTCTCTTGGTCAAGACTCATAACACGCGTCCATGCAACGATTCTGAAAGCATCTATGAGGTGGTGACACGACCAAACAAACCAGCTGCTTCATGGGAAAATCCTGAAAATCCTCAACACCAACAGGCTTTTGTCAGTCTGTATGACGATGAAAAAGGTGTGACGGTATCCAACAAGGGATTGAATGAATACGAAATCCTTGGGGACGACACTATTGCAGTGACGATTTTGCGTGCATCAGGTGAGTTGGGTGACTGGGGTTACTTCCCAACACCAGAAGCTCAGTGTTTGCGTGAGTTTGAAGTCGAGTTTGCTCTCGAATGCCACCAAGCCCAAGAACGCTTCTCAGCTTTCCGTCGTGCTAAAGCCTTGCAGACACCATTTACAGCTCTTCAAGTTGCAAAACAAGAGGGTAGCGTGGCTGCGACTGGTAGCCTTTTGAATCATTCTGTTCTCAACATACCGCAAATCTGTCCAACAGCCTTTAAGATAGCTGAAAATGAAGAAGGCTATGTCCTTCGTTACTACAATATGTGTAGTGAAAATGTACGTGTACCAGAAAGTCAACATCTCTTCCTTGACCTACTTGAACGACCATACCCAGTTCATAGAGGCCTCATTTCACCACAAGAGATTCGTACAGAATTCATCGAAAAAGAAGAAATTTAATTTCAAAAAGTAGACATAAAAAGAAAGGAGGGGCGAAAAAGTAAGGACTAACTGCTGATTCGCCCCTTTTTATGGTAAAAACAATGACCATTGCAACGATTGATATCGGAGGGACTGGGATTAAGTTCGCCAGTCTGACTCCTGATGGGAAAATACTGAATAAGACAAGCATTCCAACGCCTGAAAGTTTGGAGGATTTACTAGCTTGGTTAGACCAGCGTTTGTCAGAGCAGGATTACAGTGGGATTGCTATGAGTGTTCCAGGCGCGGTCAATCAAGAGACGGGTGTGATTGATGGCTTCAGTGCGGTGCCCTACATCCATGGCTTTTCTTGGTATGAAGCACTTGCCCATCATCAGCTACCTGTCCATCTGGAAAATGATGCCAACTGCGTTGGACTCAGTGAATTACTGGCTCATCCAGAGCTTGAAAATGCAGCCTGTGTCGTGATTGGGACAGGGATTGGCGGAGCTATGATTATCAATGGCAGACTTCATCGAGGTCGCCACGGCCTGGGTGGAGAATTTGGCTACATGACAACCCTTGCCCCTGCTGAAAAGCTCAACAACTGGTCGCAACTAGCGTCAACTGGGAATATGGTGCGCTACGTGATTGAAAAATCTGGTCAGACTGATTGGGACGGTCGCAAGATTTACCAAGAAGCCGTAGCTGGCGATATCCTTTGCCAAGAAGCTATTGAGCGCATGAACCGCAATCTGGCGCAAGGTTTGCTTAATATCCAGTATCTCATCGATCCAGATGTTATCAGTCTGGGAGGCTCTATCAGCCAAAATCCAGACTTTATCCAAGGTGTCAAGAAGGCTGTCGATGACTTTGTCGATACCTACGAAGAATACACGGTCGCACCTGTTATTCAAGCCTGCACCTATCACGCAGATGCCAATCTCTACGGTGCCCTTGTCAATTGGCTACAGGAGGAAAATCAATGGTAAGATTTACAGGAATTAGCAGTAAACAACATCAAGCTATAGAGTTGCTTCAAAAGCACATTTCTCTACCAGATGTCGAAGTAGCTGTCGCCCAATCTGACCAAGCCTCTATCTCTATCAAGGGTGAGGGTGGACACTATCAACTAACCTATCGCAAACCTCACCAACTCTATCGCGCCTTGTCCTTGTTGGTAACAGCTCTAGCAGAAGGTGATAAAGTAGAGATTAAGGAGAAGGCGGCTTATGAAGATTTAGCCTACATGGCTGACTGTTCTCGAAATGCAGTTTTGAATGTAGCCTCCGCCAAGCAGATGATTGAGGTCTTGGCGCTCATGGGCTATTCAACCTTTGAACTATACATGGAAGACACCTACCAGATTGAGGGGCAACCTTATTTTGGCTATTTCCGTGGTGCCTATTCGGCTGAGGAGTTGCAGGAAATCGAAGCCTACGCCCAACAGTTTGACATGACCTTTGTGCCTTGTATCCAGACCTTGGCCCACTTGTCAGCCTTCGTTAAATGGGGTGTCAAAGAAGTCCAGGAGCTCCGTGATGTAGAGGACATTCTTCTCATTGGCGAAGAAAAGGTTTATGACCTGATTGATGGCATGTTTGCTACTCTATCTAAACTACAAACTCGCAAGGTCAATATTGGGATGGACGAAGCCCACTTGGTTGGCTTGGGACGTTACTTGATATTGAACGGTGTTGTGGATCGTAGTCTCCTCATGTGCCAACACTTGGAGCGCGTGCTGGATATTGCTGATAAATATGGTTTCCACTGCCAGATGTGGAGCGATATGTTCTTTAAACTTATGTCAGCAGATGGCCAGTACGACCGTGATGTGGAAATTCCAGAGGAAACTCGTGTCTACCTAGATCGTCTCAAAGACCGTGTGACCTTGGTTTACTGGGACTATTATCAGGATAGCGAGGAAAAATACAATCGCAATTTCCGCAACCATCACAAGATTAGCCATGACCTTGCCTTTGCAGGGGGTGCTTGGAAATGGATCGGTTTTACACCCAATAACCATTTCAGCCGTCTTATCGCTCTTGAAGCGAACAAGGCCTGTCGTGCCAATGATATCAAAGAAGTCATCGTGACGGGTTGGGGGGACAATGGTGGGGAAACTGCCCAATTCGCTGTCCTACCAAGCTTGCAAATCTGGGCAGAACTCAGCTACCGCAATGACCTAGACCGTTTGTCTGCTCATTTTCAGACCAATACAGGCCTATCAGTTGAGGACTTTATGCAGATTGACCTTGCTAACCTCTTACCAGATCTACCAGGCAATCTCAGCGGGATCAATCCCAATCGCTATGTCTTTTATCAGGATGTTCTCTGTCCAATCCTTGACCGACATATGACACCTGAACAGGACAAACCGCACTTCGCTCAGGCTGCTGAGACGCTTGCTAACATTAAAGAAAAAGCTGGCAACTATGCCTACCTCTTTGAAACGCAGGCTCAGTTGAATGCCATTTTAAGTAGCAAAGTCGATGTGGGACGACGCATTCGTCAGGCTTACCAAGCAGATGATAAAGGAAGTCTGCAAGAAATCGCAAGGCAAGAATTACCAGAACTCAGAAGCCAAATTGAAGACTTCCATGCCCTCTTTAGCCACCAATGGCTGAAAGAAAACAAGGTCTTTGGTTTGGATACGGTCGATATCCGTATGGGCGGACTCTTGCAACGCATCAAGCGAGCAGAAAATCGCATCGAGGCTTATCTGGCAGGTCAGCTGGACCGCATCGATGAGTTAGAAGTGGAAATTCTGCCATTTACAGACTTCTACGCAGACAAGGACTTCGCAGCCACAACAGCCAACCAGTGGCATACTATTGCGACAGCTTCAACCATTTATACAACTTAAAAACAAGAACACCGTGCCTTACTCAGAGTGTTTCTCGTGAAACATCCCTTTCTTAAACAAGTACTCCACATAAAATAATTTGTGGAGTTTTTTCTATAATTAGTAGTTTAACCTAACCTTCAAATAGGAGTATACTAATAATGTAATCGTTATCAAAAGTCTAAAAAGGAATTTTTAGATGGATATCAAAATAAAAAAGGGAGGAAATTATGAATAAGTTTTCAAAAACCTTGAGAGACAACTGGATCTTTCTCTTGATGGTTTTGCCAGGGGCACTCTGGTTGATTCTATTCTTCTACATTCCAGTATTTGGGAACGTGGTTGCCTTTAAAGACTACCACATGACCAGTAATGGATTTATAGATAGTATCGTGAATAGTAAATGGGTCGGACTCGATAATTTCAGATTCTTGTTTAGTTCAAAAGACGCCTTTATCATCACTCGAAATACTGTCCTCTACAATCTAGGCTTTATCTTTATCGGTTTGATTGTATCAGTAGGGATTGCCATCATCCTCAGTGAACTCCGTTCTAAGAGAATGGTTAAGATTTTCCAAACTTCCATGTTGTTCCCTTACTTCTTGTCTTGGGTTATCATCAGTTTCTTTACAGATGCCTTCCTAAACATTGATAAAGGGGTTTTCAACCATTTCCTAGAGTCTATCGGAATGAAGGAAATCAATTTCTACGCTGACTTGGGTATCTGGCCATATCTTCTACTTTTCCTAGGTATTTGGAAAGGTTTTGGATATAGCAGTGTCATGTACTATGCGACAATCATGGGAATTGATCCAACCTACTACGAAGCAGCAACAGTGGACGGGGCTAGCAAATGGCAACGAATTCGCAATGTAACTATTCCGCAGTTGACACCATTGGTAACTGTATTGACCATCCTTGCAGTCGGAAATATCTTCCGTGCAGACTTCGGTCTCTTCTACCAAATCCCCCACAATGCTGGTCAGCTTTATAACGTAACCAACGTTTTGGATGTATATGTTTATAACGGTTTGACTCAGACAGCGGATATCGGGATGGCTTCAGCAGCAGGTCTCTACCAATCAGTTGTCGGCTTGATTCTGGTTATCCTATCAAACTTACTGGCAAGACGAGTTGATCCAAACTCAGCCTTGTTCTAGAAAGGAGGAGAATATGGCAGAAAAGAAAATTAAAAAAGAAAAAATTGATAATGTCGGCATTCACTCCTTCAGTAAGAAAGCGGATATCTTCTTTAGTACCATTTCTGGTTTGGTTGCCCTCTCTTGTATCCTACCCTTTGTATTCGTTATCGTTATTTCAGTGACAGATGAAAAGAGTATCCTCCAAAATGGATATAGCTTCTTCCCATCTCAATTTGGATTAGACGGTTTTGAGTTTTTGGCACAATTTAAGGATAAAATTCTCCAAGCTCTCTTCATCTCAGTTTTTGTAACAGTGGTGGGGACTATCACAAACGTTTTTATCACAACAACTTATGCCTACGCCATCTCACGGACAACCTTTAAGTATCGCAGATTCTTTACGATTTTTGCCCTTCTTAGTATGTTGTTCAACGCTGGTTTGGTACCAGGCTATATCGTGGTAACTCGTTTACTTCAACTTGGTGATACAGTTTGGGCCTTGATTGTTCCAATGCTTCTCTCTCCATTTAACATCATCTTGATGCGTTCCTTCTTTAAGAAGACTATCCCAGAAGCCATTCTTGAATCCGCTCGTATCGATGGTGCCAGTGAAGCCCGAATCTTCTTCCAAATCTGTTTGCCATTGTCACTTCCAGGTATCGCAACCATCACGCTTTTGACAGCTCTTGGTTTCTGGAATGACTGGTTCAACGCCCTTCTTTACATCAAGAGTGACAACTTGTACCCATTGCAATATTTGCTCATGCAAATCCAGCAAAATATGGACTACATTGCAAAAGCAGTCGGCCTATCTGGTCAATTGGGAGTTGCTCTACCAAAAGAAACAGGACGTATGGCCATGGTTGTGGTCGCAACCCTTCCAATCGCGATTCTGTATCCATTCTTCCAACGCTACTTTGTAAAAGGTTTGACTATCGGTGGTGTGAAAGAATAGTGCTTATTGAGAAGAACATTTCTCATTTCCAAACTTCCCTTGTGTGAAGTTAAAATCATTACATTGTTTATAAGTTTAAAAATAAAAAAAGGAGTTTTTGTCATGAAAAACTGGAAAAAATATGCTTTTGCATCTGCTAGCGTAGTCGCTTTGGCTGCTGGTCTCGCTGCTTGTGGAAACCTTTCAGGTAACAAGAAAGCTGCTGACTCAGCTTCAGGTGAAAAAACTGTTATCAAAATGTACCAAATCGGGGACAAACCAGATAACTTGGATGAATTGCTAGAAAATGCCAACAAAATCATCGGTGAAAAAGTTGGTGCTAAATTGGATATCCAATATCTTGGATGGGGTGACTATGATAAGAAAATGTCAGTTATCACATCATCTGGTGAAAACTACGATATCGCCTTTGCATCTAACTATGTTGTAAATGCTCAAAAAGGTGCTTATGCTGACTTGACAGAATTGTACAAAAAAGAAGGTAAAGACCTTTACAAAGCACTTGACCCAGCTTACATCAAAGGTAATACTGTAAACGGTAAAATTTACGCAGTTCCAGTTGCAGCCAACGTTGCATCATCTCAAAACTTCGCCTTCAACGGAACTCTTCTTGCTAAATACGGTATCGATATTTCAGGTGTCACTTCATACGAAACACTTGAACCAGTCTTGAAACAAATCAAAGAAAAAGCTCCAGATGTAGTGCCATTTGCGGTTACTAAGAACTTCATCCCATCTGATAACTTTGATTACCCAGTTCCAAATGGACTTCCATTCGTTATCGACCTTGAAGGGGACACTACTAAGATCGTAAACCGTTACGAAGTGCCTCGCTTTAAAGAACACTTGAAGACTCTTCACAAATTCTATGAAGCTGGATACATTCCAAAAGACGTAGCAACAAGCGATACTTCATTTGACCTTCAACAAGATACTTGGTTCGTTCGTGAAGAAACAGTAGGACCAGCTGACTACGGTAACAGCTTGCTTTCACGTGTTGCTAACAAAGATATCCAAATCAAACCAATCACTAACTTCATCAAGAAAAACCAAACAACACAAGTTGCTAACTTTGTCATCTCAAACAACTCTAAGAACAAAGAAAAATCAATGGAAGTGTTGAACCTCTTGAACACTAACCCAGAACTCTTGAATGGTCTTGTATACGGTCCAGAAGGCAAGAACTGGGAAAAAATTGAAGGTAAAGAAAACCGTGTTCGTGTCCTTGATGGATACAAAGGAAACACTCACATGGGTGGATGGAACACAGGTAACAACTGGATTCTTTACATCAACGAAAACGTTACAGATCAACAAATCGAAGATTCTAAGAAACAATTGGCTGAAGCTAAAGAATCTCCAGCACTTGGATTCATCTTTAACACTGACAATGTGAAATCTGAAATCTCAGCTATCTCTAACACAATGCAACAATTCGATACAGCTATTAACACTGGTACTGTAGACCCAGACAAAGCTATTCCAGAATTGATGGAAAAATTGAAATCTGAAGGTGCCTACGAAAAAGTATTGAACGAAATGCAAAAACAATACGATGAATTCTTGAAAAACAAAAAATCATAAGATCAATTGATTTCGTGTATTCATTCCTAATTCCTAAAAATTAAATCACTGTTTTCCTCAGGTTTGTCTGGGGAAGGCAGTGATTTTTTGAAACGAGAGCATAGATATCCATGTTTTTATCACTATTTAACCATTCAGGAAATCTCAAGCACTATTTAGGATTCGGAGTAAGGATTTAGGAGAATATAGCTTATATTAGAGATGTTACGAGTTTACAAAGGAGGGTTCACATGAAAAAGTATCAACTTCTATTCAAAATAAGTGCAGTCTTGTCTTACTTATTTTTCGTATTTGGTCTTTCTCAGCTGACGCTTATTATCCAAAATTATTGGCAATTTTCTTCCCAGATTGGCAATTTCTTCTGGATTCAAAATATCTTGAGTTTGCTATTTAGCGGAGTCATGATTTGGATTCTGGTTAAGACAGGCCATGGTGATCTTTTTCGCATTCCAAGAAAAAAATGGCTTTGGTATTCGATTTTGACAGTATTAGTGGTAGTGCTCCAGATCTCTTTTAACGTTCAGACAGCTAAACATGTTCAGTCAACTGCTGAAGGTTGGGCTGTATTGATAGGTTATAGTGAGACTAACTTTGCTGAGCTAGGTATCTATATAACTTTGTTCTTTCTGACTCCACTTATGGAAGAGCTAATCTATAGAGGATTACTGCAACACGCTTTTTTTAAGCATTCGAGATTTGGCCTTGATTTGCTTCTTCCGTCAATTTTATTTGCTCTTCCTCATTTTTCAAGCCTGCCTAGTTTGTTAGATATCTTCGTCTTTGCAACATCTGGCATCATCTTTGCTAGTTTGACCCGCTATACCAAGAGCATTTATCCTTCCTATGCGGTGCATGTGATGAATAATATTTTCGCAACATTACCATTTTTGCTGACTTTTTTACAGAGGATATTTGGGTAAAATATTGGTACGAGAGTTAGGAATGATAGCTTTTCAATTTAAGGAGGAAAATAAGAATGACACCATTAAAATGGTTTGCAGGAGGAAGCGAAAGGCGTTGTGAAGCCATGACTATCATAGATCATCTACTAGAAGACATAAAGGATACGCCTCAGCTGACTCCCTTGAAAAATCTGTTAGTGAGTTATAAAAGACGATTAGAGGACGATGGGACCTCTACTCCATTTATTTTGAGCCAAATGAATGTTGACATCTCACGTGTGTTGATTGATAATAAGCTGAGTTTGTCCGAAGGTCAAGCCGAGCAGATCAAAAAATTAAGAGAATTATCTGTGATTCGCTATGGTTACTGATGAAGTGCAGGGATAAGCACCTTTCTACAATTTCCAGTCAAATAAATTGCATTCGTTTTCTCAAGCAGGTATACTAGTATAGTTAGATGAAAAATTCTGAAAATTTAAGAATAGAAAAGAGAACAAATCTTATGGCAAAAGATATTCGTGTCTTACTTTACTACCTTTACACTCCAATTGAAAATGCAGAGCAATTTGCTGCAGACCACTTGGCTTTCTGTAAATCAATCGGCCTTAAAGGCCGTATCCTAGTCGCTGACGAAGGAATTAACGGAACAGTTTCAGGTGATTACGAAACAACTCAAAAATACATGGACTACGTTCACAGCCTCCCAGGTATGGAAGACCTCTGGTTCAAGATTGATGAAGAAAGTGAACAAGCCTTCAAGAAGATGTTTGTTCGCTACAAGAAAGAGATTGTCCACCTTGGTTTGGAAGACAACGACTTTGACAACGACATCAACCCACTTGAAACAACAGGTGCTTACTTGTCTCCAAAAGAGTTCAAAGAAGCTCTTCTTGACGAAGATACGGTTGTCCTTGACACACGTAACGACTATGAGTACGACCTAGGACATTTCCGTGGAGCTATCCGCCCAGATATC
Organism: Streptococcus mitis; assembly: GCF_003942765.1. Taxonomy (GTDB): domain Bacteria; phylum Bacillota; class Bacilli; order Lactobacillales; family Streptococcaceae; genus Streptococcus; species Streptococcus mitis_BE. The sequence goes on from NZ_RJNW01000002.1 coordinate 105,708, forward strand.
CGCAACTTCCGTGAGTTGCCACAATGGGTTCGTGATAACAAGGAAAAATTCATGGACAAGCGTGTCGTGGTTTACTGTACAGGTGGGGTTCGCTGTGAGAAATTCTCAGGCTGGATGGTTCGTGAAGGCTACAAAGATGTCGGTCAATTGCACGGAGGAATCGCAACTTACGGTAAAGACCCAGAAGTTCAAGGTGAGCTTTGGGATGGGAAAATGTACGTCTTTGACGAGCGTATCGCTGTAGATGTCAACCATGTCAACCCAACTATCGTAGGGAAAGACTGGTTTGATGGAACACCATGTGAACGTTATGTCAACTGTGGAAATCCATTCTGTAACCGTCGTATCTTGACATCAGAAGAAAATGAAGACAAGTACCTTCGTGGATGCTCACACGAGTGCCGTGTTCACCCACGTAACCGCTATGTTTCAGAAAATGAATTGACACAAGCTGAAGTTGTCGAGCGCCTAGCCGCTATCGGTGAAAGCTTGGATCAAGCAGCTACTGTATAAGATTAAACAGTCCTCAGGGGCTGTTTTTCTATGCTTTTTACTCAAAAATCTAAAGTTTGTTTCTGTATCTTTCAGGAAAATAAGGTATACTATATGTAAACGATTTCAAAGGAGTCCAGTTATGACGAAAACATTTTTTATTCCAAATAAACAGAGCATTTTAGGAGAACAGGAAATTTTGACTGCCAAGTCCGTCTTGGCCTTGGTAGATGGTTTGGAGTCACATAGCTATGATGCTGTCTATCTCCGTCAGCCTCTTAATCGTCTCGAGTATATCGAGTGTGCGATAGTGGGGCAATCACAATTTCTTTTTAAGGTCAGTTATGCTGATGGTCAAAAGGCTTACCGTGTCGATCTTCCTGACCTACTCACGAAGACAGACTGGCAGATTATCAAATCATTTTTAGATGCTCTGCTTGCTTACACAGGAACTGAGATTGAAGGACTAGATGGTTTTGATTTTGAAGCTTATTTCCAAGCAAGTATTCAAGCCTATTTAGCAGACACTGCAGCCCGTTTTACGATTTGCCAAGGAATTTTTAATCCTGTTTTCTTTAGTCATGAGGATTTGAAAAGCTTTTTAGAGGCAGATGGCTTGGCTCAGTTTGAAGCGCGTGTGCGTGCGGTTCAAGAGACAGATGCCTACTTTGCAAGAGTTTCCTTCTATCAAGATGGAGAAGACCAAGTGCACGGTGTTTATCATCTGGCTCAAGGAGTCAAGACTGTTTTACCGAGAGAACCATTTGTTCCTGTAGCCTATATGGAGCAATTGGTGGATAAGGAAGTGCAGTGGGAGATTGACTTGGTTCAAATCACAGGAGACGGCTCTAAACCAGAAGACTATGAAGCCATCGCTCGTTTGGACTATGCAAAATTCCTAGAGTCACTACCATCAGCATCTTACCATCAACTAGACGCCAATCAATTAGAAATTCAACCCATCTTAGAAAAAGATTTTAAAGCATTAGCACAAGAAGAGTAAAGCAGAAGCAGGTCAATCGACTTGCTTTTTGGCATAGAAAAATCCTGCTATGAAAGACAGGATTGCTACTCAATGAAAATCAAAGAGCAAACTAGGAAGCTAGCCGCAGGCTGTACTTGAGTACGGTAAGGCGAAGCTGACGTGGTTTGAAGAGATTTTCGAAGAGTATGAAGTTTAAAGAAAGGCTAAGATACGGAGATAATCTCCAATTAGTGCCACTTCAGCTACAAAGAAGAGGAGGATAATGACTCCGTTCACAAGGACAGACAAGAATAACTGATAGAAGGAGTCGGTTTCACTTGCTTGACTAGGTCTCGTAATGATATGGAGGCTAGCAAGCAGAATGATTCCGATGCTAATCACACACAAGAGAGCCGTAAATCGCAGGCTGTCAAAGAAGGCAAAGAAACTAGCAATAGCAGTGAGGAAGATTGGAATTGCTAAGAGTTGACTATATTGTTGGAGAACCTTTTCTAGCGTCCAGTCCTTTTCTTGGTAGATAAATCGTCTCACGACGAAACTACCCAAGAGGAATGAAAAGAAGAAGAGTGTTGTTGCTACTAGGATAGAGATAATCGAAAAGAGATTCAATGAAGCAAATTGTTCAGGGAAGTGATTATGCATAGTTGCTATATGTCCATAGTAAGCATGTTTGATGTGGTAGATACTAAAGAAAAAGGAAGATGCAGAAAACAGAATGAGCAAGAGAAAGGCTGTGTAGCTGTGTGTGCTACTTGTTTCAAGCTTGCTTGTAGGAGATTTGAGAGCCTCCACTAGCCAAGACCAAAAATCAAGCACTTGCTCCTTCCATTTATCCGTAGATTTTGGAGCTTGGTCGGGGATATAGGGACTTTCTAAGGATTGACTGATAAGAAGGGGCTCTTTCGTGGTTGGTTTTTGCTGCGGAAGTGCTTCTTGACTCTCTTCAGCTTTAGTGATTTTTTCTGTTTCCCCAGAAAGATCTTGCTCTTCTTCAGTAGAGTCTAATGCTTCCTTTTCTTCTATTTCTGTTCTCGCTTCACTGTCTTCAGGAGCTTCAATTTTCTCTTCTTGCTGGTTTTCAAGTTCGACTTTAGCTTGAGAGACTTCCTCCTCTACTTGAGTATTTTTTTCAATTGGTGTATCGAGATCGGCTATCGTTTCTTCAGTTTTATCTATCATTTCTTGTGATAAATCTTCTGATTTGTTTTCATTTGGTGATTTAACAAAATCATTACTTTCAAACCATTCTTGTTTCATGGTAGAACCTCCTTTTTAGTGGGCTATGCGTTATAGTGGTCGATATAAATAGGTTTGTTAAGGTCTGTTTGCTGTAATTTCAAGACTAATATAATCATCAGCCTTAGCTATGAGTTGACCTTTTGTATCAGTTTTTTCAGTTTTGTAAGGGTTACTCAATTCGTTGGGGTGGCGTTGACTCTCGTCTTTCGATAACTGATAAATAGGACCATAGTGACTTGAGAAGTCTAAGTTGATTTCTTGGCTTTCTTTTTGAGTTAGCGTGATACTAAGTTCATTTTTAGAAGTTAGTTCTACCTTACCATATACTTTAATATTGTCAACGTAGAAGTGATTTTCTGTTGACTCTAGCTGACTATCTGTCAGTTCTGTGCTAAAGATATTGATGATATTTGGTGTTGTGAATTTGCTGTTTTTGATACGACTTCCTTCAATTCGGAGGAGATAACCATTTGTATTGAGAGTTGCATTTTCAAGGCTAGCATTTATGATGGTGGTTTGTCCACGATTGGTTGACACGTTGATCCCTTTTAGACTTCTTCCTTTTGGAACTTGGAGAATAACTTCTTCAAAACGACGAGAGTAGCCACTTGCGATATGGAGAATCCCGCCAATTCCAGAAGAGAGAAATGGAGTTTCAGACAGTTTCTTATCAGTGAGGCTTAGAGTTTTGTCGTTTTGATTCGTGATAAGATCATGGTGAGCAGAAAGAGATGGATGGTAAGAAATGTGGATTTGATCATCGAAAGAGTCTGTGATGGTGAGTGCGTGTTGGTGGAGAGTAATTTCTAGGTTTTCGACTTCCTTGCCAAAGGTTAGCTTTTCCGTACGGCTATCATAGACAGGTTCCTTGGACATGGAAAGTAGGCTCTTAATCCCGTCAGATTGGATACCTACAAAAAGCAAGATAAAGCCGATAACGGTAGTCACCACACCAAAAATGAGAAATCCTTTTGTCAATTTACGCATGCTGGTCACCTCTCTTTCCTTTTTTAAGAACAAATTGTACCAGGCGAACAATGAGTAGGCCGAAGAAGCGAGCTACATAGGAAATACCTAGTAAGACCAGCGAAGAAGCACCGATGGCTAGTAAACCAGCACCAAAAATCAAGATAAAGGCTGATTTAGCTTGGGCTAAGACAGTGAAACTTTCAACTAAAAATAGGGATCCGCCGATGATGCCTAGTATGGAAACCGCAAAGAAAGCCAAGATGACAGTCAAGGCTGCCACAAAGATTGCGAACAGGGACACGAGGATGGCGATTCCCAGAGGAATACCGATGGGGGCTGCAAGGAGAGCTAACAAGGCGATATGCAAAATTTGTCGGTTATTCTTTTGAGCGGGTGCCTCATTAATTTTTTTATCGAGAAGATTGGAGAGGACTTCGTGGGCTGCTTCCTTAGGAGTTCCTAAGCTAGCGATGAGTTCTTCTTCTCCTTCGACTCCAGCATCGTCAAAGAGTTCCCTGAAATAGTCCATGGCTTCGATGCGGTCAGTTTCAGGTAGTTTCTTGAGATAGAGTTCTAGCTGAGTCAGGTATTCAGTTCTTGTCATGGCGGATACTCCCTTCTATGATGCCATTAATGGTGTCTGTATAGAGTGCCCATTCATCTTTTAGGGTCACGAGCTGTTCTATACCACCATTTGTCAAGGAGTAGTATTTGCGCATGCGACCTTGGAACTCTCTAGAATAGGTTGTCAGAAAGCTATTGCCTTCCAATTTTTTGAGAATGGGATAGAGAGTAGATTCTTTGATGTTAGCGATAAGCTTAATGGTCTGGCTAATCTCATAACCATAAGAATCATCCTGCTCCAGTACGGCCAAGATGAGAAATTCAATCAAGGCAGAGGATGTTGGAAAGTACATGGGGAAACCTCCTTTTCTAATGTGTAATATTTTTATATATAATTTTTCTACACATACATTGTACATCTAAAAGAAAGCCCTGTCAAGAAATATGTGTAAAATTTTTATATATAAAAAACTTCTAGGCAAAACTAGAAGTTTAGAGGATTTTATCAGCTCTGTCCACTGTAAAGAGGGCCACAGTCATGATGATATCGACGAGCAAGAGGGCAGCTACAGCTGGTACCCAAGAGTGGAAAAGGTCAAAACTGTAACCAAATAGCGTTGGTCCAAAGGCTGCTAGGATATAGCCTCCTGTTTGAGATAGACCAGACAATTGGGCTGTTTTTTCAGGGGCGCTTGTCTTGAGTGAAAAGTTGACCATGAGATAAGGGAAGAGGGCGCTGGTTGCGGTTCCGATGAGGAGATGGATGGCAAGCCAGTAAAAGAAATTACCAATAGGGAAAAAGAGCATGGAAATGCCGACCACGCCAGCCAGTGAGACCAGAGTGAGCATGAGCTGACGGTTACGAGTAGATAAACTAGTTGTCAGGCTTGGGATAGTCATAGAAAAAGGAATGCTAATCAGAGAGAAGATAGATGTCAGCAAGCCAGCTTGGTGACTGGATAGGCCTGCATGGATGGCCATAGTAGGTAGCCAGGTCATAGCAGTGTAAAAGAGCAAGGATTGAAAACCTGCAAAGACAATCACTGCCCAGACCTGTTTATTAAGCATAACCGTTGTTTTGCTTTTTTGTTTGGTTTGTGGAGCCAGTCTGTGATTGTAACGGTGATTAGGTAGCCAGACCAAAAAAGTTGCTAGGCAGAGCAGGGTGAGGAGGATGATCAGTCCTTTCCAAGAACTGGCTTGTGTAATAGGCACAGCTAGATAGGAAGCCAGAGCCGTCGCAACCCCCATAGACGTTACATATAAGGTGGTCAGAAAACCAATCTTCTTTGGTTGATTGGCTTGGATAAGACTAGGAAGCAGCACATTGATGACTGCGATACTTGCTCCAACCATCAAGGTTCCTAGATAGAGCAGGGGCAGATTGATTAGTCGAATCAGAGAACCGATAGTCAAGAAGAAAAGGCTGTAGGTAAAGAGATGCTCTAAGCCGATTTTCTGAGCCAGTCGGGTAGAAAATAGTGAGAAGAGGGTAAACATGAGGAGAGGAAGGCTGGTCAAGACACCAAGCGAACTAACTTCTACTCCCAGCCCTTGCGAAATATCTCCCAAAATAATGGGTAAAACAGTAAAAGGAGTCCGCAAGGAAACACCAATTAGTATAATACCTGGAACAAAAAAGAGTGATTGCTTTTTCATATATTACCTCTCCTAGCTGATTTTAATAACAGCTTATTTTAAGGCTTTTTCCCTATAATGTCAAGTAAGGTTTTGGGCTTTCAAGATAAAAATGGGAAAGTCTTGAAAATTATGATAAAATAGTGGAAGGAAATCTATACATTGGAGAAAAACTGTGTCTGAAAAGCAAAAAATCAGCGTATTGATGTCGGTCTATATCAAGGAAAATCCGACATTTTTAAAGGATGCTATTGAGAGTGTTCAAAATCAGACCCTGAAACCGAGCGAATTGGTTCTGGTCGAGGATGGGCCTTTGACTCCTGAGCTCTATCAGGTATTAGACCAGGTGGAAGCTGAGTCTGATATTCCAGTGCAACGCTATCCTCTTGAGCAGAATCAAGGTTTGGGTCTGGCTCTTCGACAGGGTGTTTTGCAGTGTCAGTACGATATTATTGCCCGTATGGATACGGATGATATCGCTGTTCCAGACCGTTTTGAGAAACAGGTTCAGCTAATGGAGAAGAATAAGCTCGACCTATTAGGTGGCCATATTGCAGAGTTTATTGACAATCCTGATGAGATTGTTTCTTACCGTCGTGTTCCAACCCAGCATGCAGATATTATAGCTTATCAAAGGATGAGAAGTGCCTTTAACCACATGACTGTCATGTTCAAGAAGGATATGGTTCTCAAGGCAGGCAACTATGAAGATGGTCTTTATATGGAGGATGACCTCCTCTGGCTCAATATGATTGCTGCAGGAGCCAAGACTGGAAATCTGGATCAAATCTTGTGTCAGGTTCGTGTTGGTGCAGGAATGTTTGAGCGTCGTGGGGGACTGCGTTACCTCAAACTCTATCGTCAAGCTCGTCAGCGCATGCTGAAGAGAGGGCAAATTTCTTACATGGAGTATGCTAAGAGTGTTGCCATTCAGATGGTTGTTGCTCTTTGTCCAGGATTTGTCCGACAGTTTATTTTTATGAAACTGTTAAGAAAAAGCAATTAAAAGATTGTAGCAAATCGTAAACTAGAGAAAAAGTGTTATAATAACAATATAATGCTCTTCGAAAATCTCTTCAAACCGCGTTAACGTCGCCTTGCCGTAGGTATATGTTACTGACTACGTCAGTTCCATCTACAACCTCAAAACAGTGTTTTGGGCAACCTGCGGCTAGTTTCCTAGTTTGCTCTTTGATTTTCATTGAGTATAATCATCCAGCTCTTTTAAGGAGGAGTAAATTTCTATGAATAAAAAACTCACAGATTATGTGATTGATCTGGTGGAAATTTTAAATAAACAACAAAAACAGGTTTTCTGGGGAATATTTGATATTTTGAGTATGGTGGTTTCCATCATTGTATCTTATATCTTATTCTACGGCTTGATTAATCCAGCACCTGTTGACTACATCATCTATACGAGTTTGGCCTTCCTGTTCTATCAATTGATGATTGGATTTTGGGGATTGAACGCTAGTATCAGTCGTTACAGCAAGATTACGGATTTCATGAAAATCTTTTTTGGTGTGACTGCTAGCAGTATCTTGTCATATAGTATCTGCTATGCCTTCTTGCCTCTCTTCTCCATCCGTTTTATCGTGCTCTTTATCTTGTTGAGTACTTTCTTAATTTTATTGCCACGGATTACTTGGCAGTTAATCTACTCCAAACGCAAAAAGGGAAGTGGTGATGGTGAGCATCGTCGTACCTTCTTGATTGGTGCGGGAGATGGTGGAGCTCTCTTTATGGACAGTTACCAACATCCAACTAGTGAATTAGAACTTGTCGGTATTTTGGACAAGGATTCTAAGAAAAAGGGCCAAAAACTTGGTGGAATCCCTGTTTTGGGTTCATATGATGATCTGCCTGAATTAGCCAAACGCCATCAAATTGAGCGTGTTATCGTTGCGATTCCGTCACTTGACCCGTCAGAATATGAGCGTATCTTGCAGATGTGTAATAAACTGGGTGTCAAATGTTACAAGATGCCTAAAGTTGAAACGGTTGTTCAAGGACTTCACCAAGCAGGTGGAGGCTTCCAGAAGATTGATATCACAGACCTTTTGGGTCGTCAGGAAATTCGTCTTGACGAATCGCGTCTGGGCGCAGAACTTACTGGAAAAACAATCTTAGTCACAGGTGCTGGTGGTTCAATCGGTTCTGAAATCTGTCGCCAAGTTAGCCGCTTCAATCCTGAACGTATCGTCTTACTCGGTCATGGGGAAAACTCAATCTACCTCGTTTATCATGAATTGATTCGCAAGTTCCAAGGGATTGATTATGTGCCAGTTATTGCAGATATTCAAGACTACGACCGTCTGTTGCAAGTTTTTGAGCAGTACAAGCCAGCTATTGTTTACCATGCTGCTGCCCACAAGCACGTTCCGATGATGGAGCGCAATCCAAAAGAAGCCTTCAAAAATAACATTCGTGGAACTTACAATGTTGCTAAGGCTGTTGATGAAGCTAAAGTACCTAAGATGGTTATGATTTCGACAGATAAGGCGGTTAATCCACCAAATGTTATGGGAGCAACCAAGCGCGTGGCTGAGTTGATTGTTACTGGCTTTAACCAACGTAGCCAATCAACCTACTGTGCAGTTCGTTTTGGAAATGTTCTTGGTAGCCGTGGTAGTGTGATTCCAGTCTTTGAACGTCAGATTGCTGAAGGTGGGCCTGTAACGGTGACAGACTTCCGCATGACCCGTTACTTTATGACCATTCCAGAAGCTAGCCGTTTGGTTATCCATGCTGGTGCTTATGCCAAGGATGGAGAAGTCTTTATCCTTGATATGGGCAAACCAGTCAAGATTTATGACTTGGCCAAGAAAATGGTCCTTCTAAGTGGACACACCGAAAGCGAAATTCCAATTGTTGAAGTTGGAATCCGTCCAGGCGAAAAACTCTACGAAGAACTCTTGGTATCAACCGAACTCGTTGATAATCAGGTTATGGATAAGATTTTCGTTGGTAAGGTTAATGTCATGCCTCTAGAAGCTATCGATAAAAAGATTGAAGAGTTCCGAACTCTCAGTGGAGATGAGTTGAAGCAGGCCATTATCGCCTTTGCCAATCAAACCACCCACGTTGAATAAAAACAGAAAAACGCATATTATCAGGTCTTGAACCTTGGTAATATGCGTTTTGTTATGTATAGACTTATACTCTTCGAAAATCTCTTCAAACCATATCAACGTCGCCTTGCCGTAGGTATATGTTACTGACTTCGTCAATTCTATCTGCAACCTCAAAACAGTGTTTTGAGCAGCCTGCGGCTAGTTTCCTAGTTTGCTCTTTGATTTTCATTGAGTATTACTTCATTTTCTTCTGAAATAGAGTTGTCGCCCAGTCTATGTTATTGAAAATACCCCAAAACTTCTAAGGGTTTGTGGGCGATATAATCAGGTTGATAGTTTAGCAAATCTGCTTGCTCACCAAATCCCCAAGTGACGGCCAATTTCTGAATGCCTGTTTCTTGAGCTCCAAGCATATCAAACTTGGTATCTCCGATGATGATGGCTTGTTCCGGTGCTAGTTGATGTGCCTGCAAGGCTTGGCGAATGACATCTGCCTTATGGGGTGCTTCAGGGCTGGAACCATAAATGCCATCAAAGAAATGATAGATTTCCAAGTTTTTAGTCATGTCTTGAGCGGTTGGAGTATTCTTTGTAGTGGTGATATAAAGAGGGTAATTGCTCGATAACTTCTCAAGCAAGTCTACAATTTGAGGAAATAGTTGAGCTTCATGGATGCCTTTTGCCTTGTAGTAAGAACGGTATATCTGCACGGCCTCAGAAATTTGTTCTTTGGGCAGGCAGGTCGCAAAACTACTTTCAAGGGGTGGTCCCATAAAACCACGAATAGTTTTGGCATCAGGGCTAGGCACCCCCAGTTCCTTAAAAGTATGAGTAAAGGCATTGTGAATCCCGATAGAACTATCAACGAGGGTTCCATCTAGGTCGAAAAAGATAGCTGAGATAGAGGTCATAGTTTCTCCTATTTGATAAGCTTATTCTCCGAAAATTTCTTTTTGGAGGCGACGACCAGTTGGGGTAGCAGCGAGTCCACCTTCAGCTGTTTCACGAAAGGCAGTTGGCATGCTTGCTCCTACTTGGTACATGGCATCGATCACTTCATCCACAGGAATTTTAGATTCGATACCTGCCAGGGCCATGTCTGCTGCGATGAAGGCAAAGCTGGCTCCCATGGCATTACGTTTGACGCAGGGAACTTCGACCAAGCCGGCAACAGGATCACAGATGAGGCCTAGCATATTTTTAATGACAAAGGCAATGGCCTGACTGGCCTGATAAGGTGTCCCACCTGCAGCCAGAGTCAAGGCAGCAGCACTCATAGCAGAGGCCGAACCAACCTCGGCCTGGCAACCGCCCTCAGCACCTGAGATAGAGGCATTGTTTGCGATGACTAGTCCAAAGGCACCCGCAGCAAAAAGGAAATCCAGCTGTTGCTCGTGGCTGAGGTCTAATTTTTCAATAGCAGCAGTGAGAACGGAAGGCAGACAGCCAGCACTTCCTGCGGTAGGAGTGGCACAAACCAAGCCCATTTTAGCATTGTGTTCATTGACTGCAATGGCATTTCGGGCAGCAGAGAGAACCGTGTAATCTGACAGAGTTTTTCCGTTTTTGATGTAGTGATCCAATTTGGCAGCATCTCCACCTGTCAGGCCACTACGAGATTTATTTTCATTGAGGCCAAGTTGGACAGAGGCTTTCATGACTTCCAGATTGCGTTCCATGAGAAGGAAGACTTCTTCACGTTCGCGACCGGTCAATTCAAACTCTGTTGTAATCATGAGTTCTGCGATATTTCCTTGAAAGTCTAGTTCTGCCTGCTCGACCAATTCTTTAATAGAATAAAACATACTTCCTCCTATTTAAAGAAATTGACATTGTGGAGATGAGGGATTTTTCGAATTTCTTCGATAGCCTCATCACAGTTACGACTGTCAACTTCGATAATCATAATGGCTTTTTCACCAGCTTTTTCACGAGTAACATTCATCTGGGCGATATTGATACCATAGCGTGAAAGGGCCTCTGTTACGAGGGCAATCATACCTGGAATATCTTGATGAACAATGATGATAGTCGGTGTATTCATATTGAGAGAGACGGCAAAGCCATTGAGTTCGGTTACCTGAATATTTCCTCCACCGATAGAAATACCAGTCACACTGATGGTCTTGTGGGCATTTTTAACGGTAATTTTAGTAGTGTTTGGGTGAGGGGCATTGCTGTCTTTCTGAATGGTCCAGACAATCTTGATACCACGCTTGTGGGCAATCTCCAGACTGTTTGGGATTTCAGGATCATCTGTATCCATGCCCAAAATACCTGCAACAAGGGCTAGGTCTGTTCCGTGACCACGATAGGTCTTGGCAAATGAGTTAAATAGTTGGAATTCGACTTCTGTCGGAGTATCATCAAAAATGGAAGAGACAATCTTCCCAATACGAACAGCACCAGCGGTATGGCTACTAGATGGGCCAATCATAACTGGTCCGATGATATCAAAGACAGATTGAAAACGAAGTGATTTCATCAGTTTCCCCTTATAAAAATTCTTATCTCTATTATATCAAAGAATGGGTGTCTTGACTTTAATTGTGGATGAAAACCTTTTTACACTACAATTAGCATAAAAAAGCATCTTTTGTGACAAAAAATAGCTTATTTAGGGGAATAAAAAATAATTTTGTAATATTTCTACATAAAAGTGTCAAGAAACGGTAATATTTAAAGGGTATGATAGAACTATAGAAAGAAGGAGAATTTTCAAATATGAAATCAACAACTAAAAAGATTAAAACAACTCTTGCAGGAGTAGCTGCCTTGTTTACAGTATTTGCTCCATCATTTGTATCTGCCCAAGAATCATCAACTTACACTGTTAAAGAAGGTGATACACTTTCAGAAATCGCTGAAACTCACAACACAACTGTTGAGAAATTGGCAGAAAACAACCACATTGACAACATTCATTTGATTTATGTTGGTCAAGAGTTGGTTATCGATGGCCCTGTAGCGCCTGCTGCAACACCAGCGCCAACTACTTATGCGGCACCAGCTGCTCAAGATGAAACTGTTGCAGCTCCAGTAGCAGAAACTACAGAAGTAGCAGAGGAAGCAGCTCCAGTGGCAAGCGCACCTGCAGCAGAAGAAACAGTTGCTTCAACAGAAGCTTCAGCACCTGCTGCAACTGTAAGCGGATCTGAAGCAGAAGCTAAAGAATGGATCGCTCAAAAAGAATCAGGTGGTAGCTATACAGCTACAAATGGCCAATACATTGGACGTTACCAATTGACAGATTCATACTTGAACGGTGACTACTCAGCTGCTAACCAAGAACGTGTAGCAGATGCTTACGTTGCAGGACGCTACGGTTCATGGACTGCTGCTAAAAACTTCTGGCTTAACAACGGTTGGTATTAAGAAATAGAAAAAGAGCCTTTGATGGCTCTTTTTGTGTGCTTTTATTTGACAAAAGACAATTTTTAAATAGTAGTAATAACAGATTGCTTACGGCTGACGAGATTCTGGAGTTTCTCCAGCTGAATTAGTGCGATTATTACTGTTAGCATCGGGAACTTCAGCATTATTACTATTATTATTGGTATTCGTATCTCCTTGGGCTCCTGCAGTATCAGTAGCTTGATCTCGTGTATTGACAGCAGTGTTTCCCCCACTTCTAGCACCATCAGATGAATATTGCTCGCTTGCAGGTGCTTGTGAATTATATCTGTTCCCATTTGACTCAGTATAGTTTGGAGTGTAGCTACCTCCTTCTGAAGAATAGCTTTCTCTTCCCTCAACGTTACTAGTCGTTTCTGTTTCTTTTTTATTAGACTTTTGTTCTTCTTCTTTTTTGGTCAAGACTTCAGCTTGCTTTTGGAATTTTGAAATCAGTTCTTGAATGGGTTTTATTTTTTCATCAATAGTAGCTTGTTCGCTTGTGGAGTTGACACTTTTAATAATTTCTAGTATTTTTTGTAAGGAAGTGATGGCTGTTTCAAGTGCTTGTTTATCTTCAAACTGGCTATCGGATTCCTTTATATCCAATTTTAAAGCTTTTTCAGTATAATGATTAGTGATTTTATCGGCAGTAGAAGTAAGAAATTCTGTTAATGTCTTTTTGCCTTCGTCAGTGGTAGGCTTTAATTCTTGAATTTTTTTCCAATCCTCTATAATCGTTTCAGAATCAATATTGAAGTTTTTAATAGCATTTTTTACTTGTTCGACATCTTGTCCATTCTTATGTTGTTTGCTGAGAGCGATATTTCCTCTCTCTGCTTGGATATGTTCTTGATGAATGACTAAACCTATTAAAAGTCCAAGACCTACAACAATAATGATAGTAAAAATAGTATTTTTTGATGTTAGAATATCTTTGTAGTTTTTCACAATCGTACTACGTACATGGATGGTAGTATCTTAAAGGGATCATGTACGACTTCCTCCTCATTACAGTATATCATTTTTAGCTTATTTTATAAATAAGTTTATAAGTAGAATCGAGATTTAACTGTTCATTGCCCTTTTTGTAATTATATTTCTGTTTCTATCAAATAGAATGTCAGATTATCAGCCTCTTTCTTGTCTTCTTCAACCAAGCATGTTATAATGAATACTGCTCAAGCGACCTTCAATCGTTAAAGCACACACGACCTTCAATCGTGAATAAACGAATAGATGGGAGATTTACCATGAGTGATAACTCTAAAACACGTGTTGTTGTGGGGATGAGTGGTGGTGTCGATTCGTCGGTGACGGCTCTTCTTCTCAAGGAGCAGGGCTACGATGTAATCGGTATCTTCATGAAGAACTGGGATGACACAGATGAAAACGGCGTCTGTACGGCGACTGAAGATTACAAGGATGTGGCTGCCGTGGCAGACCAGATTGGCATTCCTTACTACTCTGTCAATTTTGAAAAAGAGTACTGGGACCGCGTTTTCGAGTATTTCCTAGCAGAATACCGTGCAGGGCGCACGCCAAATCCAGATGTCATGTGCAACAAGGAAATCAAGTTTAAGGCATTTTTGGACTATGCCATGACCTTGGGCGCAGATTATGTTGCGACTGGGCATTATGCCCGAGTGGCGCGTGATGAGGATGGAACAGTTCACATGCTTCGTGGTGTGGACAATGGCAAGGACCAGACCTATTTCCTTAGCCAACTTTCGCAAGAACAACTTCAAAAAACCATGTTCCCACTAGGACATTTGGAAAAGTCTGAAGTTCGCAGACTAGCAGAAGAAGCAGGCCTTGCGACTGCTAAGAAGAAAGACTCGACAGGGATTTGCTTTATCGGAGAAAAGAACTTTAAAAACTTTCTCAGCAACTACCTGCCAGCTCAGCCTGGTCGCATGATGACTGTGGATGGTCGCGATATGGGCGAGCATGCAGGGCTTATGTATTATACGATTGGTCAGCGTGGTGGACTTGGTATCGGTGGCCAACACGGCGGTGACAATGCCCCTTGGTTCGTTGTCGGAAAAGACCTAAGCAAGAATATTCTCTATGTAGGCCAAGGTTTCTACCATGACTCGCTTATGTCAACTAGTCTAGAGGCTAGTCAAGTCCACTTTACTCGTGAGATGCCAGAGGAATTTACGCTAGAATGCACAGCAAAATTCCGCTACCGTCAGCCTGATTCTAAGGTGACCGTCCATGTCAAAGGAGACAAGGCAGAGGTCATCTTTGCGGAACCGCAACGCGCGATTACACCAGGACAGGCAGTTGTCTTTTACGATGGCGAAGAGTGTCTCGGTGGCGGTTTGATTGACAATGCTTACCGCGATGGACAAGTTTGTCAGTACATTTAGATTGACAAATTTTCTTAATTTGCTACAATAATAAAAGCAATAGAAATGATGGTCAAAGCTCATGGATGTTGCAGGCTTTTTTGTCCTGCACTTCTTTGGAGTTTTGACTGTTTTTGTGTCGTTTAAGGGAAAGGATAGGAATGACTCAACAAGACTTTCGGACGAGAGTAGGAAATACAGTTTTTGGTGTTCGGGCGACAGCCTTGATTCTCCAAAATTGCAAGATTCTAGTCACCAAAGACAAGGACAAGTATTACACTATTGGCGGTGCCATCCAAGTCAATGAAAGCACGGAAGAAGCGGTAGTCCGCGAAGTGAAGGAAGAACTGGGTGTTAAAGCTCAAGCTGGACAGCTAGCTTTCGTAGTTGAAAATCGTTTTGAACAGGACGGTATTTCCTATCACAACGTTGAGTTTCATTATCTGGTGAACTTGCTTGAGGATGCCCCATTGACCATGCAGGAAGATGAGAAAAGGCAGCCCTGTGAATGGATTGACATAGACAAGCTTGAGGGTATCAATCTAGTTCCAGCCTTTTTAAAAACAGCCTTGCCAGATTGGAACGGCCAACTAAGACACATCCATCTTGAGGAATAGGAGAGAAAATGATGGTTAAGCTTATTGCCCATGTACTTGTTCATAGTGGTGATGATTATTTGCTCATTCAGCGTTCGGAAATTAAAAGAGGACAACCAAACGTTTATCCAACTTACTGGGATATTCCTGGTGGCGGGGTTGAAAAGGGTGAACTTCCGCGAGATGGAGCTCTTAGAGAATGTATTGAAGAAGCGGGAGTTAGGCTAGATAGCAGTTCGCTCAAACTTCTTCACGAAGATAGTCAACTGGATACCTCTAAGGATACTGTCTTTACTCGCTTAGTTTATAAAGTAGAGTGGGTTGGGGAGAAGCCAATTATCAGATTAGATCCTGAAGAGCATACGCACTTTAAATGGGTTACTATGGCTCAAGCTCTAGAGGAGGAGAAGTTAGTTCCTTATTTGAGAGAAATTTTTGAAAGGTTAAGAAATGACATATAATTTTACTGAAGAATACGATATTATTGTAATTGGTGCAGGACACGCTGGGGTCGAGGCTTCCTTAGCTGCTAGCCGTATGGGCTGTAAGGTCTTGCTTGCAACTATCAACATTGAAATGCTGGCTTTCATGCCTTGTAACCCCTCTATCGGTGGTTCTGCCAAGGGGATTGTTGTGCGTGAAGTCGATGCCCTCGGTGGCGAGATGGCCAAAACCATTGACAAAACTTACATCCAGATGAAGATGCTCAACACAGGGAAGGGGCCAGCTGTTCG
This sequence comes from Streptococcus mitis, assembly GCF_003942765.1. GTDB lineage: Bacteria > Bacillota > Bacilli > Lactobacillales > Streptococcaceae > Streptococcus > Streptococcus mitis_BE. Next base: position 121,749 of record NZ_RJNW01000002.1, read on the forward strand.
TGCCCTTCGTGCGCAGGCTGACAAGGAGCTTTACTCTAAGGAAATGCGCAAGACAGTTGAAAATCAAGAGAATTTGATCCTTCGTCAAACCATGATTGATGAGATTTTGGTGGAAGATGGCAAGGTTGTCGGTGTGCGTACAGCTACCCATCAAGAGTATGCTGCTAAGGCTGTTATCGTGACCACAGGAACCGCACTCCGTGGGGAAATCATCATCGGAGACCTCAAGTACTCGTCAGGTCCTAACCACAGTCTAGCTTCGATTAACCTAGCTGACAATCTCAAGGAATTGGGACTTGAAATTGGTCGTTTCAAGACGGGTACACCTCCACGTGTCAAGGCTTCTTCTATCAATTACGACGTGACAGAGATTCAGCCAGGGGACGAAGCGCCTAATCACTTCTCATATACTTCACGTGATGAAGACTATGTCAAGGACCAAGTGCCATGTTGGTTGACCTATACCAACGGTACCAGTCATGAGATTATCCAAAACAACCTCCACCGTGCGCCTATGTTTACAGGTGTAGTCAAAGGGGTTGGGCCTCGTTACTGTCCGTCGATTGAAGACAAGATTGTGCGCTTTGCGGACAAGGAACGTCACCAACTCTTCCTTGAGCCAGAAGGGCGCAATACAGAGGAAGTTTATGTCCAAGGACTTTCAACCAGTCTGCCTGAGGATGTCCAACGTGACTTGGTTCATTCCATCAAAGGTTTGGAAAATGCTGAGATGATGCGAACTGGTTATGCCATTGAGTATGACATGGTCTTGCCTCATCAATTGCGTGCAACGCTTGAAACCAAAAAAATCTCAGGCCTCTTCACTGCTGGTCAGACAAATGGAACGTCAGGTTACGAAGAAGCTGCTGGTCAAGGGATTATCGCGGGTATCAATGCAGCTCTGAAAATCCAAGGCAAACCTGAGTTGATTTTGAAGCGCAGTGACGGTTACATCGGGGTGATGATTGACGACTTGGTGACTAAGGGAACTATTGAACCCTACCGTCTCTTGACCAGTCGTGCTGAATACCGCCTCATTCTCCGTCATGACAATGCCGATATGCGTTTGACAGAGATGGGACGCGAGATTGGCCTTGTGGATGATGAACGTTGGGCTCGCTTTGAAATCAAGAAAAATCAATTTGACAATGAGATGAAGCGCCTAGATAGCATAAAACTTAAGCCAGTCAAGGAAACCAATGCTAAGGTTGAAGAGATGGGCTTCAAGCCGTTGACAGATGCGGTGACAGCCAAGGAATTCCTTCGCCGTCCAGAAGTTTCTTACCAAGATGTGGTGGCTTTCATCGGACCAGCTGCAGAGAACTTGGATGACAAGATTATCGAATTGATTGAAACAGAAATCAAGTACGAAGGCTATATTTCTAAAGCCATGGACCAGGTTGCTAAGATGAAACGCATGGAAGAAAAACGTATTCCAGCCAATATTGACTGGGATGATATTGATTCTATCGCAACAGAAGCCCGTCAGAAGTTCAAACTGATTAATCCAGAAACCATCGGCCAAGCCAGCCGTATTTCGGGAGTAAACCCGGCAGATATTTCTATTTTAATGGTGTATCTTGAAGGTAAAAATCGTAGTATTTCTAAAAATCAAGAAAAGAAAGCATAGAGAAAAACAGCTCCGTTTTCGGGGCTGTTTTCTTGCTTTATTCTTCGTCTGGTGTGAGGATCATCGGGATGATGATCGGTTCACGTTCTGTATTTTCATAAAGGAAGGGGCGAATAGCGTTGACAATGGCACCATTGACTGATTGTACGCTTGCGTCCTTGTTTTTCAGTGCGATACGAATGGCATTGAAGAGGATACGCTGGCTTTGGCGAATCAGGTCGCCAGACTCTCTCATGTAGACAAAGCCTCGGCTGAGGATGTCTGGACCAGACAGAATCATCTGCGATTTGAAGTCGACAGTTGCGACTGCCAGAACGACACCGTCTTCAGATAGATCGCGACGATCTTTGAGGACAGCAGCACCGATTTCACCGATACGATTTCCATCGACATAGATGTCTTGGGCGTTGAAATGACCTGCTATACGAGCAGAATCTGCGGTAAGGGCAAGCACATCTCCATTGCTCATGATAAAGATATTGTCCTTCTCAACACCAGTATCCACCGCAAGTCCAGCATGGACTTTTTGCATGCGGTATTCACCGTGGACAGGCATGAAGTATTTTGGCTTAATCAAGCGGAGCATAAGTTTTTGCTCTTGCTGGCCACCGTGTCCAGAAGTATGGATATTGTTAACCTTACCGTGGATAACTTCAACACCAGCTTCTGAAATGATGTTAATCAGCTTATTGACGCTAGTAGTGTTTCCAGGGATTGGACTAGAAGAGAAGATAACTGTATCACCTGGTTGGAGTTGTACCTGACGGTGAGTTCCATTGGCGATACGAGAGAGGGCAGCCATCGGCTCACCCTGACTACCTGTACAGAGGATCAGAACCTCGCCTGCAGGATAATCTTTGATTTCATTTGGCTCGATAAAGGTTCCCTTAGGAGCTTTGATGTAGCCAAGCTCGATTCCGTTGACAATGGCCTTTTCCATAGAACGACCAAAGACCGCAATCTTACGTCCAGTCTTAACAGCGGCTTCTGTTGCTTGCTGGAGACGGAAGATATTTGAGGCAAAGGATGCAAAGATGATACGTCCTTCGATGCCTTGGATAATCTTCATGATGGACTGACCAACGACTTTTTCAGAGTTGGTAAAGGTTGGCACTTCCGCATTTGTCGAGTCAGACAGGAGGCAGAGTACGCCTTCTTCGCCAAGGGCTGCCATACGGTGCAAGTCCGCAGGTTCTCCAACTGGAGTGAAGTCGAACTTAAAGTCACCCGTACAGACGATTTTTCCTTGAGGAGTATGAATAACAATTCCCAAAGGCTCTGGAATAGAGTGAGTCGTTCTAAAGAAAGTTGCCTTGAGGTTTTTAAAAGTTAACTCAGTGTTGTGGTTGATTTCGTAAAGTTTGGCGTTGCGCAAGAGGCCGTGTTCTTCGAGTTTCCCACGGATCAAAGCCAAGGCAAGTGGTCCAGCGTAGATAGGGACATTTGCTTGCTTGAGAAGGAATGGAATCCCACCGATGTGGTCCTCGTGTCCGTGTGTAATCAAGACAGCCTTGACGCGGTCGATATTGTCCACGATGTAAGAGTAATCAGGAATGACATAGTCGATACCAAGCAAGTCATCTTCTGGGAATTTAATCCCAGCATCGACGATGATAATCTCATCTTGGTATTCAATCCCGTAAGTGTTTTTCCCGATTTCTCCCAGACCACCGATGGCAAAAACGCCGACTTCTTCAGGTTTAAGAGTGTAGGCCATATTAGAACTCCGTGATTTCGAAGGCGCCAGTTTCTTTTTCGTAATCTAGCAATTTGTCAGACAAGAGTTCGATATACTCGATATTGTACTCTGGGCGATTTTCTTCGACAAGTTGGCGAGCAGCGATACGGCCCTCAAGTTCTGAGTTAGCATCGATGTCTAGGTATAGTGCGCGTGTTGTTTCACGGCGTGGGCTACGTTCTTTTGTTTCTTGATAAAAAACTTTGTAAATCATATAGTTCCTTTCTATTTTACAGGTCAGCTTATTCCAAACTTTTAGCAGAGATTTGCTTGATTTCATTCCATTTTGTGTCTAGATTGACCTTGATTCGTTACAATTATTTCAATTATACCACAAAATGAAAAATTAGTAAAAGGCCGAAATGGAGAAAGTCGGGAGGGGAAAAAGGAGCAAAAAGACAGGTAGGATTTGGTCGGAGAGCGCTTAGGTGTTATAATTAAAGGGGAAATCTAAAGAGATAGTAGATTTAAGGGAGAATATAGTTCTAGTTTCATTAATCGTTGGTGTAGATGGTTGGGACAGAATGATATCTTTGAAAAAAGAAAAAGCTCTTGAGAAATCTCGAGAGCAAATAAAAAAGCTGAGACAAAACTCGGGGATTTTCCTGGAGCAGTCCAGGTGGCAGCACCTCTACCTGAAGCGAATGCATCGCAACCTTTGAATGACTTGTCACCAAATCAAACTCGATCTCAGCCTTTACTTAATTCTATCATCTATGAGGCTAAGAAGTCAATCTATAAGTATAACGATGTAGAAATAGCAAGATGGAGTGGAGTGCTTACTAAAAGGCAAAGACAAGCACTTAATTTAAGAGTAAGCAAAAAGAGAGGACCAATGGTAGTCAGGGGTCTTTACAGCTCAAAGCTGAAGGCAGTCCCACACCCGTACCAGAAGTTGGTACCTTTGAACGCTCTGTTACCAGTCGCTCTACGTTATCCTCTCAATATTTATATTTTACTATAACTTACTGAGGGAATCAACTTTAAAAGCATCAAAAAGCTCCTGACCGAAGTCAAGAGCTGTCGAACACTGGGGGCGAATTGTTCAATCGCAATTCCAGTTCTTTAGAAACCAAAGTTTCAGGGATAGCACCGCAACCCGAAGAGTCAACGACTCAACCTGATTTTCCTACCAGTGTTGAATTACATTTTAACATTGATAGACCAACATAGTCAACAGTTTATATAAAAATAGGAATACCAAAAGTAGGATTAAGAATGTTTAGTTTGTTTGAATTTGCGATAGGGTTGGCCTCTTGGTGTTTATAGTCTTTGTAGCCTGTGTCTAAGGGGGAATGCTCTGTTTGTATATCTGGGACACCGCAAAAAAAATTCCTTTGGAAGCTTGCTTTTGTGACGCTCTATTCAATTTTTATCCTCCTTGTAACCTATGTCGTTTGGTTTGTATTTTACTTTGGATTAAGTGCTTAGATGCCCTGCTTATGCTGGGGCTTTTTGTTTGGGGATAAAGAAAATTCCCATGTGCTAGCTTTTGTAGTATAATAGTAAGCAGACAAAAAGATAGGAATGTGTTATGAAAGTATTAGCTTTTGATACGTCTAGCAAGGCTCTTTCTCTCGCTATTTTAGAGGACAAGCAGGTTCTTGCCGAGACGACGATTAATATTAAGAAAAATCACAGTATTACCCTCATGCCTGCCATTGATTTTTTAATGGCAAGTTTGGATTGGACGCCCAAGGATTTGGACCGAATCGTGGTGGCGGAAGGGCCAGGTAGCTACACAGGTTTGCGAATTGCGGTAGCAACTGCCAAGACTTTGGCTCATACCCTGAACATTGAGTTAGTTGGTATGTCTAGCCTCTGGGCTCTGGTGCCATATCAACAAGAAGGCTTGTTCGTCCCCTTGATGGATGCGCGTCGCAACAATGTTTATGCAGGATTTTATGAAAATGCTAAACCTGTCATGCCAGAAGCGCATCTATCTTTTGAAGAGGTGTTAGAGAAAGTTAAGGGTGCTAGTCAGGTAACCTTTGTCGGAGAAGTTGCCCCCTTTGTGGAGCAGATTCAAGAACACTTACCAAGGACTAATTACAAAGAAACCTTGCCTAATGCAGCCACTCTTGCTCTTTTGGCTTGGGATAAGGAAGCAGACTCCTTGCATGATTGTGTGCCGAACTACCTCAAACGTGTTGAGGCTGAGGAAAACTGGCTCAAGAACCATACCGAGTCTGGCGAGTCTTACATTAAACGCCTATGATAGAAATTAAACGAATCCAACAGCAGCCTGACTTGGCTCAAGCCATCTACGCTGTTATGATAGCTGTTTACCCAGTCAGCCCTTGGACGCTGGAGCAAATCCAAGCAGACCTGGCTCAAGACCAGACTTGGTATGCTCTGGCTTATGATGGGGCAGAAGCGATTGGCTTTCTAGCCGTGCAGGAGAATCTTTTTGAAGCAGAAGTCCTGCAAATCGCTGTCAAACAAACCTATCAGGGTCAGGGGATTGCGTCAGCCTTGTTTGCTCAATTGCCGACAGATAAGGAGATTTTCCTCGAAGTCAGAAGTTCAAATCATCGAGCGCAAGCATTTTACAAGAAAGAAAAGATGGCAGCCATCGCTGAGCGAAAGGCCTACTACCATGATCCAGTCGAGGACGCCATCATCATGAAGAGAGAAATAGATGAAGGATAGATATATTTTAGCATTTGAGACATCCTGTGATGAGACCAGTGTCGCCGTCTTGAAAAACGACGACCAGCTCTTGTCCAATGTCATTGCTAGTCAAATTGAGAGTCACAAACGTTTTGGGGGCGTAGTTCCGGAAGTAGCCAGTCGTCACCATGTCGAGGTCATTACAGCCTGCATCGAGGAGGCACTGGCAGAAGCAGGGATTACGGAAGAGGACGTGACAGCTGTGGCTGTTACCTATGGCCCAGGCTTGGTCGGAGCCTTGCTAGTTGGTTTGTCGGCTGCCAAGGCCTTTGCTTGGGCGCATGGACTTCCGCTGATTCCCGTTAACCACATGGCTGGCCACCTCATGGCTGCTCAGAGTGTGGAGCCTTTGGAGTTTCCCTTGCTAGCCCTCTTGGTTAGCGGTGGACATACGGAGTTGGTCTATGTTTCCGAGGCTGGTGACTACAAGATTGTTGGAGAAACGCGAGATGACGCGGTTGGTGAGGCCTATGATAAGGTCGGCCGTGTCATGGGCTTGACCTATCCTGCCGGTCGTGAGATTGACGAGCTAGCTCATCAGGGACAGGATATTTATGATTTCCCCCGTGCCATGATTAAGGAAGATAATCTAGAGTTTTCATTCTCAGGTTTGAAGTCTGCCTTTATCAATCTTCACCACAATGCCGAGCAAAAGGGAGAAAGTCTGTCTACAGAGGACTTGTGTGCTTCCTTCCAAGCAGCAGTCATGGATATTCTTATGGCTAAAACCAAGAAAGCCTTGGAAAAATACCCTGTCAAAACTCTGGTTGTGGCAGGTGGCGTGGCAGCCAATAAAGGCCTCAGAGAACGCCTAGCAGCCGAAATCACAGATGTCAAGGTCATCATCCCCCCACTGCGTCTATGCGGAGACAATGCAGGCATGATTGCCTATGCCAGCGTCAGCGAGTGGAACAAAGAAAACTTCGCAGGCTTGGACCTCAATGCCAAACCAAGTCTCGCTTTTGATACTATGGAATAAAATAGAGTCTGTCTGATTAGGATCAGTTGATTTTTTCTTCTATTTGGGTAGTGATCTCATATTTGCAGTCTTATTTAGAGCAACAAAGTTTATTTATTGGTCTATTGGACTGCATATAGTTTACAACGGCATTGGTCTTTAGATTCTTTTATCAATCATAAAAACAAAAGAACTGACTAGCTAAGTATTATAAATGAGACGGGTTTGTTAGTCTTTTTTATTATAATGGTTTGTTACTTACCCTTCACGAAATCCGACTCTATCAAAGTTTGTCAATCATAGAGTTTTTTAGTATAGTAGAAATATGAAATTTACAAAAATAATCAGTAGTTTGTTTGCTCTAGGAACTTTACTCATGTTGCTAACAGCTTGCTATAATTTTAAAAAGATACAACTGATCTTGTTTGAATCACTTTCATTCAATATGCCGCTTAAATCCTTTGAAGAAGTTTTTGGTGAGGCTAGCGAAGTGGTAGAAGAAACCGAGACGGGCTATCGAGATAGCTGGCATGCAGAAGACCCCTATTTTTATAAAACGGGACGCCTTTTCTATGATTACGAAAATATTGCTTTGAATAGTTATATAGGTCGAGCAAGATTCACATTTTCAAAATCACATCGCTTGGAAAAAGCGACAGTTCATATTCCTGTAACTTCAAAGGTGGAGCAACAAGTAGTGCTCAACAATCTATCCCAGACTATAAAAAAAGAAATTAAGGCTCTTCCGAATTTCCAATCTGTAACTACCGAGACGGTAGGACTATACGATGACGGCTATCGCTATAAAGTCAAGTTGAAAGGACAAAGGAGAGAATTCTGGATTGATGTTTATCCGACAGAAGATGAAGATGCTAAAGAAATTGAAGATAAAAAGTATACTATTCGGGTGGATCAATTTAGAATGTATTAATAACACTGGGATTTCAGCATTTTTTACTAGCTCCAAGTTTCAGATTCAAAACTTTTTTCTCTTTCTTGAATGTGTTATAATAGTCCATGCTATGGCTGGAGCCTTTTCAGCCTACTTATACTCTTCGAAAATCAAATTAAAACCGCGTCAGCTTCTATCTGCAACCTCAAAACAATGTTTTGAGCAACCTGCGGCTAGCTTTCTAGTTTGTTCTTTGATTTTCATTGAGTATTATTAAGACAATATGAGGAGAAAGATGAAAGAAAAAGGATTTTGGGAGGGGGCGCAGGCAGCCATGCCAACGGCTCTTGGTTATGTCAGTATTGGCCTTGCCTGTGGGATTATCGGTGCGCCCTATGTGACACCTGTTGAGATGGGCTTGATGAGCCTCTTTGTTTATGCTGGGAGTGCCCAGTTTGCCATGCTGGCACTGATTGCGGTTCAAGCACCTGTGGCAGCTATTGCTATGACGGTCTTTTTGATTAATTTGCGTCTCTTTTTGTTGAGTTTGCATGCGTCAACCTATTTCCGTCATACCAGTCTCTGGCACAATATCGGTATGTCTAGTATCTTGACAGATGAGACCTATGGCGTCTTGATGGGCGAATTAGCCCATGCAGACAAGGTCAATCCTATGTGGATGCACGGGAACAATCTCAACAGCTATGTGGCTTGGTTTGTGGGAACAGTTGTCGGAACGGCTCTGGGTGGTCTGCTTCCAAATCCAGAAATCTTTGGATTGGATTTTGCCCTGGTTGGGATGTTCATTGGAATTTTTGCTTCGCAATTCCAGATTATGCAAAGACGGATTCCTGTCCGCAATCTGCTCATTATCCTAGCAGTTGTTGCGGTGTCCTTCTTTTTACTCTTAACAGTGGTGTCTCAGTCGCTAGCTGTTTTGTTTGCGACCTTGCTAGGTTGTACAATGGGGGTGGTTTTAGATGGTCAGTAAGTATCTTTTATTAGCAGTTATTTTCTCTGGTCTTGTGACTTGGATTCCCCGTATGATTCCCTTCATCTTGGTCAAGTATAAGGGCTTGCCTGCGATCGTTGAGCGTTTTTTGAAGTTCTTGCCTGTTTCTATTATCTTTGCCTTGATTCTTTCAAGCGTAGTGACAGGTAAGGTTGGTAGCTTTCCTCAAATCAAATGGCTGGACTTCTTAGCAGTCTTTCCAACAGCTTGGGTAGCCTTTCGCTACCGCAATCTTGTCGGAACAGTTCTCTTTGGAGTGGTCTTGATTGCCGTCTTGCGTTTGGTCTTTTAAATGAGCTATAAAGAAAATTTATCACAGAGATAGATATCATATAATGGCGTAAATGCTCTTTTTCTGTTAAGATTATAAGGTATTCTATTTTGGAGGAAATGACATGAAAAAAATCGTTAAATACTCATCTCTTGCGGCCCTTGCTCTTGTTGCTGCAGGTGTGTTAGCAGCTTGCTCAGGTGGTGCTAAGAAAGAAGGAGAAGCAACTAGCAAGAAAGAAATTATCGTTGCAACCAATGCTTCACCAAAACCATTCAACTATGAAGAAAATGGTGAATTGACTGGTTATGAAATTGAAGTGGTTCGCGCTATCTTTAAAGACTCTGACAAGTATGATGTCAAGTTTGAGAAGACAGAGTGGTCAGGAGTCTTTGCAGGACTTGATGCTGACCGTTACCAAATGGCAGTTAACAACATCAGCTACACCAAAGAACGTGCTGAAAAATACCTTTATGCAGCTCCAACAGCTAAAAACCCTAACGTTCTTGTAGTGAAGAAGGACGACTCTAGCATCAAATCACTTGATGATATCGGTGGAAAATCAACAGAAGTTGTTCAAGGGACAACATCTGCTAAACAGTTAGAAGACTACAACAAACAACACTCAGATAATCCAACTGTCCTTAACTACACTAGAGCAGACTTCCAACAAATCATGGGACGCTTGAGCGATGGCCAGTTTGACTACAAGATTTTTGATAAAATCGGTGTTGAAACAGTCATCAAGAACCAGGGCTTGGACAACTTGAAAGTCATTGAACTTCCAAGCGACCAACAACCTTACGTTTACCCACTTCTTGCTAAAGGTCAAGATGAGTTGAAAACATTTGTAGACAAACGTATCCAAGAACTCTACAAAGACGGAACTCTTGAAAAGTTGTCTAAACAATTCTTTGGAGACACTTATCTACCAGCAGAAGCTGATATTAAATAATTTCTTGAAATCATCCATTCTGAACAAGATGGGTGATTTCTCAGTTTTTAGGGATATAGTTTTAAACTATATATCTGACTACATAATAACAATTTGTGAAATCAAACAAATTGTGAGATACTAGTACGGTATTATTTTTAAGGAGAAAGAATCATGAAAATCAAAAAATGGCTTGGTGTAGCAGCCCTTGCTACAGTCGCAGGTTTGGCTCTTGTAGCTTGCGGAAACTCAGAAAAGAAAGCAGACAATGCAACAACTATCAAAATCGCAACTGTTAACCGTAGCGGTTCTGAAGAAAAACGTTGGGACAAAATCCAAGAATTGGTTAAAAAAGACGGTATCACTTTGGAATTTACAGAGTTCACAGACTACTCACAACCAAACAAGGCAACTGCTGATGGCGAAGTAGACTTGAACGCTTTCCAACACTACAACTTCTTGAACAATTGGAACAAAGAAAACGGAAAAGACCTTGTAGCGATTGCTGATACTTACATCTCTCCAATCCGCCTTTACTCAGGTTTGAATGGAAGTGAAAACAAGTACACTAAAGTAGAAGATATCCCAGCAAACGGAGAAATCGCTGTACCAAACGATGCTACAAATGAAAGCCGTGCGCTTTACTTGCTTCAATCAGCTGGCTTGATTAAATTGGACGTTTCAGGAACTGCTCTTGCAACAGTTGCTAACATCAAAGAAAATCCAAAGAACTTGAAAATCACTGAATTGGACGCTAGCCAAACAGCTCGTTCATTGTCATCAGTTGACGCTGCCGTTGTAAACAATACCTTCGTTACAGAAGCAAAATTGGACTACAAGAAGGCACTTTTCAAAGAACAAGCTGATGAAAACTCAAAACAATGGTACAACATCATCGTTGCGAAAAAAGATTGGGAATCATCACCAAAAGCTGATGCTATCAAGAAAGTGATCGCAGCTTACCACACAGATGACGTGAAAAAAGTTATCGAAGAAACATCAGACGGCTTGGATCAGCCAGTTTGGTAATAGAATATTAGGAGGTGGGAGAGAAAATTCCACCTCTTGCTTTTGTATAGAGCATGGATTGTCAGGAAGAGTAGTTCATAGAAAGGTAGAGAGAATATGGTTTTTCCTAGTGAACAAGAACAAATTGAAAAATTTGAAAAGGATCATGTAGCCCAGCATTATTTTGAGGTTTTGCGTACCTTGATTTCTAAGAAATCGGTCTTTGCCCAACAGGTGGGTCTCAAAGAAGTTGCCAACTATCTTGGTGAGATTTTCAAGCGTGTGGGGGCTGAAGTGGAGATTGATGAGACTTATACAGCGCCCTTTGTCATGGCGCATTTCAAGAGTTCGCGTCCAGATGCCAAGACCTTGATTTTCTATAACCACTATGACACTGTGCCAGCGGATGGAGATCAGGTCTGGACAGAGGAACCCTTTACGCTTTCGGTCCGCAATGGCTTCATGTATGGGCGTGGGGTTGACGATGATAAGGGGCATATCACGGCTCGTTTGAGTGCTTTGAGAAAATATATGCAGCACCATGATGATTTGCCTGTCAATATCAGTTTTATCATGGAGGGAGCGGAGGAATCGGCTTCGACAGATCTAGATAAGTATCTGGAAAAACATGCGGATAAACTCCGTGGAGCAGATTTGTTGGTCTGGGAACAAGGAACCAAAAATGCCTTGGAACAGCTGGAAATTTCTGGTGGAAACAAGGGGATCGTGACCTTTGATGCCAAGGTGAAAAGCGCTGATGTTGATATCCACTCTAGTTATGGTGGGGTTGTGGAATCAGCTCCTTGGTACCTCCTTCAAGCCCTACAGTCTCTTCGTGCCGCAGATGGCCGTATCTTGGTTGAAGGTTTGTACGAAGAAGTACAAGAGCCAAATGAACGAGAATTGTCCTTGGTGGATACTTATGCCCAACGAAATCCAGGGGAAATCAGCCAGATTTATGGCTTGGAATTGCCTCTTTTACAAGAGGACCGCGCAGCCTTTCTAAAACGTTTCTTTTTCGAGCCAGCCCTTAATATCGAAGGGATTCAGTCAGGTTATCAAGGGCAAGGAGTTAAAACGATATTACCTGCAGAAGCTAGTGCCAAGTTAGAAGTTCGTTTGGTTCCTGGCCTAGAACCGCATGATGTTCTGGAAAAAATTAGGAAACAGCTAGACAAAAATGGCTTTGATAAGGTAGAATTATACTATACCTTGGGAGAGATGAGCTATCGAAGCGATATGAGCGCACCAGCCATTCTCAATGTGATCGAGTTGGCCAAGAAATTCTATCCACAGGGCGTTTCAGTCTTGCCGACTACAGCTGGGACAGGGCCAATGCATACGGTCTTTGATGCCCTAGAGGTGCCAATGCTGGCCTTTGGTCTAGGAAATGCCAATAGTAGAGACCATGGTGGAGATGAGAACGTGCGAATCGCCGATTACTACACCCATATTGAATTAGTAGAGGAGCTGATTAGAAGCTATGAGTAGAGATATTATCAAGTTAGATCAGATCGATGTGACTTTTCATCAAAAGAAGAGAACCATCACAGCGGTCAAGGATGTGACCATTCACATCCAAGAAGGGGATATCTACGGAATCGTTGGATATTCTGGAGCAGGGAAATCAACCCTTGTACGGGTGATTAACCTCTTACAAAAGCCATCTGCAGGGAAAATTACTATTGACGATGATGTGATTTTTGATGACAAGGTGACCTTGACAGCAGAGCAGTTGCGTCGTAAACGTCAGGATATCGGGATGATTTTCCAGCATTTCAATCTGATGAGCCAAAAGACAGCAGAGGAGAATGTAGCCTTTGCCCTTAAACATTCTGGACTCAGCAAGGAAGAAAAGAAGGCTAAAGTAGCTAAGTTGTTGGACTTGGTTGGCTTGGCAGACCGTGCTGAAAACTACCCTTCACAATTATCTGGAGGGCAAAAACAGCGTGTAGCCATTGCGCGTGCCTTGGCAAATGATCCAAAAATCTTGATTTCAGATGAGTCAACTTCTGCCCTTGATCCGAAGACAACCAAGCAGATTTTGGCCTTGTTGCAAGATTTGAACCAGAAATTAGGCTTGACTGTTGTCTTGATTACGCATGAAATGCAGATTGTCAAAGACATTGCCAATCGTGTGGCAGTTATGCAGGATGGGCATTTGATTGAAGAGGGAAGTGTTCTTGAAATCTTCTCAGACCCTAAACAACCTTTGACTCAAGACTTTATCTCAACAGCTACAGGTATTGACGAAGCCATGGTCAAAATCGAGAAGCAAGAAATCGTGGAACATCTGTCTGAAAACAGTCTCTTGGTGCAACTCAAGTATGCAGGTGCTTCAACAGACGAGCCACTTTTGAATGAATTGTACAAGCATTACCAAGTAACAGCTAATATCCTCTATGGGAATATCGAAATCCTTGACGGCACTCCTGTTGGAGAATTGGTTGTGGTCTTGTCAGGTGAAAAAGCAGCGCTAGCAGGTGCTCAAGAAGCCATTCGTCAAGCAGGCGTACAACTAAAAGTATTGAAGGGAGGACAGTAAGATGGAATCATTGATTCAAACCTATTTACCAAATGTTTATAAAATGGGTTGGGCTGGTCAGGCAGGCTGGGGAACAGCCATCTACCTAACCCTCTATATGACAGTTCTGTCCTTTATCATCGGAGGTTTCTTGGGGCTAGTGGCAGGNCTTTTCCTTGTCTTGACAGCGCCAGGCGGTGTCTTGGAAAATAAGGTCGTTTTCTGGATTTTGGATAAGATTACCTCTATTTTCCGTGCGGTGCCATTTATCATTCTCTTGGCAGTCTTGTCACCCTTCTCACATCTAATCGTAGGAACAAGCATTGGTCCAAATGCGGCTATCGTACCCCTATCTTTTGCAGTCTTTGCCTTCTTTGCCCGTCAAGTACAGGTGGTATTGGCTGAGCTAGATGGTGGTGTCATTGAGGCAGCTCAAGCTAGCGGAGCGACCTTCTGGGATATCGTAGGTGTTTACCTATCAGAAGGCCTTCCAGATTTGATCCGTGTGACGACTGTAACCTTGATTTCACTAGTCGGTGAAACAGCTATGGCCGGTGCGGTTGGAGCTGGTGGTATCGGTAACGTAGCCATCGCTTATGGATTTAATCGCTACAATCACGATGTGACTATCTTGGCAACCATCGTTATCATTTTGATTATCTTTGCAATCCAATTCTTGGGAGACTTCTTGACCAAAAAATTGAGCCATAAATAAAAAGAGCCGTGTGGCTCTTTTTTAGTAATCAGATTTTCTGCGCAAATTTTTTACTCAAGGCTTGTCCAATCAAGGCACCCATTAGGGCTCCGATGACAATACTTGCGATAAATAGAAGGACGGTTCCAGGATTTGGCGCGACCATGATACGGTCGATATATTCTTGGGATTTTCCTCTTGCTAGAAGGGTTGCCATATAGGCTTTGGGCGCAATCCACATGATTAGAATTGGTCCTGATGTGCTAAAGGCAAAGAGTATGAAAGAAAGGAAATTCTTAGTTTGGTCCTTGTATTTTCCGAGGTTAGCTACTGCATCTGCTAGGAGACCACAGATAATTCCAGGAAGGAAGGCACCGGCACCGTGTTTAGTTCCCAAGAAAAAGAGGGCAATGACAAGGCCGATAGTGGTAATGGCTCCAAAGCGCGGAACTTTTGCGACTAGGATCATATAGACGCTACCGCCGAAAAGGGCAGTAAAGGCAGGCGCATAAAACATGTTTCCAGCTTGGTCAAAGAAATTGCCCAAAAGGACACCAATCCCCATGCAGAGGAAGTAAAGAACTGCAAAAAGCAGTGTAGTTAAGATAGATTTCTTCATGAATTGTCTCCTGATAATTTTTTCACAATTCTCATTTTACCATGGTTTGGTGGGATTGTAAATGGATACTAGAAGTTTTTGAAAACGCTTGAAATATGATATAATAGTTTCATAGTTATTTTTAGGGGGATATCATGGGGAGATTTTTAGACTTTGTCTTTAATCGTTTCTTTTTAGGGATGATTGCGACAGCCTTCTTTTGGCTATTAACATTGGCAGGAGGGATTATCCTTGGTCTAGCGCCGGCTAGTGCCACCTTGATGAGCCTATATGCAGAACATGGTTATAGCTTTCGGGAATACAGTTTGAAGGAGGCGTGGTCTCTTTATAAGCAAAATTTCGTCTCAAGCAACCTGATTTTCTATAGCTTTTTAGGGGTGGATCTAGTTTTGGTCTATGGCCTGTATCTCTTGGTGCAATTGCCTCATCAGACTATTATTCATTTGATTGCGACCTTTTTGAATGTTCTAGTAGTTGCCCTGCTATTTTTGGCTTATACAGTATCTTTGAAATTACAAGTTTATTTTGACTTGTCTTATCGAAATAGTCTCAAACTATCCTTGATTGGCATCTTTATGAGCTTAGCGGCTGTGGCCAAGGTTCTCCTTGGGACAGTGCTACTTGTGGCAATTGGTTACTATATGCCTGCCCTACTTTTCTTTGTAGGAATTGGGATGTGGCATTTCTTTATCAGTGATATGTTGGAACCGGTCTATGAAAGTATCCATGAAAAATTGGCGACAAAATAGAATGAAGCAGTTTTGGCTACATACGCTTCTAAGAACCTACAGTTCAGTGATGATGATTATTATTGCGAGTTTTGCAATCTTACTCTCTTACGCTGACTGGGATTCACGGGAAAAGGAAGCTCAAAGAGTAGCCCAACGTGTAACCACTCGAACAGTCGATGAGGTGGAGTATTATTATCGGGAATCAGCCCAACTGGCGCAAGATTTAGTAGCCAATCAAGACCGGATACAAGGGGTTTATAAGTACTTTAGCTTGTCAACTTCTGAGTACTTTTATTGGCTGTTGGAGCATCAAGCAGCTTCGTCAACTTCTATTTCTCTGTATGAAAACATTGATGATCTTTATGTCCAAAATGACTCTATAACGGGTGTTGCAATCGTCTTGCAGGATTTTAAAGAAGTTTATGTTTCAACAAGGGATAAAAGAAGTGGTCATGTCTTGCCAGCTGAGGCCTTTAAACCAGAGGCCAATAGTTTTGGAATTCCAGTTCTGGATCCAGCAACGGATCAATCTATAGGAGTGATATACATCTCCTTGGATCCAGAAGTTTTATATCATGCCATTGACAATACCCGAGGTCATATTCCGATGGCTGTGACTGTGACATCGCCTTTTGATACGGAGATTTTTCATATTGGTGAGAGGGTCAATAGGGAACATGAGAACTGGTTTGTCGGTTTTACCTCTCATGGATATCAGGTTCAGGTGGCAGTTCCTAAAAACTTTGTTTTACAAGGAACAGTGGCTAGCTCTGCTTTGATTGTGGGCTTGAGCCTTCTCTTTATTGTCATTCTCTATCTGACTTTGAGGAAGACTTTTGCTAATTATCAAAAGCAGGTAGTGGACCTGGTGGATTCCATCCAAGCTATTGCCAAAGGACAAGAAGGTCTTCGCATTGATACGCTTGAAAAGGATCAGGAATTGCTCCTAATCGCAGAGACCACCAATGATATGTTGGATCGATTGGAAAAGAATATCCATGATATTTACCAGTTAGAACTCAGTCAAAAAGATGCCAATATGCGAGCCCTGCAGGCGCAAATCAATCCTCACTTCATGTACAATACTCTGGAGTTCTTGCGTATGTACGCAGTCATGCAGAGTCAAGATGAGTTGGCAGATATCATTTATGAATTCAGTAGTCTCTTGCGTAACAATATTTCCGACGAAAGAGAAACCCTTCTCAAACAGGAATTAGAATTTTGTCGTAAATATAGCTATCTCTGCATGGTTCGCTATCCCAAGTCCATTGCCTATGGTTTCAAGATAGACCCAGGGTTAGAAAATATGAAGATTCCTAAGTTTACCTTGCAACCGCTGGTAGAAAATTATTTCGCGCATGGTGTTGACCACAGACGGACAGATAATGTGATTAGCATCAAGGCTCTTAAACAGGATGGTTTTGTGGAAATTTTGGTGGTCGATAATGGCCGTGGTATGTCGGCTGAAAAGCTGGCAAGTATTCGAGAAAAATTAAGTCAGAGACATTTTGAACACCAAGTCAGTTACAGTGATCAAAAGCAGTCTATCGGGATTATCAATGTCCATGAGCGTTTTGTGCTCTATTTTGGGGATCGATATGCTATTACTATAGATTCTGCAGAGCAAGCGGGTGTTCAGTATCGTATTACAATTCAAGATGAGTAGAAAGGGAGAAAATGTATAAAGTATTATTAGTAGATGATGAGTACATGGTGACAGAAGGTCTGAAACGTTTGATTCCCTTTGATAAGTGGGATATGGAGGTCGTCGCAACAGCCAGTCATGCCGATGAAGCCCTAGAATATGTTCAGGAAAATCCTGTCGATGTGGTCATTTCCGATGTCAATATGCCCGATAAAACAGGGCTTGATATGATTCGGGAGATGAAAGAAATCTTACCAGATATTGCCTATATCCTTCTCTCGGGTTATCAGGAGTTTGATTATGTAAAAAGAGCAATGAACCTTAGTGTGGTGGACTATTTGGTCAAACCTGTTGATAAGGTAGAGTTGGGAAATCTGCTGGAGAAGATTGCAGGTCAGCTCGGCGAGAGAGGGAAGAAAAGTCAGACCCTTAGTCAAGATTTAGATGAGGATGGATTTGTTAGTTATCTAGGAGGTAAGGAGAATTGGTGGATAGGCCTATCCAAGGAAAAACAAGGCTCTTTCACCATTCCCTACTATGTATTGGGGCAAGACTGGCAGATTTTTATTTCTGATCAATCCCTAGATGGTTTAGTCGTTACTCCCTTTGAAGCTCCTTATCAAGAACACTTTGAACGCTGGAAGCTGAATGCTGAGAAAGCCCTCTTTTACGGTTCTGTAAATCTAAAACAGTCTGAGAGTCTCTTTGCCTACTACGAACCGATTTATAGGGTTATCATTCAGGGGAATCTCAATCAAATCGTGGAAGAGTTGAACCTTTTGGAGAAGGTGGTTCTTGAAAATACGCCGCGTGTTCCGATTACCAAACAGCTTTTTATCCAGTTTGTCATGGATGTCTTTCATTTGTTTGAACATCTAAAGGCTGATGATTTGACGGATATTGTCAAAACGATTCATGCTATTCAAACCTTCGATGAATTGGTTCCTTATATCAAGGAAATTCTGACTCGATTCTTTGGACAATATCGGATGAATGAAAATGTGGTTAGTGTGCTAGAAGTCATTGGGCGTGATTATCAGAAAGAACTTTCCCTCAAGGATATCAGTAAGGATCTCTTTATCAATCCTGTCTATCTGGGACAGTTGATTAAGCGAGAAACCAATTCGACCTTCGCAGAGTTACTAAACAAACAGCGCATTAAGGCTGCCCAACAGCTCTTGCTTTCAACTAGTGACAGCATCGAAGATATTTGTTATGCTGTTGGTTACAGTAATGTTGGATATTTCTATAAAGTGTTCCGAAAATTGTGCGGAAAATCGCCAAAAGCCTACCGAAAACAGGTAGAAACGACATTATAAAATTTGTATCCCTTTACAAAAAGTGCTATAATATCAATAATAATATCAGGAGGTTCTATTATGAAAAAGAAACCAATTTATCTATGGGTCTTGCTAATCTTGTCTGCTCTTATTTCAGCTATGTCTCTGTTTGGAATGTTGAGTCCTTTACCTAGTAAAGAAGCCCTTCGTGCCGCTCAGAAACAGGTTGCAGGGGTCAGTGCTCAGCAATTAGAAGACCAGCTTAATTACACCTATAGAGTAGCAGAATCAACTCATTCTATTTTTAATATGGTCTTGATTGTGCTATCTGCTATTTTAGTGGTAGTAGCGATTGTCTTCCTTGTTCGTAAGAATTTGCAATATGCAAACTATACTTATGTCGGCTATGTTTTGCTAGCCATTATTGGTTCGATTTATAGCTATGTGACTTTACAAGATGCTGTGCAGTTAGTTCACGATGAGACCATGCGTTTAGGGATAAGTGTTATTTCACAAGCCGTTAGCATTTTCTATATCGTCATCAATGTTCTCTTCCTAGCCCTTGTCTTTTACAAGATTTGGCGTCAACAGAAAGCCTTGGCAGAAGAAGAGGAAACAGAAGAACTTTCCTAAGTATTGACAAAAAATAACTATCAAGTTACAATCTTGGTAGTTATTTTTCGATTATAGATAAAATCATGGAGGTACATATGAAGACAATTTCTTTAGTTTATATCAGTTTGAGTGGCAATACTGAAAGTTTTGTGACACGCTTGAAAGACTATCTCTTGTCCCAGTACGAGGGGATTGAGGTTCAAAAGATTCATATCAAGGATTTGGTCAAGGAAGGCCAAGATTTCTATGAAATGGATCATCCCTATGTCGCTTTTTTGCCGACCTATCTCGAAGGTGGGAATGGCGTGGATAACGGAGATGTTGAGATTTTGACGACACCCGTTGGGGATTTTATCGCCTATGGAGACAATGCTAGTAAGTGTTTTGGTGTGGTTGGTTCAGGAAATCGTAACTTTAATAACCAATACTGCCTGACAGCCAAGCAATATAGTCAACGTTTTGGCTTCCCTGTATTGGCTGATTTTGAAATGCGAGGTATGCTGGGAGATATCAAACGTGTCGCAGCGATTATCGCAGATTTGTATGAGTTGGAAAGTTAAGCTGAAACCAATCTTTCAATCATTAGAAGAAAGAACTTATTATATCCCCCTCTATAGCAGAGATGAAAATTACCTATAAAATTTTTAATATAAATGTTATTTGCTATAGTTGGAAGATAAAAATTATGCCCTAAAAAAACCGAGAAGCTTTCTTCTCGGTTTTTGATTATTTCAATTGATCTGTAATGTCTTTTGATAGCAACATTCCTAGATGATAAGTTTTATTGATGTAAGCAATGACATCATTGATGTTTTCAGTCGTGTGAATTTTCTCTTTGATGTCAGACCTAAATGTTTCATCCTTTAAAAGTTGTTCTTGGTAGAGTTTTTGCAGTCTCTCCTTCTCGTACTTATTAAGCAGAAAAAGGAAAACCAAGCTAATCACAACGAGGATATAAGCATATTGGCTCATAGGATATCTCCCTGTATGATAAAGAAGTAGTAGTGAGTAAATCGATTTAGTGGATCTAAAATAGCAGAACAAGTCAGCAAAACTTGATAAGATTTTTGATAGACCTCTAAACCAAAATCCGTATAGATTTAGTGTAAGTTACTTAGACTGCTTTACAATCAAGTAACTTGAAGATTACGACGTCTTTCGGTAGAAATCGATAATATTTATATCGAAAGACTAGTGAAGCACCTAGCCAAATCCCTGGTAGGATTTGGCGTTAGTTACTTAGATTGCTTTGCAATCAAGTAACTTTGGTGATTTACATCTTCTCAGGTGCTTCTACTCCAAGCAAGCGAAGTGCTTCTTTGAGAACGACTGCGGTTGCGTAGCTAAGGGCTAGACGGCTGTCGCGTTCTGGGCTTTCATCCAAGATGCGCGTATGTGCATAGTATTTGTTAAAGGCTTGAGCCAGGCTAATTGCAAATTTAGCAATGATAGAAGGTTCAAAGTTATCCGCCGCACGGTTGATAATACGTGGGAAGTCTTGGATGAGTTTGATGATTTCCCAACTTTCAGCATCATTCAAGCTATAGTTGCCAGTTGTTTCTGGTTTGAAATCCGCTTTGCGTAAGATAGATTGGATACGAGCGTAGGCGTATTGAACGTAAGGTCCAGTTTCACCCTCGAAGGATACCATAGCCTCTAGGTCGAAGTCGTATCCATTTGTACGGTCGGTCTTAAGGTCATAGAATTTAATGGCTCCAACCCCAACAGCATGCGCTACTTGGTCTTTGTTTTCCAATTCAGGATTTTTAGCCTCGATTTGGGCTTTGGCACGGCTAACAGCCTCTGCAACAGTAGGCTCTAGCAAGATGACATTCCCTTTACGAGTAGAGAGTTTCTTCCCTTCTTTTGTAACCAAACCAAAAGGAACATGAGTAATGTCTTCACTCCAGTCGTAGCCCATCTCTTGCAAGACGGCTTTGAGCTGTTTAAAGTGGGCAGATTGTTCTTGGCCAACGACATAGATAGATTTGGCAAATTGGTATTCATTTTTACGGTAAAGGGCTGCAGCCAAGTCACGAGTGATATAGAGAGTTGCACCATCCGATTTCTTGATAAGGGCTGGATGTTCAATTCCATATTTCTCAAGATTCACAACTTGGGCACCTTCTGACTCAACAAGAAGGCCTTTTTCAGAAAGAATGTCTACGACTGCATCCATCTTATCGTTATAGAAGGCTTCTCCGTTATAGCTGTCAAATTCAACCTGCAATTCATTGTAAAGGCGGTTAAATTCCACTAAACTTTCATCACGGAACCATTGCCAAAGAGCGAGAGCTTCCTCATCTCCATCCTCCAGTTTACGGAACCATTCGCGTGCTTCTTCATCCAAGCTAGGGTCATTTTCAGCTTCAGCGTTGATGCGGACATAGAGTTTAAGAAGTTCATCAATTGGATGAGCTTTTACAGCTTCTTCGTCGCCCCATTTTTTGTAGGCAACAATCAGCATTCCAAACTGTTTACCCCAGTCTCCCAAATGGTTGACCTTGACTGTTTGATATCCGATTTTTTGGAAAATATGTGATAAGCTATCTCCGATAACAGTTGAACGTAGATGACCAATAGAAAATGGTTTAGCGATATTAGGACTAGACATGTCGATCACAACATTTTCTTGCTTGCCAATATGTTGGTCAGCATAGTGTTCTTTTTGAGTGATAACAGCTTGCAATACTTGAGCAGAAATGGCAGATTTATCAAGGAAAAAGTTAACGTAAGGTCCTGTTGCGACAACCTTTTCAAAGGCTTGGCTGTTAATTTTTTCAGCCAGTTCAGCAGCAATCATTTGAGGTGCTTTACGTTCGACTTTTGCAAGAGAAAAAGCAGGGAAAGCGATGTCTCCCATTTCTGAGTTTTTAGGGGTTTCCAGTAAATTTAAAATAGCCTCTTGGTCCAGGCTATCAATGACGCTAGCCAACTCGCTAGCAATCAATTCTTTTGTATTCATTAAGAGCTCCTTTTTGGACTTTTCTACTATTTTATCACAATTTTAAAGAAAGAAGAAAAAATTTTTGAAATCTCCTGTTTTTTTGGTATAATATAGTTATAAAATTAGTTATAAATATGCATATAAGAGGATTTTATGAGAAAAAGAGATCGTCATCAGTTAATAAAAAAAATGATTACTGAGGAGAAATTAAGTACACAAAAAGAAATTCAAGATCGGTTGGAGGCACACAATGTCTTTGTGACGCAGACAACCTTGTCTCGTGATTTGCGCGAAATCGGCTTGACCAAGGTCAAGAAAAATGATATGGTGTATTATGTACTAGCAAATGAGACAGAAAAGATTGATTTGGTGGAATTTTTGTCTCATCATTTAGAAGGTGTTGCAAGAGCAGAGTTTACCTTGGTGCTTCATACCAAATTGGGAGAAGCCTCTGTTTTGGCAAATATTGTAGATGCAAACAAGGATGAATGGATTTTAGGAACAGTTGCTGGTGCCAATACCTTATTGGTCATTTGTCGGGACCAGCACGTTGCCAAACTCATGGAAGATCGTTTGCTAGATTTGATGAAAGATAAGTAAGGTCTTGGGAGTTGCTCTCAAGACTTATTTTTGACAAGGAGAGACGGACAATGACGACAGAAAAGCTATCACCCGGCATGCAACAGTATGTGGATATTAAAAAGCAATATCCAGATGCTTTTTTGCTCTTTCGGATGGGTGATTTTTATGAATTATTTTATGAGGATGCGGTCAATGCTGCGCAGATTCTGGAAATTTCCTTAACGAGTCGCAACAAGAATGCGGACAATCCGATTCCTATGGCGGGTGTCCCCTATCATTCTGCCCAACAGTACATTGATGTCTTGATTGAGCAGGGCTATAAGGTAGCTATCGCAGAGCAGATGGAAGATCCGAAACAAGCAGTTGGGGTTGTGAAACGAGAGGTTGTTCAGGTCATTACGCCAGGGACAGTGGTCGATAGCAGTAAGCCGGACAGTCAGAATAATTTCTTGGTTGCCATAGACCGTGATGGCAATCAATTTGGCCTAGCTTATATGGACCTGGTGACGGGTGATTTTTATGTGACAGGTCTTTTGGATTTCACACTGGTTTGTGGGGAAATCCGCAATCTCAAGGCGCGCGAAGTGGTGCTGGGTTATGACTTGTCTGAGGAAGAAGAACAAATCCTTAGTCGTCAGATGAATCTGGTACTTTCCCATGAAAAAGAAGGTTTTGAAAACCTTCATTTACTGGATTCACGATTGGCATCTGTGGAGCAAGCGGCATCTAGTAAACTGCTCCAGTATGTCCATCGAACCCAGATGAGGGAATTGAACCACCTCAAGCCTGTTATACGCTATGAAATCAAAGATTTCTTGCAGATGGATTATGCGACCAAGGCTAGTCTGGATTTGGTTGAGAATGCTCGTTCGGGCAAGAAGCAAGGAAGTCTTTTTTGGCTTTTGGATGAAACTAAGACGGCTATGGGCATGCGCCTCTTGCGTTCTTGGATTCATCGTCCCTTGATTGATAAGGAACGAATTATTCAACGTCAAGAGGTGGTGCAGGTCTTTCTCGACCATTTCTTTGAGCGCAGTGATTTGACAGACAGTCTCAAGGGTGTTTATGACATTGAGCGCTTGGCTAGTCGGGTTTCTTTTGGTAAAACCAATCCCAAGGATCTCTTGCAGTTGGCGACCACCTTGTCTAGTGTGCCACGGATTCGTGCGATTTTAGAAGGAATGGAGCAACCTGCTCTGGCCTATCTCATTGAACAACTGGATGGAATCCCTGAGTTAGAGAGTTTGATTAGCGCAGCGATTGCTCCTGAAGCTCCCCATGTGATTACAGAAGGTGGCATTATCCGGACTGGATTTGATGAGACTTTAGACAAGTACCGTCGCGTGCTCAGAGAAGGGACTAGCTGGATTGCTGAGATTGAAGCAAAGGAGCGAGAAAACTCTGGTATCAGTACGCTCAAGATTGACTACAATAAAAAGGATGGCTACTATTTCCATGTGACCAATTCGCAACTGGGAAATGTTCCAGCACACTTTTTCCGCAAGGCGACGCTGAAAAACTCGGAACGCTTTGGAACCGAAGAATTAGCCCGTATCGAGGGAGATATGCTGGAGGCGCGTGAGAAGTCAGCTAACCTAGAGTATGAAATTTTTATGCGCATTCGTGAAGAGGTCAGCAAGTACATCCAACGTTTACAAGCTCTAGCCCAAGGAATTGCGACAGTTGATGTCTTACAGAGTCTAGCAGTTGTGGCTGAAACCCAGCATTTGATTCGACCTGAATTCGGAGATGATTCGCGGATTGATATCCAGAAAGGGCGCCATGCTGTCGTTGAAAAGGTCATGGGAGCTCAGACCTATATTCCAAATACCATTCAAATGGGAGGGGATACTAGTATCCAGTTGATTACAGGGCCCAACATGAGCGGGAAGTCAACCTATATGCGTCAGTTAGCCATGACGGCGATTATGGCCCAGATGGGTTCCTATGTTCCTGCAGAGAGCGCCTACTTACCGATTTTTGATGCCATCTTTACTCGTATCGGAGCAGCCGATGATTTGGTTTCAGGCCAATCAACCTTTATGGTGGAGATGATGGAGGCCAACAATGCCATTTCGCATGCGACCAAGAACTCTCTCATTCTCTTTGATGAATTGGGACGTGGAACTGCAACTTATGACGGTATGGCTCTTGCTCAGTCTATCATCGAATATATCCATGAACACATCGGAGCTAAGACCCTCTTTGCGACCCACTACCATGAGTTGACTAGTCTGGAGTCTAGTTTACAACACTTGGTTAATGTCCACGTGGCAACTTTGGAGCAGGATGGGCAGGTCACCTTCCTTCACAAGATTGAACCAGGTCCAGCTGATAAATCCTATGGTATCCATGTTGCAAAGATTGCTGGCTTGCCAGCAGACCTTTTAGTAAGGGCGGATAAGATTTTGACTCAGCTAGAGAGTCAAGGGACAGAAAGTCCTGTTCCCATGAGACAAACAAGTGCCGTCACAGAACAGATTTCTCTCTTTGATACGGCAGAAGAGCATCCTATCCTAGCAGAATTAGCTAAATTGGACATTTACAACATGACACCTATGCAGGCTATGAATGTTTTGGTTGAGTTAAAACAGAAACTATAAAAATAATCCCACTCATGCATTTGTGAGTGGGATATTGCTATTACTTTCTATGCTCCAAGAGTTGATTGATATGGTCTACTTTTTTTGATGCTCTTTTATAGGAAATAGTCCAAATGATGAGGTAGACAATCGCAAACTCGATAATGAGTTGGAGATAGAAAATCCAGTGGAAGGGGAACCAACCTGCTAGAGTTGCTAGTGGGACAAAGCCAGCCAGCATAAGGAAGAAATGAGTCAGAGTGGCACGAAGCAAGCTCCAGTCACGGCTGAATAATCGTTTACCAAAGTTGAAGAGAATACCGATAGCTGCCCAAATAAGTGTGCAGTAGAGCAAGACCAAGGCACCGTGAACCTGATGTTGCACCATCACTTGTCCGATCAGAGACTCGGGACTCAGTGGGGCGTAGGTGTTTGGTGCATAAATGAGTGAAAAGATGATAGAGAGGATGAGGCCGATGAGGACACCAGTAGCTGCGTCGTGGAAGATTTGTTTTTTCATAGTTCTAATTTCTCCTTGATGGTTTTTAGATAACGGCGTGAAGAGTAGGTGAAGCTTTCGTTTTTCAAGAAAATTTCTACTAGGCCGTTGGGGGTGAGCTTGAGATGAGAGATGGAGTTGATATTGATGATTTCTGATTGGGAAATTTGGATAAAATTGGTTGGCAGAATTTCAAGGACTTGATAGAGCCGTAAATCAATATTGTAGGTCTGGCTAGCCGTTTCTGCAAGAACCTTCCGATTCTCGATATAGAAGCGTTGTATCTTACCAACCTTAACTAGATAGACTTGATCATCAATCTTTCCTTTGATTGTTTCTTTTTGGTCCAAATTTTCTGCGAACTCGATGACTTTCTGGATTTTATCGGTTTCTTGAGGTGCTTGGACAATCAGTTTTTCCTCCTTGTAAGTCTCACTAATCTGTAGTTCTACTTTCATAAATTTCTCTCCTTGTTTTTCATACAAAATTGTGATCACTTCTTGTACACCTTTATTAAACACTATTTTACGATACCTGACAAGGGACTTTGTTTATGTGGAGGGATTTGGCTCCTATGTGGCGCTTGCTTTTCTGTCCTATCTGAAATATGGTATAATAGCACTAATCAATTTCTAGGAAAATAGATACAGAAAGGGGCTGAAAGATGTCTCATATTATTGAATTGCCAGAGGTGCTGGCAAACCAGATCGCGGCTGGAGAGGTTATCGAGCGTCCAGCTAGCGTTGTTAAGGAGCTGGTAGAAAACGCCATTGACGCGGGTTCTAGTCAGATTATCATTGAGATTGAGGAAGCTGGTCTCAAGAAAATTCAAATTACAGATAATGGTCATGGAATTGCCCACGATGAGGTGGAATTGGCCCTGCGCCGCCATGCGACTAGTAAGATCAAAAATCAAGCGGATCTTTTTCGGATTCGGACGCTTGGTTTTCGTGGTGAAGCCCTTCCTTCTATAGCGTCTGTTAGTGTTTTAACTCTGCTAACGGCGGTAGATGGTGCTAGTCACGGGACCAAGCTGGTCGCGCGTGGAGGAGAAGTAGAGGAAATCATCCCAGCGACCAGTCCTGTGGGAACCAAGGTTTGTGTGGAGGACCTTTTTTTCAACACGCCTGCCCGCCTCAAGTATATGAAGAGCCAGCAAGCAGAGTTGTCTCATATCATTGATATTGTCAACCGTCTGGGTTTGGCCCATCCTGAGATTTCGTTTAGTTTGATTAGTGATGGCAAGGAAATGACGCGGACAGCAGGGACTGGCCAACTGCGCCAAGCTATCGCAGGGATTTACGGTTTGGCGAGTGCCAAGAAGATGATTGAAATTGAGAATTCTGACCTTGATTTCGAAATTTCTGGTTTTGTGTCCTTGCCTGAGTTAACTAGAGCCAACCGCAACTATATCAGTCTCTTCATCAATGGCCGTTATATCAAGAACTTCCTGCTCAATCGTGCTATTCTTGACGGCTATGGTAGTAAGCTTATGGTAGGCCGTTTTCCACTGGCTGTCATTCACATCCATATAGACCCTTATCTCGCGGATGTCAATGTGCATCCGACTAAGCAAGAGGTGCGGATTTCCAAGGAAAAAGAACTGATGACCCTGGTTTCAGAAGCTATTGCAAATAGTCTCAAGGAACAAGCCTTGATTCCAGATGCCTTGGAAAATCTTGCCAAATCGACCGTGCGCAATCGTGAGAAGGTGGAGCAAACCATTCTCCCACTCAAAGAAAATACGCTCTACTATGAGAATACTGAGCCGACAAAACCTAGTCAAGCTGAGGTGGCTGATTATCAGGTAGAATTAACTGAGGAAGGGCCGGATTTAACCCTGTTTGCCAAGGAAACCTTGGATCAATTGACCAAGCCAGCAAAACTTCATTTTGCAGAGAGAAAGCCTGCCAACTATGACCAACTAGACCATCCAGAGTTAGACCTAGCTAGTCTCGATAAGGCTTATGACAAGCTGGAGCGAGAAGAATCTTCAAGCTTTCCAGAGTTGGAATTTTTCGGGCAAATGCATGGAACCTATCTCTTTGCCCAAGGGCGAGATGGGCTCTATATCATAGACCAACATGCGGCTCAGGAGCGGGTTAAGTACGAAGAGTACCGTGAAAGCATTGGTGATGTTGACCAGAGCCAGCAGCAACTTCTAGTGCCCTACATCTTTGAATTTCCTGCAGATGATGCCCTTCGTCTCAAGGAAAGAATGGCACATTTGGAGGAAGTGGGCGTCTTTCTATCAGAGTACGGAGAAAATCAATTCATCTTACGTGAACATCCTATTTGGATGGTAGAAGAAGAGATTGAATCAGGTATCTATGAGATGTGCGACATGCTCCTTTTGACCAAGGAAGTTTCTATCAAGAAATATCGAGCAGAGTTGGCTATTATGATGTCCTGCAAGCGGTCTATCAAGGCCAACCATCGTATTGACGACCATTCGGCTAGACAGCTCCTCTATCAGCTCTCTCAATGTGACAATCCCTATAACTGTCCCCACGGACGCCCTGTTTTAGTGCATTTTACCAAGTCGGATATGGAAAAGATGTTCCGACGTATTCAGGAAAATCACACCAGTCTCCGTGAGTTGGGGAAATATTAAACTAAAAGGAAAACTATGTACGAATATTTAAAAGGAATCATTACCAAAATCACTGCCAAATACATTGTTCTTGAAGTCAACGGTATCGGTTATATTTTGCATGTGGCCAATCCTTATGCCTATTCAGGACAGGTTAATCAGGAGTCTCAGATTTATGTGCATCAAGTCGTGCGTGAGGACGCTCATCTGCTTTATGGATTTCGCTCAGAAGACGAGAAGAAGCTCTTTCTCAGTCTGATTTCGGTCTCTGGGATTGGTCCTGTATCAGCTCTGGCTATCATCGCTGCCGATGACAATGCTGGCTTGGTTCAAGCAATTGAAACTAAGAACATCACCTACTTGACCAAATTCCCTAAAATTGGCAAGAAAACAGCCCAGCAGATGGTGCTGGACTTGGAAGGCAAGGTAGTAGTTGCAGGAGATGACCTTCCTGCTAAGGTAGCAGTGCAAGCTAGCGCTGAAAACCAAGAATTGGAAGAAGCCATGGAAGCCATGTTGGCTCTGGGCTACAAGGCAACAGAGCTCAAGAAAATCAAGAAATTCTTTGAAGGAACGACAGATACAGCTGAGAACTATATCAAGTCTGCCCTCAAAATGTTGGTCAAATAGGAGCAGAGCATGACAAAACGTTGTTCGTGGGTCAAGATGACCAATCCGCTCTACATTGCCTATCATGATGAGGAATGGGGTCAGCCCCTCCATGATGACCAAGCATTGTTTGAGTTGTTGTGTATGGAAACCTATCAGGCAGGCCTGTCTTGGGAAACGGTCCTCAACAAACGACATGCTTTCCGAGAAGCCTTTCATGGCTATCAAATTCAAGCGGTCGCAGAGATGACTGATACCGAATTGGAAAACTTGCTGGAGAATCCAGTCATCATCCGAAATAGAGCCAAGATTTTTGCTACACGCGCTAACGCCCAAGCATTTTTACGACTACAGGAAGAATATGGCTCTTTTGATGCCTATCTTTGGTCCTTTGTTGAGGGGAAAACGATCGTTAACGATGTTCCCGATTACCGCCAAGCCCCAGCTAAAACACCTCTGTCTGAGAAGTTAGCCAAAGATCTCAAAAAACGAGGCTTCAAGTTCACAGGCCCAGTCGCCGTCTTGTCTTTTCTACAGGCTGCAGGGCTAGTTGATGACCATGAGAATGATTGTGAGTGGAAAAGCGGTCGTTAGTATGTACAGGTAACTAGCATATCTGAGAATATAGAAAAAAGCTGAGAAATTTTTCCCAGCTTTTTATATATACTATTAGATTTGTTAGAGTGAAGTCAAAAAAGTGATTCCACCTAAAATAACACCAGCTGAATTTGGAATGATTAGTATCCAATCCTTCTTAGGTTCCTTTGTCCATCCATAAATAACCCAGATTAAGCAAGATATAGCAGCTGATAAAGGTTGAAATGGTTGAGCTTTATTTCCCTGTAAATTAGCGATAATTTGAGGTATGTAGGCAATAAATACTATAATTCCAATAAAGGCACCAATAGAACCTACGATTCGATTAATTTTTTGTTTTGTCATATACACCTCCTTCAAAAGGATATCATAGAAATTAGCGAAATGCAATAAATTCAGATACAAATTGTAACGAAAACGAATACAAAAGCACAAAAATAGAGAAACTATTTATTTTTTGTTATAGTCAAAGCGAATGATTTGCTCCTTTGCATCTACATAGGCGTGAACTCCGAAGGGTACAATTGCTCTTGGAGTTGCGTGGCCGACATTTAGATTATAGATAATCGGGATATTGCTGTCAATAATATCCAATAGTGCCTCTTTATAGTCGTCATAGAAAGTTTCATCCATAGGTTTCCCGACCAAGAGTCCGCTGATGACCTTGAATATACCAGTGTTCTTTAAAGTTTGTAACATCTTTTTGAAGTCTTCCGGCTCAGGCTTTTCTTCGCTTGTCTCTAGCAAGAGGATCTTTCCTTCCCAGTCTGACAAGTCAGGGAAAAGTTTGTATTCTTGGCAGAGCTCCGTGCTATCTGCGTATCGAGAGTTGTCAAAGATATCGTAGAGGGATTCGAGGCAACCACCGAGGATTTTCCCCTCGAACTGGGCAGTTCCTTGTAACAACTCAAAACCAGTATTTGTATGACTGACACGAGGTGTCCCCAGAGCTTTGGGACTAAAATCAGTTCGTTCCTCATACCAAACATTGCTAGGGCGAATTTCTGAGATTCTTCCTGTCTCAATCAATTCTTTAAAGTAGTGAAGGCTATAGGCTAGCATTTCTTTGTCCAATTCACAAATGTCTGCTAAAAAGGATTGACCATAAAAAGTTTTAACACCTAGTTTATGCAACATGAGATGGTTCATGGTTGTATCTGAGAAGCCAAGAAATATTTTTTGGTTGATAACCTTTTGTAGTTGGTCATTTTCAAAAAGATAAGGTAGTAAGCGATAGGTATCGTCTCCACCGATGGCGCATAGGATCATGTCGATGCTATCATCAGAAAAGGCATGAATCAAATCCTCTGCACGAGCTTCAGGATGGTCCTTGATAAAGTCTAATCCTTTTAGCGAATGAGGCAAAAAGGTAGGATTGAGTCCCAGGTTCTTGAGACGTTGGACACCCAAGTCCACTTCGTGTTTGACAAAGTCCTCTCCGATAATGCCACTAGATAAACTAACAACACCAATAGTAGAAACCATATTTCTTCCTCCTAGAAATTGATTGAGCCTATTTTATCATAAAAGATGGGAGAAAACTATAGGGAAAAGGGGAGAGGGAAACTTGTAGGCAAGCAAGTGAAAAAGCAACCGCTGGTGCAGTTGCTTTTCGTTTTCTAATCAGTAATCTCGCTAGATATGAGTTACTTGGTCAACTCTTGATTATAGGAGAGAGCCAAATCAATCCAGTAAGGCAATTCTTTTTGGCCTTCTATATCTAAGTCTATATACCCATGATAAAGGCGCCCCCTCATCAATGTAGTATGAGCTCCTGTTCGGGGTAGAACTTGCTTCTCCATTTCCTTGCCAATTCTGACCATAACCAGTTCATCCTTTCTGGAACTGACAGTAAGGACCATTTTACCACGAATCATAAAGGCCAGGCCACCAAACAGCTTCTTTTCTTCTAGCTCTTCTTCGAAAATTTGGGGAGGAAGTTTGAGCGCTAGAATTTTTCGAATCTGCTGAGCTAAAGATTGACTATATGCCATAGCTCTTTCCTTTTCTTAGTAACGTGTTGGTCCTGCACTTGCGCTGCGGATGTTCAAGCGTTTCTTGAGATAGAAGCGAAGGGCTAGGAGGGCTGCTCCGATAATAGCCAGTGGCAATGGAGCAAGTACTGGGTTAAGGCTAGCTGGTAGGAAGCTTGTTGCAAAGAAGACGAGCAACCAAAGGAACATAGAAGCTAGGATAACTAGAACAGATTTCCAGAAAGGTGGACGTTGACTGCGGTCCATATCTGGTCCATAATATTGGTAAACAAAGTAGTACATCAAGTAGAAGGCAAATCCACCAACAAGTCCAACTAATAGGAGGGTAATCAAACCGTAACCGATAGCTTGATCTGCTGAGAAGAAGGTTGTGAGGGCGCTGACGAGGGCAAAGAGGCTAGTGATGAAAAGAGCTGAATCCATAATCATCAGTTTTGGATCATCATTTTCTTTTGGATGCTCTTTTTCATATTGTTCCTTGACAGTGAAACTATGAGCCCAATGAGTTGGCGCGCCATAGAGGGAACGAGCAGTCGTACCCTTGGCTTGCTCTTCAAGGATTTTGGGAATGACTTCCTCAAAAATAGCCTTGATTTCAGCGTCTGTTTTTCCATCTTTGATGAATTGTTGGGTAGCGATATGGATAAACTCTTGGTTTTTCTTTGTTAATTTTTGTAGATCAATCTGAGACATAGGAACTCCTCTTAGAACCATTTTTTATGGATGAGATAGAGAGTGAGCGAGACACTCATAGCAAAGGCGATAAAGACGATTAACCAGAAGGCATTTGGCTCGCCGTTTAGGGGGATTTCATTATCCTTAAAGTTCATCCCGTAGGCAGAAAAGACCATGGTTGGGATGGACATGACGATGGTCACAAGGGCCAAGGTTTTCATGATGTTGTTCTGGTTGTTAGAAATGATAGAGGCGAAGGTCTCTGTCATAGAATGCAAGACGTTTCCATAAATGTCTGCCATCTCGATGGCCTGTTGGGTTTCAATCAGGGTGTCTTCAAGCAGGTCTTCGTCCTCAAGGTATTTCTTGATATTGCTGGTTGAGCTGGTCAATTTCTTAATCACACGCTCATTTGTTTTGAGGGAGGCCTTGAAATAGACGATGGTTTTTTCCAATTCCATGAGCTCAATCAATTCTTCATTACGAGTTGATTGATGCAATTGACTTTCGATTTGTTCACTCTTACGGTCAATCGAACGAAGGGCTGTTAGGTAAAGCTCTGCATTGCGATAGAGAATCTGGAAGATGAAACGCGAACGCATGAAGGTGTAGAAATTACGCAATCGACGGTTGATAAAGACATCGAGGACCGGTAATGGTTCCAAACACGTAGTGATAATGGTCTCCTCTGTGATGATAATACCAAGCGGGATGGTTACGTAGTAGGTGCGATTATTTCTTTCTTCTGTGACCGGCACGTCAACGATAATCAGGGTGTACTCATCTTCAATGGTAATACGAGACATTTCTTCCGCATCGAGCGGTGCTCGAAGGTCGGCAATATCGATATCGAAGGCGTTGGCGATTTCGAGTGATTCATTTTGAGTCGGATTGACGAGATTGATCCAAGTACCCGGTTCAAGCGTATCGATCTCTTTAAATTCAGTTGTTGTAGAGAGAAAAACTTGTTTCATATCCCTTATCCTTTCTCATTTTTCAGATTTTTCACACCGTACTATTATACTACAAATTCAGCCTTTTGGGTAATAGAATCTCACTTTTTTTGGTATAATGGTAAGCAATAATGGACTAGAAAGAACAAAGATGCAAGATAAAATTGTCATTCATGGGGCGCGTGCCCATAATTTAAAAAATATTGATGTGGAGATTCCACGAGACAAGCTGGTTGTAGTGACTGGTTTGTCAGGTTCAGGGAAATCCAGTCTGGCCTTTGATACCCTCTATGCGGAGGGACAACGTCGCTATGTGGAGAGTTTGTCAGCCTATGCTCGTCAGTTCTTGGGGAATATGGAGAAGCCTGATGTAGATGCCATTGATGGCCTCAGCCCAGCTATTTCCATCGACCAGAAAACGACTAGCAAAAACCCTCGCTCGACGGTGGGAACAACGACTGAAATCAATGACTATCTACGTCTCCTCTACGCACGTGTGGGGACGCCTTACTGTATCAACGGGCATGGAGCTATCAAGGCTTCTTCTGTGGAGCAAATCGTGGATAAGGTTTTAGAATTGCCTGAACGCCAGCGCTTGCAGATTTTGGCCCCTGTCATCCGCAAGAAAAAAGGACAGCACAAGAGCGTTATTGAAAAGATTCAGAAAGACGGTTATGTCCGTGTCCGTGTGGATGGGGAAGTATATGATGTGACCGAAGTGCCAGAGTTGTCTAAGAGCAAGCAACACAATATTGATGTCGTAGTTGACCGTATTGTTATCAAGGAGGGTATTCGTAGTCGTCTCTTTGATTCCATTGAGGCTGCCCTTCGTATTGCAGAAGGTTATGTCATTATCGACACTATGGACGATTCTGAGTTGCTCTTTTCTGAGCACTATGCTTGCCCAGTTTGTGGATTTACTGTTCCAGAGTTAGAGCCACGTCTCTTCTCATTCAATGCTCCTTTTGGCTCTTGTAGTGAGTGTGACGGCTTGGGCATCAAGCTGGAGGTGGATACTGATTTGGTAGTGCCAGATGCCAGCAAAACCTTGCGTGAGGGAGCCTTGGCTCCTTGGAATCCTATCTCATCTAACTACTATCCAAACATGCTAGAGCAGGCTATGACAGCTTTTGGAGTGGATATGGATAAGCCTTTTGAAGATTTGTCAGAAGAAGATAAGAACTTGATTCTCTATGGTTCTGATGGCAAGGAATTCCATTTCCACTATGAGAATGAATTTGGTGGCGTGCGCGATATCGATATTCCTTTTGAGGGAGTTGTCAATAATATCAAGCGTCGCTATCACGAGACAAACAGCGATTACACACGCACCCAGATGCGTCTCTACATGAATGAGCTGACCTGCGGAACCTGTCACGGCTATCGTCTCAATGACCAGGCTTTGTCTGTTCGTGTGGGTGGCGAGCAAGGACCACATATCGGAGAAATTTCAGACCTGTCTATCGCAGACCACTTAGACTTGGTGAGTCAGCTAACCTTGTCTGAAAATGAAGCTATTATTGCTCGTCCCATTCTCAAGGAAATCAAGGATCGTTTGACTTTCCTTAATAACGTGGGTCTTAACTATCTGACTCTGTCTCGTTCGGCAGGAACCCTTTCAGGTGGGGAAAGTCAGCGTATTCGCTTGGCGACCCAGATTGGCTCCAACCTCTCAGGTGTCCTTTATATCCTAGATGAGCCGTCAATTGGTCTTCACCAGAGAGACAATGACCGCTTGATTGCCAGTCTGAAAAAGATGCGTGACTTGGGCAATACTCTCATAGTGGTGGAACACGATGAAGATACCATGCGCGAAGCGGACTATCTGATTGACGTTGGTCCCGGTGCCGGTGTTTTTGGTGGGGAGATTGTTGCGGCAGGTACACCTAAACAGGTAGCTCGTAACAGTAAGTCTATCACAGGCCAGTACTTGTCAGGCAAACGTGCCATTCCAGTACCAGACGAGCGCCGTGCCGGAAATGGTCGTTTTATCGAAGTGACAGGAGCGCGTGAGAACAACCTGCAAAATGTCACAGCTCGCTTCCCACTAGGA
This sequence comes from Streptococcus mitis, assembly GCF_003942765.1. Taxonomy (GTDB): domain Bacteria; phylum Bacillota; class Bacilli; order Lactobacillales; family Streptococcaceae; genus Streptococcus; species Streptococcus mitis_BE. Next base: position 157,057 of record NZ_RJNW01000002.1, read on the forward strand.
AAATTCATCGCGGTGACAGGGGTATCAGGTTCAGGGAAATCGACCCTAATCAACAGTATCCTCAAAAAAGCTATTGCCCAGAAGCTCAACCGTAATTCAGACAAGCCTGGTAAATTTAAGACTATTACAGGAATTGAGCATGTAGACCGCTTGATTGACATTGACCAGAGTCCAATTGGACGGACGCCGAGGTCCAACCCAGCTACCTATACAGGAGTTTTTGACGATATACGTGACCTCTTTGCCCAGACAAATGAAGCTAAGATTCGAGGCTACAAGAAGGGTCGTTTCAGTTTCAACGTCAAGGGTGGTCGCTGTGAAGCCTGCTCAGGTGATGGGATTATCAAGATTGAGATGCACTTCTTGCCAGATGTTTATGTAGCTTGTGAAGTCTGCCACGGAACCCGCTACAATAGTGAAACTCTAGAAGTTCACTATAAGGAAAAGAATATCTCGCAGGTCTTGGACATGACTGTCAATGATGCGGTGGAATTTTTCCAACACATTCCGAAAATTCAACGCAAACTTCAGACCATCAAGGATGTGGGATTGGGATATGTAACGCTAGGGCAACCAGCTACCACCCTTTCTGGGGGAGAAGCCCAGCGTATGAAGTTGGCTAGTGAACTCCACAAACGATCGACAGGAAAATCTTTCTACATTCTGGATGAGCCGACGACAGGTCTTCATACCGAGGACATCGCTCGCTTGCTTAAAGTCTTGGCTCGCTTTGTAGACGATGGCAATACAGTCCTCGTCATTGAGCACAATCTGGATGTCATTAAGACGGCAGACCATATCATCGACTTGGGACCTGAGGGTGGTGTCGGTGGTGGAACCATCATCGCAACAGGAACTCCAGAAGAAGTAGCGGCCAATGAAGCCAGCTACACAGGACATTATTTGAAAGGAAAGTTACATCATGAATAAACGCGTACAAGCATTTCTAGCTAAAATGCGAGAAAAAGAACTAGATGGCATCATCATCAATAACCTTAAAAACGTCTATTATTTGACTGGTTTTTGGGGCTCAAATGGAACAGTCTTCATCAGCCGTGACCGTCAGGTCTTGGTGACAGACTCTCGCTATATCATTGCAGCCAAGCAAGAAACCAGTGGGTTTGAGATTGTGGCTGATCGTGATGAATTGGCTGTCATTGCAGGAATTGTTAAGGATATGGGCTTGTCTCGAATCGGTTTTGAGGACGAGATTTCAGTGTCTTATTATCACCGTATGCAGGCAACCTTTGAAGGAATTGACTTGCTTCCACAGACTCAGTTTGTTGAAGGTCTTCGAATGATTAAGGATGAAGCGGAGATTGCAGCTATTCGCAAGGCTTGTTCTATCTCAGACCAAGCTTTCCGCGATGCGCTTGACTTTATTAAGCCAGGAAAGACTGAAATTGAGATTGCCAACTTCCTTGACTTCCGTATGCGTGAGTTGGGAGCATCTGGCTTGTCTTTTGACACTATCCTAGCTAGCGGTATCAACTCTTCCAAACCCCATGCCCATCCCATGCACAAACCAGTAGAGCTGGGAGAAGCAATTACAATGGACTTCGGATGCCTTTATGACCACTATGTCAGCGATATGACTCGAACGATATACTTAGGACATGTCAGCGATGAACAGGCAGAGATTTACAATACGGTTCTGAAAGCCAATCAAGCCTTGATTGACCAGGCTAAGGCAGGATTAGGTTTCCGTGACTTTGACAAAATCCCTCGTGATATTATCATCGAAGCAGGCTATGGCGACTACTTTACTCACGGTATCGGACACGGTATTGGACTGGATATCCATGAGGAACCATACTTTAGCCAGACTTCTACAGAAACTATTAAGGCAGGTATGGCCTTGACAGATGAGCCAGGTATCTATATCGAAGGCAAATATGGCGTTCGTATCGAGGATGATATCCTGATTACAGAGACAGGTTGTGAATTATTGACCCTTGCTCCAAAAGAGTTGATAGTCATTTAATAGTCAAGCAGCTCAAATGATTGACTTTTAAAATTTAAAGGTTTATACTGAAAGACGAAAACGGTAGGTGAGGCTACCATAGGGATACGGATGACTACCGCAAAGCAGTGGAGACACTACTCGTTGGTCAACAGTCCTGGTCGCGAAGGCCAAGACTAAGCTCATTACATTGCCCTATGGAGTTAAAGCTTGAACGAAAAACAGATAATTAGTTTTTTAATCCTGCCATTTTTTGATGGTAGGATTTTCTACTGTTTAAAAACAAAGAAAGGAGATAGACGATGCAAATTGACGATCATCCGGAACCGCACATACACAGCCAATCGCTGATTTGTGTCGTTCTGCCCTTATAAAGTGATTGGTCTCTGTGTATGAAACACATCATTCATACAGATAGGAGAAACCAATGAAAACTACAAAAGAAAGATTAGCAACAGCTATTCATACATCTTTAAACGAAACTCTATCTTTTTATAAGACAAGTCTAACAGGATTGACTGAGGAGCAGGTGGAGAAAAATCGTGACCTATATGGCGAAAATACCATCACAAAGGGTCAAGAAGACAGTATCCTCAAAAAGATTTACGAATCCATTATCAATCCTTTTACAATCATCTTGCTGGTCATCGCCGTGATTTCCTTGGTGACCAATGTCTGGTTGGCAAAACCAGGTCAAGAGGATCCGACGACTTCCATTATCATCGTTGTCCTAGTCCTCATTTCTGGTGGCATACGCTTTGTCCAAGAACTCCGTAGTGATAAGGCTGCGACCAATCTTTCAAAAATGATTATTAACACAGCGACTGTCATTCGTCAAGGAGAAGTTCAAGAAGTACCTATCGATGATTTGGTAGTAGGTGACGTGGTTAAATTAAGCGCTGGAGACATGATTCCAGCAGATCTTCTTTTATTTGAGTCGCGCGATTTCTTTGTACAACAGTCGGGCTTGACAGGTGAAAGTGAATCGGTTGAAAAATTGGCCTTGACCAAGGCAACAGTTCAACAATCTGATAGTCTACTAGAAGCAGAAGCGCTCGCCTTTATGGGAACCAATGTCTTGTCTGGTAGTGCCAAGGCCGTGGTTTTAGCAGTTGGTGATGATACCATGATGGGGGCCATTGAGCAGACTTTGAACACCTATGATGAGCCTACTTCGTTTGAACGGGAGATGAATAGTATTTCGTGGCTCTTAATTCGTTTGATGCTGGTCATGGTGCCCATCGTTTTCTTGTCCAATGGTTTAACAGATGGCGACTGGTTGGAAGCTGGCGTATTTGCTTTGAGTGTTGGTGTTGGGCTTACACCTGAGATGCTTCCTATGATTATCACGGCCAGTCTAGCAAAAGGCTCCATTATCATGGCCAAGGAAAAAGTGGTTATCAAGAAACTCAATGCTATACAGGACTTAGGGGCGATTGATATTTTGTGTACAGATAAGACAGGGACTCTAACCCAAGACGAAATTGTCCTTGAATATCCCTTGGACATCCACGGGCACTTGGATTTGACCGTCTTGAGACGAGCTTATCTCAATTCTTATTTTCAAACGGGCTTGAAAAATTTGATGGACAGAGCCATCATCAAACGGACTGAAAAGGAAGCCAAAGAACACACCCTCTTGCAAAATCTGGCTCAAACTTTTCAAAAAATAGATGAATTACCTTTTGATTTTGAACGTAGACGGATGAGTGTTATCGTTAAGGATGAACACGAAGTTGTTAGTTTGGTAACCAAGGGTGCTCTAGAGGAAATGTTGACGATTTCCAGTTATGCGGAATACCAAGGAGTGATTACTCCCTTGACAGATGTTATTAGAGAAGAAATTTTAGCAGAAGTCAGACAACTAAATCAACAAGGTTTGCGTGTCTTGGGAGTGGCCTATAAGTCAGGTTTGAGGGAAGGTCATGCCTATACAGTTGATGACGAAGGGGATATGATTCTAACTGGTTATTTAGCCTTCCTAGATCCTCCTAAACCATCTGCAGCACCAGCAATTAAGGCTCTGTTAGAACATGGAGTTCAAACAAAAATTTTGACGGGAGACAACGAAAAAGTTACCCAAGCAGTCTGTGAAAAGGTTGGTTTGGATATCAATCAGATGCTGTTAGGATCTGAAATTGATCAGATGAGTGATCAAGAATTGGCCCAAGGCGTAGAGAAGGTAACCGTCTTCGCCAAACTTTCACCTGACCAAAAAGCGAGGATTATTTTGCAATTTAAGGCTAATGGTCATGCTGTTGGCTATATGGGAGATGGGATCAATGATGCTCCTTCTATGAAAGTTGCAGATGTAGGGATTTCTGTTGATACAGCAGTAGATATTGCCAAAGAAACAGCTGATGTTATCCTACTTGATAAGGATCTCATGGTGCTGGAAAAAGGACTTGTTGAAGGTCGTAAGGTCTATGCCAATATGACCAAATATATCAAAATGACAGTGAGTTCTAATTTTGGGAATATCTTATCCCTTTTGGTTTCTGGAATCTTTTTACCATTTTTACCGATGGCTCCAGTCCATTTAATTATCCTAAATCTAGTCTATGATTTGTCTTGTATTGCCTTGCCTTTTGACAAGGTGGATAAAGATTTTTTGAGAAATCCGCATACCTGGGAAGCTAAGTCCATCACACGTTTCATGATTTGGATGGGACCTATCTCTTCCGCCTTTGATATTTTGACCTTTATTTTGCTCTATTTTATCATTGTACCCATGACAACAGGTCAAGCTTATGTCCATGGAGCGGAGTCTGCCGTAGGATTTATTGTCTTGTTTCAGACAGGTTGGTTTATCGAGTCCATGTGGTCGCAGACTATGGTTATCCATATGTTGCGTTCAGCCAAAATTCCTTTTTTACAAAGTCGTCCAGCTTGGCTAGTCCTTGTGACAACCTTATTGGCTGCAGCCTTTGTGACCTTCCTTCCCTACAGTCCACTAGCTAGCCTTCTTCATCTAACTCCTTTGAAGCCGATCTATTTCATCTTTTTGCTTTTCATCATCATTTTGTACATGATTAGCGTGACAATTGTGAAAAAAATCTATATCAATAAATATAAAGAATGGCTGTAAATTTCATTTTGTCAAGAAAAAAGTACGAAAATGACGAAAAAAGTCAAAAAAATTTAAAAATAGGTCGCAAGTCGGATGTTTTTTATGGTATAATAGACTAAACTGATAGTAACATGTAGCGAAAGGGGTAGGTACATGATTAAAATTTATACAGTCTCAAGTTGTACTAGCTGTAAAAAAGCAAAAACCTGGCTCAATGCCCACCAGTTAAGTTATAAAGAACAAAACCTTGGTAAAGAAGGAATTACGAGAGAAGAATTACTGGATATTCTAACCAAAACAGATAACGGAATAGCCAGCATCGTTTCATCTAAAAATCGCTATGCCAAAGCCCTTGGAGTGGATATTGAAGATTTGAGCGTCAATGAAGTTCTCAATCTGATTATGGAAACACCGAGAATTTTAAAGAGCCCAATTCTTGTAGATGAAAAACGCCTGCAAGTTGGCTATAAGGAAGACGATATTCGTGCCTTCCTACCACGCTCTGTCCGTAATGTAGAAAATGCAGAAGCACGTTTGCGTGCAGCTCTATAAACATCAAGGCTGGGAGTGCTTCCTAGCCTTGTTTGCTCTTTTAATTCAAAAATGATGTGAGGAATTATGAAAAAAATACTGATTACAAGTTTTGCACTACTTTTCTTGCTTGCTGGATGTGGGCAAAAAAAAGCGACAACTGCGTCCTCTAGTAGTAAATCTGAAACGTTACAGTCAACTTTACCTGTCCTAGAGAATGCTGAGAAGAATACAGTAGTTACAAAAACATTTATGCTACCGAAGTCAACAGACGGCAGTCAGCAGATTCAAACAGTCACATATAAAGGAAAACAATTTTTAAGTTTGACTATTATTCAAAAAAGACCAGTTACCGATGAATTGAAGACTTTTGTAACTGAGCATGGTGTAGAGGCTACCCAAAAAGCACTCATTGAAGCTGAAGGTAAAGATACCTCAATTCAGGAAGCGCGCAAGTTGCCAGGTTTTACACTTGAGACGAAGCTACTAAGTGAAACAGAAATTCAAACAACAACTACTTATGATTTTCAGGTTTTAGATATCAAAAAAGCTTCACAGGTTGAATATTTAAAGAATATTGGCTTGGAAAATCTTTTGAAAAATGAACCGAGTCAATATGTAGCAGACAGATTGGCAAATGGCGCGACAGAACAGTAGAAAATCCAAATAAATAGACTGCCTGAATTGTAGAACGTAAGGAATTATGCTATAATGGTACTATTCTAAGGAAAGAGGGTGTTAGAATGGGATTTACTGAAGAAACAGTACGTTTTAAATTGGACGATTCCAATAAAAAAGAAATTAGCGAAACTCTGACTGATGTTTATGCTTCGTTGAACGATAAGGGCTACAACCCAATTAACCAAATCGTAGGTTACGTATTGAGTGGAGACCCTGCCTACGTTCCTCGTTATAATAATGCACGAAATCAAATCCGTAAGTATGAGCGTGATGAAATCGTTGAGGAATTAGTCCGCTACTACCTTAAAGGACAAGGAGTCGATCTATAACCTATGAGAATTATGGGATTGGACGTCGGTTCAAAAACGGTAGGGGTGGCTATTAGCGATCCGCTTGGTTTTACGGCTCAAGGACTTGAAATCATCCAAATCAATGAGGAGCAAGGTCAATTTGGTTTTGACCGCGTTAAGGAGTTGGTTGACACATACAAGGTGGAACGATTTGTAGTGGGCTTGCCTAAAAACATGAACAATACAAGCGGACCACGCGTGGAAGCTAGTCAAGCCTACGGAGCAAAGCTGGAAGAGCTTTTTGGTTTACCAGTAGACTATCAAGATGAACGCTTGACAACAGTTGCCGCAGAGCGTATGTTGATTGAACAAGCAGATATTAGCCGTAACAAGCGCAAGAAAGTCATTGATAAATTAGCAGCTCAGCTGATTTTACAAAATTATTTAGATAGAAAATTTTAATACAAAGGAGAGGCTATGTCACACGATCATAACCACGACCACGAAGAACGTGAACTAATCACACTAGTAGATGAGCAAGGAAATGAAACCTTGTTTGAAATCCTTTTGACCATTGACGGAAAAGAAGAATTTGGTAAAAACTATGTTCTTCTAGTACCAGTTAATGCAGAAGAAGACGAAGATGGACAAGTTGAAATCCAAGCTTACTCATTCATCGAAAACGAAGATGGAACAGAAGGCGAATTGCAACCAATTCCAGAAGACTCAGAAGATGAATGGAACATGATTGAAGAAGTCTTCAACAGCTTTATGGAGGAGTGATACAGTCTGGGAGACTGTATCACCCCAACTCCTAGAAATTAGAAGAGTTGGAACATCCAGTGGATGTTTTTAGCCTAGCTCTTTGAAATAAAAAAGAGCTGGTAAGTCCGGGGACGTTTTTACCCTTACGCTAAAAATAAAGACGGTAAGTAAGTCTGGGAGACTGTATCAGCCCAACTCCCAGAAATTGGGAAGAGTTGGAACGTCCGGGGGACGTTTTTAGCCCTGCGCTAGAAATTAGAAACGCAGGCACATTCAGTGGACGTGTTTACCCCACGTTAACTTCATAGTAGCTAGTTATTAGCTAACCAGGTAAGAGGTCGGGACGAAAATCCTGGCCTCGTTTTTGTTAGTTATGAGACTTTATTGAGGCAGTTGATTGAACCTGTAATTAAGGAGATGTATATGTTTGAAGTAGAAGAATGGCTCCATAGTCGGATTGGTTTGAATTTTCGATCAGGCTTGGGCCGAATGCAACAAGCGGTGGATTTGTTGGGGAATCCCGAGAAGTCTTATCCTATTATCCACGTAACAGGGACTAATGGAAAAGGTTCTACCATTGCTTTTATGAGGGAGTTATTTATGGGGCATGGCAAAAGAGTTGCGACTTTTACCTCTCCTCATATCGTCTCTATCAATGATCGAATCAGCATTAACGGGCAACCAATAGCTGATGCAGACTTCATCCGTTTGGCTAATCAGGTCAAGGAGATGGAGAAAACGCTTCTGCAAACCCATGATCAGTTGTCCTTTTTTGAATTGCTGACCTTGATTGCTTTTCTTTATTTTAGAGAGCGAGAGGTGGATTTGGTTTTATTAGAAGTGGGAATTGGCGGCTTACTTGACACGACTAATGTGGTAACTGGAGAGCTTGCTGTCATAACCTCCATCGGGCTTGACCATCAGGAGACTCTGGGTGACAGTATAGCAGCAATTGCAGAGCAGAAAGCTGGTATTTTTAAGGCTGGTAAAAAGGCAGTGATTGCTAAGTTGCCTTCAGAAGCTAGACTTGTTTGTCAGAAAAAAGCAGACTCTTTAGCTGTTGACCTTTATCAGGCAGGTCAGGATTTTTCAACGCTGAATGGGAATTTTTCAAGCTCTTTGGCTAACCTTTCACAGTTGAAAATCGGTTTAGAAGGAGCTTATCAGCAGGAAAATGCGACCTTGGCGCTACAAACGTTTCTTCTCTTTATGAGAGAAGGAAAGGAAGCTGTTGATGAACAGGTTGTAAGACAGGCTTTGGAGAAGACCCATTGGGCTGGGCGTTTGGAGCGTATTCGTCCTCAGATTTACTTGGACGGTGCTCATAACCTCCCTGCCTTGACTCGCTTGGTTGAATTTATTAAAGAAAAAGAGCAGGAAAGATATCGTCCTCAAATCCTATTTGGAGCCTTGAAACGGAAGGATTATCAAGGGATGTTGGCTTATCTGACTGAAAAATTGCCTCAGGTGGAACTCAAGGTAACTGGCTTTGACTACCAAGGTTCTTTAGATGAGACAGATATAACAGGTTACGATGTCATTCCTTCTTACCGAGAATTTATCAGCAGTTTTGAAGAAAGAGCAGATATGCAGGACTTGCTGTTCGTTACAGGATCTCTCTATTTTATCTCAGAAGTACGGGGCTATCTACTGGGGCATGAGCAGATAAATTGACCTCCTTTTTTGAACTTGTTATACTAGGAAAACTGCCAGTTAGGAAAAACTTCTGTAAATTGGTAGCAGAAAGGAAATTCGTCATGAAATTAAAAACATTCACACTTTCTCTTGCTTCTCTAGCAAGTCTCAGTCTTTTAGTAGCTTGTTCACAAAGAGCTCAACAGGTTCAACAACCAGCAGCTCAATCGCAAACACAACAAACTCAGCAATCACAACCTGCTGCTTCATCTTCGGCAGAAAATTCAAACCAGGCAGCAATAAGTTCTTCACAAAATACAGTTACAGCCCAACCAACCAATATTGATGGAACTTATACTGGTCAGGACGAAGGAGACCGTATCACTTTAGTGGTAACTGGAACAACTGGTACATGGACACAGGTAGAAACTGACGGAGATCAAGAAATCAAGCAGGTTAGCTTTGATGCCACTAATCAACGCATGATTATTGGGGATGATGTCAAGATTTATGCAATCAATGGAAATCAGATGATTATCGACGATATGGATAGAGAAGCGTCTGATCGTATTGTTTTATCTAAGTAAAGCTTATTTATCAAAAATTCAGATAGGATGAAAGATATTTGATGTATTACTCGATAAAAGTTAGATAGATTATACACATAAAGGAATGGGTCTTATATAAGATTCATTCCTTTTCCTTAAATATAAGTTCCACTTTTAGGAGTGGTACTCTTTTTGAGTAGTTTTTTTAAAAAAATTTGTTATGCTAGATTTATGAAGAGAATCAAAATCGACGTGGTAGTACTCCCTTTAAGTGGACATCTCTTCCCAGCCCTGAATTTACTCGCACCTTTGTTGAAGGATCCTTTGTATGATATTCGATTATTCACAGGACCGCAACGAAAAGCTGTCGCAGAGGAGATGGGATTCCAGGTACTTCCTATTTTAGAAAATTTTGTAGATGAGTTTGAGCGTGTAGCCAACAATGAAGGGCAGCTAAATCTTATTTCTGCTTATCGGCAGTTGTCAACTAGTCTGGATTTGATCAATGTAGTGTCAGACCAACTAATACAAGAATGGGAGAAAAATCGACCAGATATTGTTATTGCGGATTTTATAACCCTCTCTGGAGGACTAGTGGCGGAACAGTTGGGAATTCCTTGGATAACAACCATGGCGACACAGTTTGCCATTGAAACGACAGATGGACCGCCTTGTTTCTTTGGAGGAATGGGCAGTCCCAAGAATCCTTTTCAGTCTGCCCAGCAATGGCTAGGAAGAAAAGGGACTCGTTTAGGAAAACGAATCGTAACCTTTTTATTGAGAGAACGCTTGAAACGTTACGATTTTAAGCTCTACAATCAAAAAAATCAGGAAACCATTTATTCACCCTATTCCATCTTGGGAATTGGGATGAAAGAGTTGGAGCTGAAAAGTGGTTTTCCAGAGCACTACCTTTGGGTGGGGCCTTTTGGCTCTTCAATCGAGAGAGCAGAGAATTATCCTCTCGATTTGTCTCCCTATGCAAGTTATAAAAAAGTCCTCGTATCCTGTGGAACTCAGCTAGCGTGGGCTAAAGATAACCTCCTCTACCAGACTCAACAATTGGCAAAAGCCCATCCTGACTGTTATTTTTTTGTGACTCTGGGGTTTGGTGGACAAGACTTCCAATGTGAGGAGCTCATGGACAATGTTTCTGTAGTATCCTATCTTCCCTATAAGGAATACATTCCCCAGATGGACTATGTGATTCATCACGGAGGTGCGGGTATTTTTTACCAATGTATTATCTATGGCAAGCCTGCCTTAATTCTCCCTCATGACTATGATCAGTATGACTATGCGGTTCGCGGGCTAGAGGCAGGGATTGCCCTGACTGCTAAACGAGAGGACACGGAAGCGATTGGACGCGCTTTTGATGAGCTATTGGCTAGAGATGGCTGGTCAGACTTGAACAAACTCAGTCGTGTAGCTCAAGACTACCAGCCAACAGAAATCCTCAAGAATGAAATATATCGACTCTTGGGGGGATAAGGAGAAATAAAATATGAAGAAAGTATTGGTAACAGGTGCTACGGGTTTTCTAGGTAAGTATGTTGTTGAAGAGCTCAGTCAGCATGGCTACCAGGTACGAGCTTTTGGACGTAATCGCAAGGTTGGTCAGTCTTTAGAGAACTCCTCTGTGGCATTTATCCAGGGAGATTTTACCAAGCAAGAGGATCTGACTCAGGCTTGTCAGGGTATGGACATAGTTGTGCATGCTGGAGCTCTTTCTACCGTCTGGGGACCTTGGGAAGATTTCTACCAGACAAATGTCTTAGGGACCAAGTATGTTCTGGATGCTTGTCGAGAGGATGGTATTCAGCGTTTGGTTTATGTGTCCTCGCCTAGCATATATGCTGCGCCTCGAGACCAGATAGCTATCAAAGAAAGCGATGCGCCTCAGGAAAATAATCTGAACAACTATATTCGTAGTAAACTAGCTTCGGAGATGCTGTTTAAGGATTATCCCGATGTTCCGAGTATTATCTTACGACCTCGTGGGCTTTTTGGGATTGGGGATACCAGTATTTTACCTCGGGTTCTTGAACTCAGTCAGAAGATTGGTATTCCCTTGATAGGGGATGGCCGTCAGCTGATGGACATGACCTGTGTGGAAAATGTCGCTCTGGCCATTCGCTTGGCTCTAGAGGCTCCTCAAGCTAGTGGCGAAGTCTATAATATTACCAACGGGGAACCAAGAGCCTTTAAGGATCTTATAGAAGAAACCTTGAGAGGGCTTGGCTATCCGATAACATACAGAAAAGTGCCGGCTCCTCTTCTTTCAGTTATTGCAAGTAGTTTAGAGTTTCTGTATAATATCTTGAAACTTAAAGGTGAGCCGGCTCTAACACGCTATACCTATTACTTGCTGAGGTATAGCCAGACGCTGGACATCAGCAAGGCGGAGCGAGACTTGGGCTATCGTCCTCAAATCAGTATTTCGGAAGGGATTGAACAATATGTCAAAGATTATAGAAAGCATTGATTATTTCCCAGCAGGATATTGCACGAGTTATACAGGTTTGCTATTTAAGGGAATCAAGAATAAAAAGATGACCTTTCCAGCCGGGGTTTTTCTTATCAAACATAGGGAGAAGGGATACCTCCTCTATGATACGGGCTACCATTACGATATTAAGACTCAGATTCGTTATGGTTTCTATCGTTTGGGAACACCTGTTCAAATGACGGAGAAGGACCAGATTTCATATTTGCTGAAAGCTAAGGGAATTAAACCAGAAGAAATTAATTATATCATCCTATCTCACCTGCATCCAGATCATTTGGGAGGGGCTAGCTTCTTCCCTCATGCAACTTTTATCTTGACTCAGGAAGTGTATGATGTTTACAAGAAACCGACACTGAAAGACTTGATTTTCAAGGAATTTTTGCCAGCTTCATTTGAAAAAAATCTAACCATTATTAGAGCTGACCAGCAAGATTCAACCTTTCCCTATCGTCCGACTAGTGACCTTTTTGGAGATGGAAGTATCCTAGTAGCTTCTGTTGATGGGCATGCAAGGGGGCAAGCTTGTCTGTACCTTCCAGACTTTAATCTCCTCATCGCAGCAGATCTCTGTTGGGGAATTGACCTTTTGCCTTACACCAAGCAGATGCTCCTGATTCCTTCCTTGGTTCAGGACAATAAGGCAGACTATATCAAGGGGACAGAGTTTTTGGAGGAAGTCTTGAGAGATGGTATTGAAGTAGTTGTTAGCCATGACCCTGTAGAAAGGATAGAACGTATCATATATGAAAAAAGGAACCTTTCTTAAAACCTTTGTCCAAACTCGCTGGCTTCACAACTTCAAATCTCGAGAAGCTGTAGAGAACTATCAGAAAAAGCAATTAGCTAATTATATGAACTTTTTAAAGCGAGAGTCGCCCTACTTTAAAAATGGGGTTCCTAGCGACTTTGACCATATGGACAAGGCTTTTATGATGGAGCATTTCAACGAGTTCAACACCCAAGGAGTAGATCGGGATGAAGCCTTGGCCTTGGCTATTGAAAGTGAAAAGACTCGTGATTTCACTGAACTCAAAGGTGATGTGGCAGTCGGACTGTCTTCAGGGACATCTGGACATCGGGGGCTTTTTATCACAACGGAGAAAGAGCGAAGTATGTGGGCAGCAGCTATCTTAGCTAAGATGTTACCCAAGGGCCAGCTTTTTGGACACCGAATCGCCTTTTTCCTGAGAGCTGATAATGAACTCTATCAGACCATCAATACGGCACTTATTCGTTTGGAGTATTTTGATATTTTTAAACCTACAGATGTCCATATTGAGCGGCTGAATACCTACCAGCCGACGATTATTGTGGCACCTGCCTCTATGTTGATTGAATTGAGCAAGCGTCTCAAGGCTGGAGAGTTAGCTATCCACCCACAAAAAATCGTTTCGGTGGCAGAGATCTTGGAAGATAATGATAGGGAACTCATCGCAGAAGCCTTTTCTCTATCCATTATTGACCAAGTTTATCAGGCAACCGAAGGTTTCCTAGCTTGCACTTGCTCAGCTGGAAATCTGCATCTCAACGAAGACATTATACTTGTGGAAAAGCAGTATCTGGATGACCGCCGTTTTTATCCAGTGATTACGGACTTTAAACGAAGTAGTCAGCCTGTTTATCGCTACCAGCTCAATGATATCTTGGTTGAAAATCCGAAGACTTGTCCGTGTGGCTCCTGCTATACACGAATTGACAAGGTCGAAGGACGCTCTGACGACATCTTCTATTTCGATGGACTGGATGGGGGACAGGTGACCATCTATCCAGACTTTATCAGACGTTGCATCCTCTTTGTGGAGAATATAGGAGATTACCAAGTCAAACAATATTCTGAGAAGTTAGTGGAAGTTTGTCTAAACCAACGAGATGAGAGCATGGAGACAGCTATTTTAGTACAGTTTCAACTCCTGGCCCAGCAAAAGCAGTTTATAGTTCCCGAAATTCAATTTTCAGATTATCACTGGGATACTAGCCATAAACTCAAACGAATCCAACGTTTATGAAAGGATAAAAGACAATGACAGAAGTAAAAAGACATATAGAAATTGCAGGATATGGTGTTTGCCTTCCAAAGCATACCGTCCAATTCAAAGACCAGACGCGTTATCGTGTAGTTGAAAATGAAGAAACGCAGTTAGATTTAGCAGAGGTAGCAATTCAGAGAGCACTCGAATATGCAAACTTAGATATTAAAGATATCGATTGCCTTGTATCAGCTAGTGCAGTTGGTGTTCAGCCTATTCCTTGTACGGCTGCCTTGATTCATGAGCGCGTGGCAAAAGGACTCTCAATCCCAGCTATGGATATCAATACGACCTGTACTAGCTTTATTTCTGCTCTATCGACTATGTCCCACTTGATCGAGGCAGGCGAATACAATCGTGTCTTAATTGTGTCTAGTGAGGTTGGTAGTTTAGGGCTCAATCCTAAGCAAAAAGAAAGTTTTGAACTCTTTAGTGATGGGGCGGCAGCCTTTATTTTCCAAAAAAGCCATCAGGAAAAAGGGGTCATTGCTAGTCTCCAACGTACTTGGTCAGAAGGAGCACACGATACGGAGATTCGTGGAGGTCTGACTTCTTTTCAACCAAAAGAGTACTCTGAAGCGACTAAGACCAACTATATGTTTGATATGAAAGGTAAGAAAATTCTCCTCTTATCTGCTCGTAAAATTCCAGTCATGTTTGAAGAGTTTCAAGAAAAAACGCAGCTAGCATTGTCAGATGTGGACTATATTATTCCCCATCAAGCAAGTCGTGCCCTTCCTTTAGTTATGGAAAAACTAGGTGTTGCGGAGGGACAATATCTCAATCTTGTCACTGATTATGGAAATATGGTGTCAGTATCTGTACCGTTTGGCTTGGCTTATTCATTAGAACAAGGGCTTGTTAAGGAGGGAGATGTCATCTATCTTATGGGAACTGCAGCCGGTATGACGGTCAATATGTTGGCTCTCAAACTGTAATACGCATATGAGATCATAATGGTTGAAACTTTAGCAAGAGTAAATTGTTGCCATCTAGCTATGAACTGATGTATACTAGTGGAAACATCTATTAATTAGGTGGTTAGGGGGAAGGTTAAAAGAAAGGGGATGTATGAAATATAGAAAATTTCAATTATTGATGTCCAAGTATGGCTTTAGTCTTTCGATTATGTTACTTGAACTTTGTCTTGTTTTTGGTCTCTTTCTCTATTTAGGGCGCATGGCCCCTATTCTATGGGTAATTGTCTTAATTTTTATGAGTATGGCGACTATTGTCGCAATTGTCAATCGTTCAATGGCGCCTGAAAGTAAAGTCATGTGGTTAGTGGTAACTTTTGTTCCTGTCATCGGGCCCTTGCTCTATCTGATGTTTGGTGAAAGGCGATTGTCCAAAAAAGAAATCAAGCAGTTGGATAAACTTGGTTCCATGCATTTTCGGGAGGATAACAGTAAAGCTCTCCGCCAGAAATTGAAGGAAGATGATAAGGCGGCTTACGGAGTTATCAAATCTTTGCTAAGTATGGATAGCAATGCCGATGTCTATGATCGAACAGATTCACAATTCTTTTCTTCGGGTGAAAGCATGTGGCAACATATATTGGAAGACCTCAAGAAAGCTGAGAAATTTATCTTTCTAGAGTACTATATTGTCGAAGAAGGTCTGATGTGGAATAGCATACTAGATATACTAGAGCAAAAGGCAGCTCAGGGTGTAGAGGTCAAGATGCTCTATGATGATATCGGTTGTATGGCGACTTTACCTGGAGACTATACTGTTCAGCTTCGTAGTCGAGGAATTGAAGCCCATAAGTTTAACAAGGTGATTCCTCGTTTGACGGTAGCTTATAATAATCGAGACCATCGTAAAATCCTTGTTATAGATGGTCAGGTAGCTTATACAGGAGGCATTAACTTAGCCGATGAGTATATCAACCATGTAGAACGCTTTGGTTATTGGAAGGATAGTGGGATTCGCATAGATGGCCCTGGTGTCAAGGCTCTAACCCGTCTCTTTTTGATGACTTGGTACATCAATCGTGGGGAAATCAGTGATTTTGACCAGTATCACTTGGAAAATCAGCCTCGTTCTAGCCAAGGGCTCTGTATTCCCTATGGTAGTGGTCCCAAGCCCATCTTCCGTACTCAGGTAGGGAAAAAAGTCTATCAAAGTTTGATTAATCAGGCTACTGACTCAGTCTATATCACAACACCCTATTTGATTATTGACTATGATTTAACTGAGAGTATTAAAAACGCGGCCATGAGGGGTGTTGATGTTCGCATCGTGACTCCTTTCATTCCAGATAAAAAATTAATCCAACTCATTACAAGAGGGGCCTATCCGGATTTGTTGTCAGCAGGAGTAAGGATTTTTGAGTATAGTCCAGGCTTCATCCACAGTAAACAAATCTTAGTGGATAAGGACTTTGCTGTAGTTGGAACGATTAATTTAGATTATAGAAGTTTACTTCATCACTATGAAGATGCAGTTTTGCTATATAAAACGGCATCAATCACAGAGATTCAAAAAGACTTTCAGGAGATTTTTTCAGTATCGCAAGAAATTTTCCCTCATACGATAAAAAATAGCTGGTATCAGAAATTGATTAAGGAAATTGCCCAGTTATTCGCCCCAATCTTATAAGAAATCTAGGACTTAGGATACAACCCAGTCCTATTTTTCTTGCCTTTTACGAATAAGAAGATATAGGAGGAACGATGCTGACTCAGAAAGAATTGGATTATATCATGTCATTTAAACAGACGCATTTACACCGATTTCGGGAAATTGAAACCTTTGTGAAACTATGCAAAAAATCGCTCAAACACCCATCGCAAGCTGACAATTTTAGGTCTTTTTGATATACTAAGACAGATAAATTGAATAGGAGAAACGATATGGCTGTATATGGCAGAATCGAAGAAGTATCCGAAACGATACAGAGTAATGAAATTGAAAATAGACTGGATAGGAACCTTGAATCTCATGTAGAAAAAGAAGAACAGGTAGCTTTCCCGTTTTTCAGACTCATCATTGGAAGTACGATTGCAACGGTTTTTTCTGTGGTGATACCTTTACTTTTAGATATGGTAGGTCCCTCTCAGGCGCAGGATTTGTATATAGGGTGGGCTTTACATCAGGGAGGACAGCTTTACAGTAGCTATTATGCAAGTCAAGGTCTTCTTTATTACTTACTACTTTATATTACCCAAGGAGGCATCCTTTTTGCCTTGGTAGAATGGCTAGCCCTCTTAGGAGGAGGTTATTTCCTCTTTTCTTCAACCGACTATCTGACGGGACAAAGGGAACAAGTCAAACAACTCCTAACCATATTTTATATCTTGGTGTCTGGTCTTGGTTTTGGAGGAGGTTATGCTACTATCTTAGCTCTGCCATTCCTGTTTGCAGGATTTTCATTCATAGCAGCTTATCTATCAAATCCTAATCATGACAAGGGATTTCTACGTCTGGGGATCTTTTTGGGCCTATCATTTTTCATAGAGCCTCTTACAAGTCTTCTCTTTGCTGTAGTAGTAACGATTGGTTTATTTGTCTTTAATGTTGGGCATGGTCGTTTTGTCCATGGAGTTTATCAGTTTTTTGCAGCGGCACTTGGTTTTTCTCTCATCTTTTACCCAGTAGGCTACTATGTGCTTACTTCAGGTGGTTTTGGAGAAGCTATAGGAAGTCTTTTGTATCCGATTGATTCCCTTCAGGTCTTTACCAATCCTCAACTAATGGATAATGTTGTATTCTATGGTTTGTTGACCTTTGGTTTAGGAGCTCTCTTCCTTGTTTTTCTAGGATTGTTCCAATCAAAGGCATCAAGATTATATGTTATTTCAGTACCAGCTAGTTTTGCTTTCTTATTTGTATTAGCCTTGTTGCTTTTTTCTCAAGAACCTCTTCACGGTTCGCGTTTGATTCTAATCCTTCCGTCTTTACTCCTTCTTTTGATGACCAGTATTCGTGGGAAACACTCAGCTAGAGGAGCTCGTCGTCGGAGAAGAGAGGAGGTTCCAACTTTATGGAAAAAATTCATGAAGGGAAATCTCTACCTACCTATCCTAGTGGTGGTTTATCTGATTGCTATTCCTTTTGTGGCTCGTTTTGTCTTGCATCCAGCTTCTTATAGAGAACAACATCAAGTGGTAGATAGAGTCAAACAAGAGACGAGTGATGGTGACCAAATCTATATTTGGGATTCACATGTTCAGATGTATAAAGAAAGCCAGCGTTTGGCTGGATCCATGTTCCCATCACCTCTTCTTTACACGAGTACAGAAGAGAATAAAACTAGTTTAATCAATGACTTGAAAGAAAACCAACCAAAGATGATTGTGGTAAACGACAAGGTGGCTCTCTGGCCTGAGGCGGAGACACTCTTAAAAGAAAATTACCAACAAGTAAAGACTGATTACTCAGAGTTTAAAGTCTATAAAATCAAATAGTCAAATCAATATCTTGTGGATTTTTAAAAATTTTAGGATTTTTAACACAAGATATTGATTTTTCTTTTTAGAGTGGTATAATACTTTTTAGATATCACATTTTAGAAAAGAGCATGAATATGATTGCACTAGAAGAAAAAATTACAATTTTGCCAACTCTCTTCGTTGAAAAACGAGATGGGAGACGTGTTGTATTTGATGTGGATAAGATTGACAAGGCTCTCCACAAGGCTGCTGACAAGGTTATGGACGTGACACCCTTAGTTGAAAAGCGCCTAAATGCTCTGACCGAGCGAATTGTCACAGAAATTCATAGTCGTTTTCCACAGGGGGTTAAGATTTATGAAATCCAAAATATCGTAGAACATGAACTCCTTGAAGCCAAAGAATATGCGCTAGCTGAGGAGTATATTACTTATCGGACACAGAGGGATTTTGAGCGTTCAAAAGCGACGGATATCAACTTTAGCATCCATAAACTTCTCAACAAAGACCAGGCCGTTGTCAATGAGAATGCTAATAAAGATAGTGATGTCTTTAACACTCAGCGTGATTTGACAGCAGGTATTGTTGGGAAATCAATCGGACTGCAAATGCTTCCTAAGCACGTAGCCAATGCCCACCAAAAAGGGGATATCCACTATCATGATTTGGACTACAGCCCCTATACACCTATGACCAACTGCTGTTTGATTGATTTCAAGGGGATGTTGGAAAATGGTTTTAAGATTGGAAATGCAGAGGTAGAAAGTCCCAAGTCTATCCAGACTGCGACAGCTCAGATTTCCCAAATCATCGCCAACGTGGCTTCTAGCCAGTACGGCGGTTGTTCAGCTGACCGTATCGATGAAGTCTTGGCGCCTTATGCAGAGAAGAATTACCAAAAACACTTTAAGGATGCGGAAGAGTGGGTTTTGCCTGAAAAACAGGAAGATTATGCCTGGAAGAAAACGCAAAAAGACATCTATGATGCCATGCAATCTCTTGAGTATGAAATCAACACCCTCTTCACTTCAAATGGTCAAACACCTTTTACTTCACTAGGTTTTGGTCTAGGAACCAATCGTTTTGAGCGGGAAATTCAAAAAGCTATTTTAAACATTCGCATTAAGGGGCTTGGTTCGGAACATCGTACGGCTATCTTTCCTAAACTCATTTTTACTCTGAAACGAGGTCTCAACTTAGAGGAAGGAACTCCCAACTATGACATTAAGCAGTTGGCTCTAGAATGTGCAACTAAACGGATGTATCCAGACGTCTTGTCTTACGATAAGATTATCGAATTGACTGGTTCTTTCAAGGTTCCTATGGGTTGCCGTTCGTTTCTTCAAGGGTGGAAGGATGAAAATGGTGTAGAAGTCAATTCAGGCCGTATGAATCTGGGTGTTGTGACGGTTAACCTGCCTCGTATTGCTCTTGAGTCTGAGGGCGACATGAATAAGTTCTGGGAAATCTTCAATGAGCGGATGAATATCGCTGAAGATGCTCTGGTTTACCGTGTCGAACGGACCAAGGAAGCGACACCAGCCAATGCTCCTATCCTTTATCAATACGGTGCTTTTGGCCACCGTCTAGGTAAAGAAGAAAGTGTTGACCAGCTCTTTAAGAATCGTCGGGCAACTGTTTCGCTGGGTTACATCGGTTTGTACGAAGTGGCTACTGTCTTCTTTGGAAATAGTTGGGAACACAATCCAGAAGCCAAGGAATTCACGCTGGATATCATTCGTGATATGAAACGCCGTGTAGAAGAGTGGTCTGACCAATATGGCTACCATTTCTCTATCTACTCAACACCATCTGAAAGTTTGACAGACCGTTTCTGCCGACTAGATACAGAGAAGTTTGGTTCTATTCCTGATATTACAGACAAGGAGTACTACACCAACTCTTTCCACTACGATGTTCGTAAAAATCCAACACCGTTTGAAAAATTAGACTTTGAGAAAGTCTATCCGGAAGCAGGTGCGTCAGGTGGTTTCATCCATTATTGTGAGTATCCAGTCCTTCAGCAAAATCCAAAGGCCTTGGAAGCTGTTTGGGACTATGCCTATGACCGTGTCGGTTATCTAGGGACCAATACTCCGATCGATCGCTGTTACAAGTGTGACTTTGAAGGGGATTTTGAACCAACTGAAAGAGGATTTGCTTGTCCTAACTGTGGGAATAGGGATCCTAAAACAGTAGACGTTGTTAAACGGACTTGTGGCTATCTTGGCAATCCTCAAGCAAGACCTATGGTTAACGGCCGTCACAAGGAAATCGCAGCGCGTGTCAAACACATGAATGGTTCAACGATTAAAATAGCTGGCCATCAAGTAACAAATTAGAAAGAAATGAAATGGGAAAATATCAATTAGACGATAAGGGGCGCGCACAAGTGACCCGTTATCACGAGAAACACTCTAAAGGTGGAGCTGGTAAGAAAGAACGTTTGCTCAACCTCAGAGAACAATTTTTAAACAAGAATAAGAAAAAATAAAAGTGAGAGTCAGCTCTCGCTTTTCTCTTAGTGGGAGGTAAGAATGGAACTACGAAGACCAAGATTAGCAGATAAAGTAACAGTTTTAGAGATGATGGCAGAGTTTGAAAAATATCAGTCGCCTCACGACGGTGGTTTCTGGGATACAGAGAACTTTGTGTATGAAGAGTGGTTGGAAACAAATATGCAAAAAGAGATGGGGATAAACTTGCCTGAAAATCGTGTTCCTTCTATTCAATTTGTATCATTTGATAATGTAGGTCGTGCTCTAGGCTTTTTGAATCTGCGATTGAGACTGAATGAGGGGTTATTGAATTATGCTGGCCACATTGGCTACTCCATTCGTCCATCAGAAAGAGGCAAAGGTTATGCTAAAGAGACTCTCCGTCAGGGCTTGCAAGTTGCTAAGGAAAAGAACATCAAGAGAACGCTTGTGACCTGTAGCGTGAATAATCCTGCTAGCAGAGCAGTCATTTTAGCAAATGGTGGGCTTCTTGAGGATGTTCGTAATGGAGTCGAGCGTTATTGGATAGAGGTAGCGAATGAATAATCCAAAACCACAAGAATGGAAAAGCGAAGAACTCAGTCAAGGGCGGATTATTGATTACAAGGCCTTCAACTTTGTAGATGGAGAGGGTGTGCGTAACTCCCTCTATGTATCAGGTTGCATGTTTCACTGCGAGGGTTGTTATAATGTAGCGACCTGGTCCTTCAATGCTGGCATTCCCTATACAGCAGAATTAGAAGAACAGATCATGGCTGATCTCGCTCAACCTTATGTTCAAGGCTTGACCTTGCTGGGAGGGGAGCCCTTTCTCAATACGGGTATTCTTTTGCCGCTCATTAAGCGCATTCGAAAGGAATTGCCAAATAAGGATATCTGGTCCTGGACGGGATACACTTGGGAAGAAATGATGCTGGAGACCTCAGATAAACTGGAACTCTTATCACTGATTGATATTCTGGTTGATGGACGGTATGATCGAACTAAGAGAAATCTCATGCTCCAGTTTCGAGGTTCGTCCAATCAACGCATCATCGATGTGCAAAAATCGCTCAAAAGTGGGCAAGTAGTGATTTGGGACAAACTCAATGATGGAAAAGAAAGCTATGAACAGGTGAAGAGAGAGTAACTTTCTTCCATAAAATACTTAAATAAATGACCTGTCAAAAAAGAAAACATTTTCATGTTAAAAATTTTAAAAAACAGCAACAAATCCCTTGCAATCGCAGGGGCTTTGTGTTATTCTATTATGGTGCTGTAAATTACAGCCTTAGCTTTGATGCAAGAGGTTGCGACACGCTCGGTTGCATTGCCACGCAACACCGCGTCGGTTTTCTTGTGGAGCTAGCCTATTATCTTAAATAGACGAAAAGGAGAAAAAGATGGCAAACAAAAAAATCCGTATCCGTTTGAAAGCTTACGAACACCGTACGCTTGACACAGCGGCTGCAAAAATCGTAGAATCAGCTACTCGTACAGGTGCACAAGTTGCGGGTCCAATCCCACTTCCAACTGAGCGTAGCCTCTACACAATTATTCGTGCGACTCATAAATACAAAGACTCTCGCGAACAATTTGAAATGCGTACACACAAACGTTTGATCGATATCGTTAACCCAACTCAAAAAACAGTTGATGCTTTGATGAAATTGGATCTTCCAAGTGGTGTAAACGTAGAAATCAAACTTTAATCTAAAGCTTGATACCTTGAGCATAAAAAACGCTCGTTAAAAACTTTTTGAATAAAAAAATATAGAAAAGGAACTATTTTCTCATGACAAAAGGAATCTTAGGGAAAAAAGTGGGAATGACTCAAATCTTCACTGAAGCTGGCGAATTGATCCCTGTAACAGTTATTGAAGCAACTCCAAACGTTGTTCTTCAAGTTAAAACTGTTGAAACAGACGGATACAACGCTATCCAAGTTGGTTTCGATGACAAACGCGAAGTATTGAGCAACAAACCTGCTAAAGGACATGTAGCGAAAGCTAACACGGCTCCTAAGCGCTTCATTCGTGAATTCAAAAACGTTGAAGGCTTGGAAGTTGGCGCTGAAATCACAGTTGAAACATTCGCAGCTGGAGATGTTGTTGACGTAACTGGTACTTCTAAAGGTAAAGGTTTCCAAGGTGTTATCAAACGCCACGGACAATCACGTGGACCAATGGCTCACGGTTCTCGTTACCACCGTCGTCCAGGTTCTATGGGACCTGTTGCACCTAACCGCGTATTCAAAGGTAAAAACCTTGCAGGACGTATGGGTGGTGACCGCGTAACAATTCAAAACCTTGAAGTTGTACAAGTTGTTCCAGAAAAGAACGTTATCCTTATCAAAGGTAACGTACCAGGTGCTAAGAAATCTCTTATCACTATCAAGTCAGCAGTTAAAGCTGGTAAATAATAAGGAAAGGGGAATACAGTCAAAATGGCAAATGTAACATTATTCGACCAAACTGGTAAACAAGCGGGCGAAGTTGTTCTTAACGATGCAATCTTTGGTATCGAACCAAACCAATCTGTTGTGTTTGATGTGATCATCAGCCAACGTGCTAGCCTTCGTCAAGGAACTCACGCAGTTAAAAACCGCTCAGCTGTTTCAGGTGGCGGACGCAAACCATGGCGTCAAAAAGGAACTGGACGTGCTCGTCAAGGTTCTATCCGCTCTCCACAATGGCGTGGTGGTGGAATCGTCTTCGGACCAACTCCACGTAGCTATGCGTACAAACTTCCTCAAAAAGTTCGTCGCCTTGCGCTTAAATCTGTTTACTCAGAAAAAGTTGCTGAAAATAAATTTGTAGCCGTTGATTCTCTTGAATTTACAGCTCCAAAAACTGCTGAATTTGCAAAAGTTCTTGCAGCTTTGAGCATCGATTCTAAAGTCCTTGTTATTCTTGAAGAAGGAAACGAATTCGCAGCTCTCTCAGCTCGTAACCTTCCAAACGTGAAAGTTGCGACTGCTACAACTGCAAGTGTTCTTGACATCGCAAATAGTGACAAACTTCTTGTTACTCAAGCAGCTATCTCTAAAATCGAGGAGGTTCTTGCATAATGAATTTGTATGATGTTATCAAAAAACCTGTAATCACTGAAAGCTCAATGGCTCAACTTGAAGCAGGAAAATATGTATTTGAAGTTGACACTCGTGCACACAAACTTTTGATCAAGCAAGCTGTTGAAGCTGCTTTCGAAGGTGTTAAAGTTGCTAATGTTAACACAATTAACGTAAAACCAAAAGCTAAACGTGTTGGACGTTACACTGGTTTTACTAACAAAACTAAAAAAGCTATCATCACACTTACAGCTGATTCTAAAGCAATCGAGTTGTTTGCTGCTGAAGCTGAATAATCTAAGGAGGAAATATCGTGGGAATTCGTGTTTATAAACCAACAACAAACGGTCGCCGTAATATGACTTCTTTGGATTTCGCTGAAATCACAACAAGCGCTCCTGAAAAATCATTGCTTGTTGCATTGAAGAGCAAGGCTGGTCGTAATAACAACGGTCGTATCACAGTTCGTCACCAAGGTGGTGGACACAAACGTTTCTACCGTTTGGTTGACTTCAAACGTAACAAAGACAACGTTGAAGCAGTTGTTAAAACAATCGAGTACGATCCAAACCGTTCTGCAAACATCGCTCTTGTACACTACACTGACGGTGTGAAAGCATACATCATCGCTCCAAAAGGTCTTGAAGTAGGTCAACGTATCATTTCAGGTCCAGAAGCAGATATCAAAGTCGGAAACGCTCTTCCACTTGCTAACATCCCAGTTGGTACTTTGATCCACAACATCGAGTTGAAACCAGGTCGTGGTGGTGAATTGGTACGTGCTGCTGGTGCATCTGCTCAAGTATTGGGTTCTGAAGGTAAATACGTTCTTGTTCGTCTTCAATCAGGTGAAGTTCGTATGATTCTTGGAACTTGCCGTGCTACAGTTGGTGTTGTCGGAAACGAACAACACGGACTTGTAAACCTTGGTAAAGCAGGACGTAGCCGTTGGAAAGGTATCCGCCCAACAGTTCGTGGTTCTGTAATGAACCCTAACGATCACCCACACGGTGGTGGTGAAGGTAAAGCACCAGTTGGTCGTAAAGCACCATCTACTCCATGGGGCAAACCTGCTCTTGGTCTTAAAACTCGTAACAAGAAAGCGAAATCTGACAAACTTATCGTTCGTCGTCGCAACGAGAAATAATATTAAACTAGTCGCTTAAGTAACTAGTAAATCCGCCAGCTCGGTAGCGCTCCATAGGAGCGCAAGCCGCTGTGGTACAACATTTAAAGGAGAAAATATAAAAATGGGACGCAGTCTTAAAAAAGGACCTTTCGTCGATGAGCATTTGATGAAAAAAGTTGAAGCTCAAGCTAACGACGAAAAGAAAAAAGTTATTAAAACTTGGTCACGTCGTTCAACGATCTTCCCAAGTTTCATTGGTTACACTATTGCAGTTTATGACGGTCGTAAACACGTACCTGTTTACATCCAAGAAGACATGGTAGGTCACAAACTTGGTGAATTTGCACCAACTCGTACTTACAAAGGTCACGCTGCAGACGACAAGAAAACACGTAGAAAATAAGGAGAACATAAATGGCAGAAATTACTTCAGCTAAAGCAATGGCTCGTACAGTACGTGTTTCACCTCGTAAATCACGTCTTGTTCTTGATAACATCCGTGGTAAAAGCGTAGCCGATGCAATCGCAATCTTGACATTCACTCCAAACAAAGCTGCTGAAATCATCTTGAAAGTTTTGAACTCAGCTGTAGCTAACGCTGAAAACAACTTTGGTTTGGATAAAGCTAACTTGGTAGTATCTGAAGCATTCGCAAACGAAGGACCAACAATGAAACGTTTCCGTCCACGTGCGAAAGGTTCAGCTTCACCAATCAACAAACGTACAGCTCACATCACTGTAGCTGTTGCAGAAAAATAAGGAGGTAAAATCGTGGGTCAAAAAGTACATCCAATTGGTATGCGTGTCGGCATCATCCGTGATTGGGATGCCAAATGGTATGCTGAAAAAGAATACGCGGATTACCTTCATGAAGATCTTGCAATCCGTAAATTCGTTCAAAAAGAACTTGCTGACGCAGCAGTTTCAACTATCGAAATCGAACGCGCAGTAAACAAAGTTAACGTTTCACTTCACACTGCTAAACCAGGTATGGTTATCGGTAAAGGTGGTGCTAACGTTGATGCACTCCGCGCAAAACTTAACAAATTGACTGGAAAACAAGTACACATCAACATCATCGAAATCAAACAACCTGATTTGGATGCTCACCTTGTAGGTGAAGGTATTGCTCGTCAATTGGAGCAACGTGTTGCTTTCCGTCGTGCACAAAAACAAGCAATCCAACGTGCAATGCGTGCTGGAGCTAAAGGAATCAAAACTCAAGTATCAGGTCGTTTGAACGGTGCAGATATCGCCCGTGCTGAAGGATACTCTGAAGGAACTGTTCCACTTCACACACTTCGTGCAGATATCGATTACGCTTGGGAAGAAGCAGATACTACATACGGTAAACTTGGTGTTAAAGTATGGATCTACCGTGGTGAAGTTCTTCCAGCTCGCAAAAACACTAAAGGAGGTAAATAACCAATGTTAGTACCTAAACGTGTTAAACACCGTCGTGAATTCCGTGGAAAAATGCGCGGTGAAGCAAAAGGTGGAAAAGAAGTAGCATTCGGTGAATACGGTCTTCAAGCTACAACTAGCCACTGGATCACTAACCGCCAAATCGAAGCTGCTCGTATCGCCATGACTCGTTACATGAAACGTGGTGGTAAAGTTTGGATTAAAATCTTCCCACACAAATCATACACTGCTAAAGCTATCGGTGTGCGTATGGGATCTGGTAAAGGGGCACCTGAAGGTTGGGTAGCACCAGTTAAACGTGGTAAAGTGATGTTCGAAATCGCTGGTGTATCTGAAGAAATCGCTCGCGAAGCGCTTCGTCTTGCTAGCCACAAATTGCCAGTTAAATGTAAATTCGTAAAACGTGAAGCAGAATAAGGAGAAGGCATGAAACTTAATGAAGTAAAAGAATTTGTTAAAGAACTTCGTGGTCTTTCTCAAGAAGAACTCGCGAAGCGCGAAAACGAATTGAAAAAAGAATTGTTTGAACTTCGTTTCCAAGCTGCTACTGGTCAATTGGAACAAACAGCTCGCTTGAAAGAAGTTAAAAAACAAATCGCTCGTATCAAAACAGTTCAATCTGAAGCGAAATAATAGACTAGGGAAGGAGAAATTTCAATGGAACGCAATAATCGTAAAGTTCTTGTTGGACGTGTTGTATCTGACAAAATGGACAAGACAATCACAGTTGTAGTTGAAACAAAACGTAACCACCCAGTCTATGGTAAACGTATTAACTACTCTAAAAAATACAAAGCTCATGATGAAAACAATGTTGCCAAAGAAGGCGATATCGTACGTATCATGGAAACTCGTCCGCTTTCAGCTACAAAACGTTTCCGTCTTGTAGAAGTTGTTGAAGAAGCGGTCATCATCTAATCAAACCTGAAAGGAGAAAACTGAAATGATTCAAACAGAAACTCGTTTGAAAGTCGCAGACAACAGCGGTGCTCGCGAAATCTTGACTATCAAAGTTCTTGGTGGTTCAGGACGTAAATTTGCAAACATCGGTGATGTTATCGTGGCATCTGTAAAACAAGCTACTCCTGGTGGTGCGGTTAAAAAAGGTGACGTTGTTAAAGCAGTTATCGTTCGTACTAAATCAGGTGCTCGTCGTGCTGATGGTTCATACATCAAATTTGACGAAAACGCAGCAGTTATCATCCGTGAAGACAAAACTCCTCGCGGAACACGTATCTTTGGCCCAGTTGCACGTGAATTGCGTGAAGGTGGCTTCATGAAGATCGTGTCACTTGCTCCAGAAGTACTTTAATTTTTAGAAACAAACTAGTCCCCTGGATTTACCTCCAGGGTGCCCTTATGGGCGTAAGAAAAATCAAGGAGAAACCTAATGTTTGTAAAAAAAGGCGACAAAGTTCGCGTAATCGCTGGTAAAGATAAGGGAACAGAAGCTGTTGTCCTTACTGCCCTTCCAAAAGTAAACAAAGTTATCGTTGAAGGTGTTAACATCGTTAAGAAACACCAACGTCCAACTAACGAGCTTCCTCAAGGTGGGATCATCGAGAAAGAAGCAGCTATCCACGTATCAAACGTTCAAGTATTGGACAAAAATGGTGTAGCTGGTCGTGTTGGTTACAAATTTGTAGACGGTAAAAAAGTTCGCTACAACAAAAAATCAGGCGAAGTGCTTGATTAATCACGAAGGAAAGGAGAAGTATAATGGCAAATCGTTTAAAAGAAAAATATCTTAATGAAGTAGTTCCTGCTTTGACAGAACAATTCAACTACTCATCAGTGATGGCTGTGCCTAAAGTAGATAAGATCGTTTTGAACATGGGTGTTGGTGAAGCTGTATCAAACGCTAAAAGCCTTGAAAAAGCTGCTGAAGAATTGGCACTTATCTCAGGTCAAAAACCACTTATCACTAAAGCTAAAAAATCAATCGCCGGCTTCCGTCTTCGTGAAGGTGTTGCGATCGGTGCAAAAGTTACCCTTCGTGGTGAACGTATGTACGAATTCTTGGATAAATTGGTTTCAGTTTCACTTCCACGTGTACGTGACTTCCACGGTGTTCCAACAAAATCATTTGATGGACGCGGAAACTACACACTTGGTGTGAAAGAACAATTGATCTTCCCAGAAATCAACTTCGATGACGTTGACAAAACTCGTGGTCTTGACATCGTTATCGTAACAACTGCTAACACTGACGAAGAGTCACGTGCATTGCTTACAGGCCTTGGAATGCCTTTTGCAAAATAATATAGGAGGTAAATCTAATGGCTAAAAAATCAATGATTGCTAAGAACAAACGTCCAGCGAAGTTCTCTACTCAAGCTTATACTCGTTGTGAAAAATGTGGTCGTCCACATTCAGTTTACCGCAAATTTAAACTTTGCCGTGTTTGCTTCCGTGAATTAGCTTACAAAGGACAAATCCCTGGTGTAACAAAAGCATCTTGGTAATATCATGATACAAAGAGCGTAACAACCACAGCAAAAATAGGAAATTTGGTGTAGGAGCGATGCTCCAAAACCAATTTATCTTTTTTGCCCAGGTTGTAGCTCGTGTTCAAATAAGAGTTTTCTCATTTGAATGTATCAGTACTATCTGAGCCTAGCTCAATCATTAACTAGCAAGTGCAACTTGCAAACTACTAGTAAGAGGAGAAAAACAAAATGGTTATGACTGACCCAATCGCAGACTTCCTAACTCGTATTCGTAACGCTAACCAAGCTAAACACGAAGTACTTGAAGTACCTGCATCAAACATCAAAAAAGGGATTGCTGAAATCCTTAAACGCGAAGGTTTTGTAAAAAACGTTGAAATCATCGAAGATGACAAACAAGGCATCATCCGTGTATTCCTTAAATACGGACCAAACGGTGAAAAAGTTATCACTAACTTGAAACGTGTTTCTAAACCAGGACTTCGTGTCTACAAAAAACGTGAAGACCTTCCAAAAGTTCTTAACGGACTTGGAATTGCTATCCTTTCAACTTCTGAAGGTTTGCTTACTGATAAAGAAGCACGCCAAAAGAATGTTGGTGGAGAAGTTATCGCTTACGTTTGGTAATTGATGATGTGAGAGCGTTAAAAGAATGCAGTGAAAATAGGAAGTTTGTAGCAGGAGCGATGCTCCAAGACAAACTTATCTTTTTCACCAAATTCTTAGCTCGAACTCAAATCAAGATACAAAGCTCGTAAAGAACAAAGCAAAATTAGGAAGTTGGAGAAGTTTGTTTACAAACAAGCCAACTTATCTATTTTGCACAGTTCTTAGAGCGTGTTCAGTTCAGCTCTTGAACTAAATAAGTATCTGAACCCCGTGAAAACTGGCCGTTATGGCCTGACAATTTAACAGGAGAAAATAAACATGTCACGTATTGGTAATAAAGTTATCGTGTTGCCTGCTGGTGTTGAACTCACTAACAATGACAACGTTGTAACTGTAAAAGGACCTAAAGGAGAACTTACTCGTGAGTTCTCAAAAGATATTGAAATCCGTGTGGAAGGTACTGAAGTAACTCTTCACCGTCCAAACGATTCAAAAGAAATGAAAACTATCCACGGAACTACTCGTGCCCTTTTGAACAACATGGTTGTTGGTGTATCAGAAGGATTCAAGAAAGAACTTGAAATGCGCGGGGTTGGTTACCGTGCACAACTTCAAGGATCTAAACTTGTTTTGGCTGTTGGTAAATCTCATCCAGACGAAGTTGAAGCTCCAGAAGGAATTACTTTTGAACTTCCAAACCCAACAACAATCGTTGTTAGCGGAATTTCAAAAGAAGTAGTTGGTCAAACAGCTGCTTACGTACGTAGCCTTCGTTCGCCAGAACCATATAAAGGTAAAGGTATCCGTTACGTTGGTGAATTCGTTCGCCGTAAAGAAGGTAAAACAGGTAAATAATGTTGAGTGGTTGAGTCTCAACCACCAACCTATTTTCCAACTTTGTGCATAGCACACGATTTAAAACTAAAGAGGTGAAAACTGTGATTTCAAAACCAGATAAAAACAAACTCCGCCAAAAACGCCACCGTCGCGTTCGCGGAAAACTCTCTGGAACTGCTGATCGCCCACGTTTGAACGTATTCCGTTCTAATACAGGCATCTACGCTCAAGTGATTGATGACGTAGCGGGTGTAACGCTCGCAAGTGCTTCAACTCTTGATAAAGAAGTTTCAAAAGGAACTAAAACTGAACAAGCCGTTGCTGTCGGTAAACTCGTTGCAGAACGTGCAAACGCTAAAGGTATTTCAGAAGTGGTGTTCGACCGCGGTGGATATCTATATCACGGACGTGTGAAAGCTTTGGCTGATGCAGCTCGTGAAAACGGATTGAAATTCTAATAGGAGGACACTAGAAAATGGCATTTAAAGACAATGCAGTTGAATTAGAAGAACGCGTAGTTGCTGTCAACCGTGTTACAAAAGTTGTTAAAGGTGGACGTCGTCTTCGTTTCGCAGCTCTTGTTGTTGTTGGTGACCACAACGGTCGCGTAGGATTTGGTACTGGTAAAGCTCAAGAAGTTCCAGAAGCAATCCGTAAAGCAGTAGATGATGCTAAGAAAAACTTGATCGAAGTTCCTATGGTTGGAACAACAATCCCACACGAAGTTCTTTCAGAATTCGGTGGAGCTAAAGTATTGTTGAAACCTGCTGTAGAAGGTTCTGGAGTTGCCGCTGGTGGTGCAGTTCGTGCCGTTGTGGAATTGGCAGGTGTGGCAGATATTACATCTAAATCACTTGGTTCTAACACTCCAATCAACATTGTTCGTGCAACTGTTGAAGGTTTGAAACAATTGAAACGCGCTGAAGAAGTTGCTGCCCTTCGTGGTATTTCAGTTTCTGATTTGGCATAAGAAAGGGGATAAAATGGCTCAAATTAAAATTACTTTGACTAAGTCTCCAATCGGACGCATTCCATCACAACGTAAAACTGTTGTAGCACTTGGACTTGGCAAATTGAACAGCTCTGTTATTAAAGAAGATAACGCTGCTATCCGTGGTATGATCACAGCAGTATCTCACTTGGTAACAGTTGAAGAAGTAAACTAATGAATTTTTAGGGGATGTGCACTATACCATCCCCTAAAACTAGATATAGTCATCTATGATGACGTCGTATAGGCGAGTTGATGGGGGAGACAACCTTTTCTCCCTTATCGGCGCTAGCATTTTACAAAAGAGGAGAAAATAAAAATGAAACTTCATGAATTGAAACCTGCAGAAGGTTCTCGTAAAGTACGTAACCGCGTTGGTCGTGGTACTTCATCAGGTAACGGTAAAACATCTGGTCGTGGTCAAAAAGGTCAAAAAGCTCGTAGCGGTGGCGGAGTTCGCCTTGGTTTTGAGGGTGGACAAACTCCATTGTTCCGTCGTCTTCCAAAACGTGGATTCACTAACATCAACGCTAAAGAATACGCAATTGTGAACCTTGACCAATTGAACGTCTTTGAAGATGGTGCTGAAGTTACTCCAGTTGTTCTTATCGAAGCAGGAATTGTTAAAGCTGAAAAATCAGGTATTAAAATTCTTGGTAACGGTGAGTTGACTAAGAAATTGACTGTGAAAGCAGCTAAATTCTCTAAATCAGCTGAAGAAGCTATCACTGCTAAAGGTGGTTCAGTAGAAGTCATCTAAGAGAGGTGACCTATGTTTTTTAAATTATTAAGAGAAGCTCTTAAAGTCAAGCAGGTTCGATCAAAAATTTTATTTACAATTTTTATCGTTTTGGTCTTTCGTATCGGAACTAGCATTACAGTTCCTGGTGTGAATGCCAATAGCTTGAATGCTTTAAGTGGATTATCCTTCTTAAACATGTTGAGCTTGGTCTCAGGGAATGCCATGAAAAACTTCTCAGTTTTTGCTCTTGGTGTTAGCCCCTACATTACGGCCTCTATTGTTGTCCAACTCTTGCAAATGGATATTTTACCCAAATTTGTAGAGTGGGGTAAACAAGGGGAAGTAGGTCGAAGAAAATTGAATCAAGCTACTCGTTATATTGCTCTAGTTCTCGCTTTTGTGCAATCTATCGGGATTACAGCTGGTTTTAATACTTTAGCCGGAGCTCAATTGTTGAAAACAGCTCTTACTCCACAAGTCTTTATCATGATTGGTATCATCTTAACAGCTGGTAGTATGATTGTGACTTGGTTGGGAGAGCAAATTACAGATAAGGGGTACGGAAATGGTGTTTCTATGATTATCTTTGCCGGGATTGTTGCCTCAATTCCAGAGATGATTCAGGGCATCTATGTGGACTACTTTGTGAACGTCCCAAGTAGCCGTATTAACTCATCTATCATTTTCGTAATCATTTTGATTATTACTGTATTGTTGATCATTTATTTTACAACTTATGTTCAACAAGCAGAATACAAAATTCCAATCCAATATACTAAGGTTGCACAAGGTGCTCCATCTAGCTCTTACCTTCCTTTGAAGGTAAACCCTGCTGGAGTTATCCCTGTTATCTTTGCAAGTTCGATCACTGCAGCGCCTGCGGCTATTCTTCAGTTTTTGAGCGCCACAGGTCATGATTGGGCCTGGGTAAGAACAGCACAAGAAATGCTGGCAACAACTTCACCAACTGGTATTGCCATGTATGCTTTGTTGATTATTCTCTTTACATTCTTCTATACGTTTGTACAGATTAATCCTGAAAAAGCGGCAGAAAACTTACAAAAGAGCGGTGCTTATATCCATGGAGTTCGTCCTGGTAAAGGTACAGAAGAATATATGTCTAAACTTCTTCGTCGTCTTGCAACTGTTGGTTCTCTCTTCCTTGGTGTGATTTCTATTTTACCGATCGTAGCAAAAGACGTTTTCGGACTTTCAGAGGCAGTTGCTTTTGGAGGAACTAGTCTTTTGATCATTATCTCTACAGGTATTGAAGGAATCAAACAATTGGAAGGTTACCTGTTGAAACGTAAGTATGTTGGTTTCATGGACAGAACAGAATAAAAGTATTTACTAAGTCAGTAAATGCTGAGGGAGTGGAGGTTTAACTCTAACATTAGTGAGAGTTTGGTCTCCCCTCTTCTATTTTGTTTTTAAATAGGGGCGAAAAGACTTTTTGCTTCTATTTAAAAATAAAATAAGGAGATCAAATCATGAATCTTTTGATTATGGGCTTACCTGGTGCAGGTAAGGGAACTCAAGCAGCAAAAATCGTAGAACAATTCCATGTTGCACATATCTCAACAGGTGATATGTTCCGTGCTGCTATGGCAAATCAAACTGAAATGGGTGTTCTTGCCAAGTCATACATTGACAAGGGTGAATTGGTTCCTGACGAAGTTACAAATGGGATCGTAAAAGAACGTCTTTCACAAGATGATATTAAAGAAACAGGATTCTTGTTGGATGGTTACCCACGTACAATCGAACAAGCTCATGCCTTGGACAAAACATTGGCTGAACTTGGCATTGAACTAGAAGGTGTCATCAACATTGAAGTGAACCCTGACAGCCTCTTGGAACGTTTGAGTGGCCGTATCATCCACCGAGTAACTGGAGAAACTTTCCACAAGGTCTTTAACCCACCAGTTGACTATAAAGAAGAAGATTACTACCAACGTGAAGATGATAAGCCTGAGACAGTAAAACGTCGTTTGGATGTGAATATTGCTCAAGGGGAACCAATCATTGCTCACTACCGTGCCAAAGGTTTGGTTCATGACATCGAAGGTAATCAAGATATCAATGATGTCTTCTCAGATATCGAAAAAGTATTGACAAATTTGAAATAAAGCGTTTTTCACACTTGCAAAAATCCGCTACAAATGTTATACTGAGATAGTCTGACTTATAATTGTTGTCTCTGTGTCTAGAGGCATCGAATCGAAATTTATGGAGGTGCTTTTGCGTGGCAAAAGACGATGTGATTGAAGTTGAAGGCAAAGTAGTTGATACAATGCCGAATGCAATGTTTACGGTTGAACTTGAAAATGGACATCAGATTTTAGCAACAGTTTCTGGTAAAATTCGTAAAAACTATATTCGTATTTTAGCGGGAGATCGTGTTACTGTCGAAATGAGTCCATATGACTTGACACGTGGACGTATCACTTACCGCTTTAAATAATCGAAAAACTTGGAGGGATAAGAAATGAAAGTAAGACCATCGGTCAAACCAATTTGCGAATACTGTAAAGTTATTCGTCGTAATGGTCGTGTTATGGTAATTTGCCCAGCAAATCCAAAACACAAACAACGTCAAGGATAAGATAGAAAGGAGAAAACATGGCTCGTATTGCTGGAGTTGACATTCCAAATGACAAACGCGTAGTAATCTCATTGACTTATGTTTATGGTATCGGACTTGCAACATCTAAGAAAATTTTGGCTGCTGCTGGAATCTCAGAAGATGTTCGTGTACGTGATCTTACATCAGATCAAGAAGATGCTATCCGTCGTGAAGTGGATGCAATCAAAGTTGAAGGTGACCTTCGTCGTGAAGTAAACTTGAACATCAAACGTTTGATGGAAATCGGTTCATACCGTGGTATCCGTCACCGTCGTGGACTTCCTGTCCGTGGACAAAACACTAAAAACAACGCTCGCACTCGTAAAGGTAAAGCTGTTGCGATCGCTGGTAAGAAAAAATAATATAGGAGGTAAAAGTCTTGGCTAAACCAACACGTAAACGTCGTGTGAAAAAGAATATCGAATCTGGTATTGCTCATATTCACGCTACATTTAATAACACTATTGTTATGATTACTGATGTGCATGGTAATGCAATTGCTTGGTCATCAGCTGGTGCTCTTGGTTTCAAAGGTTCTCGTAAATCTACACCATTCGCTGCTCAAATGGCTTCTGAAGCTGCTGCTAAATCTGCACAAGAACACGGTCTTAAATCAGTTGAAGTTACTGTAAAAGGTCCAGGTTCTGGTCGTGAGTCAGCTATTCGTGCGCTTGCTGCCGCTGGTCTTGAAGTAACAGCAATTCGTGATGTGACTCCAGTGCCACACAATGGTGCTCGTCCTCCAAAACGTCGCCGTGTATAATCATCGCATTACACTGCTTTTCGTTTAAGAGGGAGTAACTAAATGATCGAGTTTGAAAAACCAAATATAACAAAAATTGATGAAAATAAAGATTATGGCAAGTTTGTAATCGAACCACTTGAACGTGGCTACGGTACAACTCTTGGTAACTCTCTTCGTCGTGTACTTCTAGCTTCTCTACCAGGAGCAGCTGTGACATCTATCAATATTGATGGTGTGTTACATGAGTTTGACACAGTTCCAGGTGTTCGTGAAGACGTGATGCAAATCATTCTGAACATTAAAGGAATTGCAGTGAAATCGTACGTTGAAGACGAAAAAATCATCGAACTAGATGTTGAAGGTCCTGCTGAAGTAACAGCTGGTGACATTTTGACAGATAGCGATATTGAAATTGTAAATCCAGATCATTATCTCTTTACAATCGGTGAAGGTTCTTCTCTAAAAGCGACTATGACTGTTAACAGTGGTCGTGGATATGTACCTGCTGATGAAAATAAAAAGGATAATGCACCAGTTGGAACACTTGCTGTAGATTCTATTTATACACCAGTTACAAAAGTCAACTATCAAGTGGAACCTGCTCGTGTAGGTAGCAATGATGGATTTGACAAATTAACCCTTGAAATCTTGACAAATGGAACAATTATTCCAGAAGATGCTTTAGGGCTTTCAGCACGTATCTTGACAGAACATCTTGATTTGTTTACAAATCTTACTGAGATTGCTAAGTCAACTGAAGTGATGAAAGAAGCTGATACTGAATCTGACGATCGTATTTTGGATCGTACGATTGAAGAACTGGATTTGTCTGTGCGTTCATACAACTGTTTGAAACGTGCCGGTATCAATACTGTGCATGATTTGACAGAAAAATCTGAAGCAGAGATGATGAAAGTACGAAATCTTGGACGCAAGAGTTTGGAAGAAGTGAAACTCAAACTCATTGATTTGGGTCTTGGATTAAAAGATAAATAAAGGAGGAATACATGGCTTACCGTAAACTAGGACGCACTAGCTCACAACGTAAAGCAATGCTTCGCGATTTGACAACTGACCTTTTGATCAACGAATCAATCGTGACAACTGAAGCTCGTGCTAAAGAAATCCGTAAAACTGTTGAAAAAATGATTACTCTAGGTAAACGTGGTGATTTACATGCACGTCGTCAAGCAGCTGCTTTCGTACGTAATGAAATTGCATCTGAAAACTATGATGAAGCAACTGATAAGTACACTTCTACTACAGCACTTCAAAAATTGTTCTCAGAAATCGCACCTCGTTATGCTGAACGTAACGGTGGATACACTCGTATCCTTAAAACTGAACCACGTCGTGGTGATGCAGCGCCAATGGCGATCATCGAATTAGTATAAAATCATCAATTTTGTTGAGTGTTATGATGATGGGGTCTTGTGCTCTTAGTCTAGCTCTGGTCTACCGCTAGGATTTCGGTCCTAGCGGGAACACTCATCATAAGTTGGGATAGTAGACGCTTGTTTACGAAATTGTTTTTTTCTTAAGAACAACTTCGTAAGCAGGCGTTTTTGAGTATTTTAGTTAGAATTATGCTATACTATTTGAAAAGAACCCTGTTTAATGTTCAGGTTTCCTATTAAAAGAAGAATTGGAGTTTGCTTATGAAAGCGATTATAACTGTTGTTGGTAAAGATAAATCTGGAATTGTTGCAGGTGTTTCTAGTAAAATTGCAGAATTAGGTTTGAATATCGATGATATCTCTCAAACTGTTTTGGATGAATATTTCACAATGATGGCTGTCGTCTCTAGTGATGAAAAGCAAGATTTTACTTATCTGCGAAATGAATTTGAAGCTTTTGGACAAACTTTGAATGTAAAAATCAATATTCAGAGTGCAGCCATTTTCGAAGCTATGTATAATATCTAGGAGGTTATCATGGATATTAGACAAGTTACTGAAACCATTGCTATGATTGAGGAGCAGAACTTTGATATCAGAACTATTACCATGGGGATTTCTCTATTAGACTGTATCGATCCAGATATTAATCGTGCTGCGGAGAAAATTTATCAAAAGATTACGACCAAGGCAGCTAATTTAGTGACTGTTGGTGACGAAATTGCAGCTGAGTTGGGAATTCCTATCGTTAATAAGCGTGTATCGGTGACTCCTATTTCTCTGATTGGAGCAGCGACAGATGCGACAGACTATGTGGTTCTGGCAAAAGCTCTTGATAAGGCTGCGAAAGAGATTGGTGTGGACTTTATCGGTGGCTTCTCTGCATTGGTACAAAAGGGTTATCAAAAGGGAGATGAGATTCTCATCAATTCTATTCCTCGCGCCTTGGCTGAAACGGACAAGGTCTGCTCGTCAATCAATATCGGCTCAACCAAGTCTGGTATTAATATGACGGCTGTGGCAGATATGGGACGTGTTATCAAGGAAACGGCTAATCTATCAGATATGGGAGCGGCCAAGTTGGTTGTATTCGCTAATGCTGTTGAGGACAATCCATTTATGGCGGGTGCCTTCCATGGTGTTGGGGAGGCAGATGTTATCATCAATGTCGGAGTTTCTGGTCCTGGTGTGGTAAAACGTGCCTTGGAAAAAGTTCGTGGACAAAGCTTTGATGTAGTAGCCGAAACAGTTAAGAAGACTGCCTTCAAGATCACTCGTATCGGTCAATTGGTTGGTCAAATGGCCAGTGAGAGACTCGGTGTGGAGTTTGGTATTGTGGACTTGAGTTTGGCGCCAACTCCTGCTGTTGGAGATTCTGTTGCACGTGTCCTTGAAGAAATGGGGCTAGAAACAGTTGGTACGCATGGGACGACGGCTGCCTTGGCTCTCTTGAATGACCAAGTTAAGAAGGGCGGAGTCATGGCCTGCAACCAAGTTGGTGGTTTGTCTGGTGCCTTTATCCCTGTTT
Source organism: Streptococcus mitis (assembly GCF_003942765.1). Classification (GTDB taxonomy): domain Bacteria; phylum Bacillota; class Bacilli; order Lactobacillales; family Streptococcaceae; genus Streptococcus; species Streptococcus mitis_BE. Next base: position 195,499 of record NZ_RJNW01000002.1, read on the forward strand.
CAGAAGATGAAGGAATGATTGCTGCAGTGCAAAATGGCTCTCTTAATCTGGAAAAACTAGAAGCTATGACGGCTATCTGTTCTGTTGGTTTGGATATGATTGCCATTCCGGAGGATACACCTGCTGAAACCATTGCGGCTATGATTGCAGACGAAGCTGCAATTGGTGTCATTAACATGAAAACTACGGCTGTTCGTATTATTCCAAAAGGAAAAGAAGGCGATATGATTGAGTTTGGTGGCCTATTAGGTACTGCACCTGTTATGAAGGTCAATGGGGCTTCGTCTGTCGATTTCATCTCTCGCGGTGGACAAATTCCAGCACCAATTCATAGTTTTAAAAACTAAGAAAATAGGAGAAATTTTAAGTTCTATTTAAGGTTGGCTGTGTATACTATAATCATTAAATAAAGACCTCCTAATATTATTTGAAACAGATAACACTGATTTAGTTTGAATTTGATTTTCATCTAATATCTTTATTTAATAGAACTCCTAAACTTTTTCATAATAATCTCCTGCAAAAGTCGCCTGTATGGGTGGCTTTTGTTTTATCATCCATGATATAATAGAAGCAAACGGAGGACGGAAAATGGTAAAAGTACGATTGTATTTGGTACGTCATGGCAAGACCATGTTTAACACGATTGGTCGCGCGCAAGGTTGGAGCGATACTCCCTTAACAGCTGAAGGTGAACGAGGGATTCAAGAATTAGGAATCGGTTTGCGAGAATCTGGTCTACAGTTTGATCGCGCTTATTCGAGTGATTCTGGGCGCACCATTCAGACAATGGGAATCATTCTTGAAGAACTTGGCTTGCAGGGGAAAATCCCTTATCGCATGGACAAGCGTATCAGAGAATGGTGTTTCGGTAGTTTTGATGGAGCCTACGATGGCGATCTTTTCATGGGCATTATTCCTCGTATCTTTAATGTGGACCACGTTCACCAATTGTCTTATGCTGAACTGGCTGAGGGTTTGGTAGAGGTTGATACAGCTGGTTGGGCTGAAGGTTGGGAAAAACTCAGTGGCCGAATTAAGGAAGGTTTTGAAACGATTGCTAAAGAAATGGAAGAACAAGGCGGAGGTAATGCTCTTGTCGTGAGCCACGGAATGACCATTGGAACCATTGTGTATCTGATTAATGGCATGCATCCTCATGGTCTAGATAATGGTAGCGTGACAATCCTTGAATATGAGAACGGTCAGTTTAGCGTAGAAGTTGTCGGCGACCGTAGTTACCGAGAACTAGGACGTGAGAAGATGGAGGAAGCCTCTATTTAATCAGTCTAGACTTGCTTGCTATGAAATAGGGATTTGATAGGAATATCAAGATAAGAAAAAACAGCCGAGGGTAATCCTTTCGGCTGTTTTTGATGGGGAAAACTAAAGTGTAATGCTATTGCTTTTAGAGATTTTCATAAATAAGAGCAAGGAAGCTACTGTTAGAACAGTGAGGATAGTTGACAAGGCTGCGGCAACACCGTAATTTCCTCTGAGAACCTCTGTATAAATGGCTACAGTCATTGTTCTTGTTTTGACATTGTAGAGGAGGATAGAAGTAGAGAGCTCTGAAATCATTGTAACCCAAGATAGGATAGCTCCAGAAATAATACCAGATAGCATCATTGGAGTTGTAATCTTGGCAAAGGTATTGAGACGACTACTTCCTAAGCTCTCAGCAGCTTCTTCAATACTTGGGGCTATTTGTTGCAAGCTAGCAACAGATGAGCGCATTGTATAAGGTAATCTTCTGACAGATAGGGACATAATCAAGATGAAAGCTGTCCCTGTAATCATAAGAAATCCACTTCCAAATAGACCAGTATTAAAGGAAGAGATGAAGGCAATCCCTAGAACGGTTCCTGGTACAATATAAGGGACCATACTGAGGCTGTCAATTAAGTTTGTAAACAAATTACGTTTTCTAACGGCTAGGTAGGAGATAAATGTTGCGAATAGGACAACTAGAACTAAGGCAATCAAAGGGATACGAATGGTATTGAAAATAGCAGACCCCATACGATTGAAAGCTATCCTGTAACTGTTTAGAGAATAGCCTTTGACAAATACCATACCTGATGTTTTTAGGAAAGAAGTATAAATCAAGTAGACTTGAGGTAGAACAGAGAACAAGATAATTCCGTAGACTGTTGCATAAATGGCAGCCATTTTTCCTTTTGTTGTTTTTTTAGGCTCAATTGGATGGAGCGAATTCATATTGAAACTGTAGCGATTTGAGATGTATTTTTGGATAAGGAAAATCGCCAAGGCAATGATAATTGCCATAACTGCCAAAGCAGATGCAAAGGCAGAATTTCCTCCAACCTCGCTAATAAATTGGGTATAAATCAAGACTGGGAAAGTCCGATATCCTTCACCAATTAACATCGGTGTTCCAAAGTCTGAGAATGCTCTCATAAATACAAGTAGGGCAGCTGCTAGTAAGGTTGGAACTAGGAGAGGCAAAATAACCGTTACGATACGCTTAAATCCAAAGGAACCCATGCTTTCAGCAGCTTCAAGTAGAGAATTGTCAATACTTTTCATTGTCCCAGCAACGTATAGAAATACCAGTGGGAATAGTTGCAGTGTAAAGACAAGTACAATTCCTTTGAATCCATAAATATCGATAGCTGGAAAATGAAGGGTATTTGTCAGGAATTTAGTAATGACCCCATTTCGTCCCAGCAAGAGAATCCAGGAGTAGGCTCCCACGAAAGGAGCTGACATGGAAGCAATGATAATCAATATTTGTAGAAATTTCTTTCCCTTGAAATCATATATGGAAAAGAGATAAGCTAATAAGGTTCCTACGACTAAGGAAGTGACAGTAGCGGTAATAGAAACCTTGAAACTGTTGACGAGTGTCTCAGAGTAGTAGGCTTTACTAAAGAAAGTGACAAAATTAGCTAGTGAGAATTGTCCTTCATGTATGAGTGCTTGCTTTAGCACGGTAACGATAGGATAAACGAGAAAGACAAGATAAGTAAGAAAGATGAAGAAAGAGGAGGCTGTCCAAATATTTAGTTTTTTACGTTCCATGGTTGACTCCTTTTATCAGGTTTTGGGAACCATCTGCAGAAAAGACGTTTAATTTTTGAGTATTGATTCGTAGACGAATACGATCGCCTTTTTGTAGATCTTCTTCAAAAGTTGATTCTTCGCTAAACTGAATTTTTGAGGCAAAGCCTGTCTCGATGAAGTATTCAGTATTTAGTCCAAGATAGACGCTATCGCTAATAGTTCCTTCAATATCTCCAGATTCATCTTTGATAAACTCTTCAGGACGAATGCTTACATGAATAGCTTGTTCCTCAGCCTGATCAAGAGCTGGCATTCGAAGAGCATAGCCATCTGAAAAGACTATATAAGCGCCGTCGCTCCGTTTTTCGAGATTGGCAGGGATAATATTTGTGCGTCCGATAAAGGTGGCCACAAACTCATTAGCTGGTTTATGATAGAGTTCTTTTGGTCGGCCGATTTGTTGGATCACCCCGTCTTTCATAACAGCAATTTGATCTGAAATAGCCATGGCTTCTTCTTGGTCGTGGGTTACATAAACAGTTGTAATTCCCACTTCGTGTTGGATTTCTCGAATGGCTTGACGCATATCCAAGCGAAGTTTGGCATCTAGGTTACTAAGTGGCTCGTCCATGAGGAGAACACTTGGATTAACAGCTAAGGCGCGTGCCAAGGCGACACGTTGTTGTTGTCCACCACTAAGTTTATCGGGCTTCCGATCCGCATATTGAGCAATTTGCATGAGTTCAAGATACTTGTTGGTCTGTTGGACTAATTCTTCTTTTGGAACCTTCTTTTGCTTGAGACCAAAAGCGACATTATCTCGGACAGTCAAATGTGGGAAAATAGCGTAGTTTTGGAAAACCATGCCGATATTGCGTTTGCTGGGTTCCATATTATTGATTTTTGTATCATCGAAGTAAAATTCTCCGCCTTCGATACTGTTGAAACCTGCAATCATACGAAGAAGAGTCGTTTTCCCACACCCTGAAGGACCAAGGATGGTAAAGAGACTTCCTTTGGGAACTGTAATATTTAAATTATCAATAACAGGAACATCGTGGTAGATTTTTTTTGCGTTAATAATTTTGATCTCACTCATAGTGAACCTCTTTTACTGTTTAGATTGGATATCTGTAAAAATGTCATTGTACTTTTTAAGAATAGTGGATTTATTTTTAATGACATAATCTGAATCTTCGGTGGCAATCTTGATTTCTGTCATAGCCTTCATATTTTTATTGGTTTTAGCATTTTTACGAATAGGTCTGATTGTAGTTTCAGTTCCTAGCTTATCTTGGATTTCTTGAGAAAGGATGAAATCGATAAATTTCTTAGCGTTTTCCATGTGTTTGGCGTTTTTGACGATGGCCGCGTTACCAGGTAAAAAGACGGTTCCTTCTTTTGGATAAATGACTTTTACATCAACTCTATCATTTAAGAGTTTTAAGGCAGGGTCTTCATAGGTGAGTCCAACAGCCATTTCCCCATCGGCGACAGCTTTGTAAACATTTGAAGAGCTAGATGCAATTTTTCCATCTACTAGGGTAAATAGATTTTTCACATAGGTCCAAGCTTGTTTATTTTCGTATCCACCTTGATCTACAAGCATGTTTGTTAGTTGTGCAAAGGCGCTAGAAGCATTACTTGGATCAGCAGTAGCGATTTTTCCTTTTAATTTAGGATTGAGTAAATCATTGTAACCTTCAATTTTAATATCTTTTGTAAGGGCTGAATTGGCAATGATGACACTGACATCAAGTGTATAAGGCGTGTAGAATCCGGTTTTATTTTGATATTCAGGGATTATCTGGTCATTTTCTTGGGAAATATAAGGTTCAAAAAGATTTTCGTTAGAAGAGAAGAGGGCGTAGGAGCCTCCGAAAATGACATCAGCTACAGGGGATTCTTTTTCGGCCTCAGCTTTTTTGAACAATTCACCCGTGCTGGCTTGTACTAAATCAACCTTAATACCATATTTTTCTTCGAAGGCAGGTATTGTCTCTTCGATAAGGTCTTCAGGGTTAGGCGAGTAGACAACCAAAGTGTTATCTGAATCTTTTTCAGAGCTAGTTTCCGCTTCTGTTGTTAAAGAACATCCTGATAAAGTAAGAAATATCCATCCACAAGAGAGAAAGAATAGTAGTTTTTTCATAAGAATCTCCTTTTTTACGAACATTTTAACTCCGCGACTTGTTTAATGTTTATGATTTGCAGAGTCCTATAGGATATAATAAAAACCTTAAAGAAATCTAAAACGGGGAATATGAGTCAAAGGCGCTAGGGGAAAAGATGGAAGAGACAAATAATCGATATAAGTTAATTTCAAGTGCTAGCTAATTTTTTATACTGCTAAATAATACTCTTTGAAAATCCCTTCAAACTACGTCAGCTTCGCCTTGGATTATATATGTGACAGACTTTGTCAGTCTTATCTACAACCTCAAAGCAGTGCTTTGAGCAACCTGCGGCTAGCTTTCTAGTTTGCTCTTTGATTTTCATTGAGTATAAGCTGGATTTGGGATTCTGTCTTTCTTGCTATCCAAGTCTAAAAGAACATTTCTCGTCTTTCAAATTCCCTCAAAAATGGTATAATAGTAACATCACAAAATTGGAGAGAGACCATGAGTTTTTACAATCATAAAGAAATTGAGCCTAAGTGGCAGGGCTACTGGGCAGAACATCATACATTTAAGACAGGGACAGATGCATCAAAACCGAAGTTTTATGCTCTTGATATGTTCCCTTATCCATCTGGAGCGGGTCTGCACGTAGGACACCCAGAAGGCTATACAGCGACAGATATCCTAAGCCGTTACAAACGTGCGCAAGGCTACAATGTCCTTCACCCAATGGGTTGGGATGCTTTTGGTTTGCCTGCAGAGCAATATGCTATGGATACTGGTAATGACCCAGCAGAATTTACAGCTGAAAACATTGCTAACTTCAAACGCCAAATCAATGCGCTTGGATTTTCTTATGACTGGGATCGTGAAGTCAATACAACAGATCCAAACTACTACAAGTGGACGCAATGGATTTTCACTAAGCTTTACGAAAAAGGTTTGGCCTATGAAGCGGAAGTACCAGTAAACTGGGTTGAGGAATTGGGAACAGCTATTGCTAATGAAGAGGTTCTTCCTGATGGAACTTCTGAGCGTGGAGGTTATCCAGTTGTCCGTAAACCAATGCGCCAATGGATGCTCAAAATCACGGCCTATGCGGAGCGTTTGCTTAATGACTTAGATGAACTTGATTGGCCAGAGTCTATCAAGGACATGCAGCGCAACTGGATTGGTAAATCAACTGGTGCCAATGTAACTTTCAAAGTAAAAGGAACAGACAAGGAATTCACAGTCTTTACCACTCGTCCGGACACCCTTTTCGGTGCGACTTTCACTGTTTTGGCTCCTGAACATGAATTAGTAGATGCTATCACAAGTTCAGAGCAAGCAGAAGCTGTAGCAGACTATAAACACCAAGCTAGCCTTAAGTCTGACTTAGCTCGTACAGACCTTGCCAAAGAAAAAACTGGTGTTTGGACTGGTGCTTATGCCATCAACCCTGTCAATGGTAAGGAAATTCCAATCTGGATTGCCGACTATGTTCTTGCTAGTTATGGAACAGGTGCCGTTATGGCTGTACCTGCCCATGACCAACGTGACTGGGAATTTGCCAAACAATTTGATCTTGCAATCGTAGAGGTGCTGGAAGGTGGAAATGTTGAAGAAGCTGCCTACACAGAGGATGGCCTTCACGTTAATTCAGACTTCCTAGATGGATTGAACAAAGAAGAAGCGATTGCTAAGATTGTGGCTTGGTTGGAAGAAAAAGGCTGTGGACAAGAGAAGGTTACCTACCGTCTACGCGACTGGCTCTTTAGCCGCCAACGTTATTGGGGTGAGCCAATCCCAATCATTCATTGGGAAGACGGAACTTCAACAGCTGTTCCTGAAAATGAATTGCCACTTGTCTTGCCAGTAACCAAGGATATCCGTCCTTCAGGTACTGGTGAAAGTCCACTAGCTAACTTGACAGACTGGCTTGAAGTGACTCGTGAAGATGGTGTCAAAGGTCGTCGTGAAACAAATACTATGCCACAATGGGCAGGTTCAAGCTGGTACTACCTCCGCTATATTGATCCACACAATACTGAGAAATTGGCTGATGAGGACCTTCTCAAACAATGGTTGCCAGTAGATATCTATGTGGGTGGTGCAGAGCATGCCGTTCTTCACTTGCTTTATGCTCGTTTCTGGCATAAATTCCTCTATGACCTCGGTGTTGTTCCAACTAAGGAACCATTCCAAAAACTCTTTAACCAAGGAATGATTTTGGGAACAAGCTACCGTGACCACCGTGGGGCTCTTGTGGCAACCGACAAGGTTGAAAAACGTGACGGTTCTTTCTTCCATGTGGAAACAGGGGAAGAGTTGGAGCAAGCGCCAGCCAAGATGTCTAAATCCCTCAAGAACGTTGTTAACCCAGACGATGTGGTGGAACAATACGGTGCCGATACCCTTCGTGTTTATGAAATGTTCATGGGCCCACTTGATGCTTCAATCGCTTGGTCTGAAGAAGGTCTGGAAGGAAGTCGTAAGTTCCTTGACCGTGTTTACCGTTTGATTACAAGTAAGGATATTGTTGCGGAAAACAATGGCGCTCTCGACAAGGTTTACAACGAAACCGTTAAAGCTGTCACAGAGCAAATCGAATCCCTCAAATTCAACACAGCCATTGCCCAACTTATGGTCTTTGTCAATGCGGCTAACAAGGAAGACAAGCTTTATGCAGACTACGCCAAAGGCTTTATTCAATTGATTGCACCATTTGCGCCTCACTTGGCAGAAGAGCTCTGGCAAACAGTTGCAGCAACAGGTGAGTCCATCTCTTACGTGGCTTGGCCAACATGGGACGAAAGTAAATTGGTTGAAGACGAAATCGAAATCGTTGTCCAAATCAAAGGAAAAGTCCGTGCCAAACTCATGGTCGCTAAAGATCTATCACGCGAAGAATTACAAGAAATTGCTCTCGCTGATGAAAAAGTCAAAGCAGAGATCGACGGCAAGGACATCGTGAAAGTAATTGCGGTACCTAACAAGCTGGTAAATATCGTTGTGAAATAAGATAGAAATCCTTCAGAGTAGAATCTGGAGGATTTTTTGAATCTTCTTATAAAAGTATGATATACTATGGGCAACTATAAAGTTTGAAAAGTGAAACAAGGAGAATACTATGCCAGTAAATGAATATGGTCAGATGATTGGGGAGTCAATGGAAGGTTATACACCAGGTGAATTGCCTTCTATTGATTTCTTAGAAGGGCGTTATACTAGGGTAGAGGCTCTTTCAGTGGAAAAGCATGTGGAGGATTTATTAGCTGTTTATGGCCCGGATACTCCTCGGGAGATGTGGACCTACCTCTTTCAGGAGCCAGTGGCAGATATGGAGGAACTGGTCAGCCTTTTAAATCAGATGTTGGCTCGTAAGGACCGTTTTTACTATGCAGTCATAGACAAGGCAACTGGTAAGGTTTTGGGAACTTTTTCTCTCATGCGTATTGACCAGAATAACCGAGTAATAGAAGTGGGAGCTGTCACTTTTTCTCCAGAGCTCAGGGGGACACGGATAGGAACAGAAGCCCAGTATCTCTTGGCTTGCTATGTCTTTGAAGAACTCAACTATCGTCGCTATGAGTGGAAATGCGATGCTCTTAACCTGCCATCAAGACGAGCAGCAGAACGTTTGGGCTTTGTATATGAAGGAACCTTCCGCCAAGCAGTTGTTTATAAGGGGCGTACAAGAGATACGGATTGGTTGTCTATGATTGATAAGGACTGGTCTCAAGTCAAATCTCGTTTAGAAACATGGTTGGCGCCTGAAAATTTTGATAAAAATGGGCGGCAGTACAAGAGCTTGAGAGAGTTTTAAGAGGTGTTGAGATGATTACTATTAAAAAGCAAGAATTTGTCAAGCTAGAGGATATTTTGCATCTCTATCAGGCTGTTGGTTGGACAAATTATACCCATCAACCTCAGATGCTGGAGCAGGCCTTATCTCATTCATTAGCGATTTATGTGGCACTTGATGGCGATGCTGTGGTGGGCTTGATTCGTTTGGTTGGAGATGGATTCTCATCAGTATTGGTTCAGGATTTAATTGTTTTACCAATCTATCAGCGTAAAGGGATTGGTAGTGCCTTGATAAAAGAGGCTTTAGAGGATTACAAAGATGCCTATCAAGTCCAGCTGGTGACAGAACAGACAGAAGAAAATGTAGGATTTTATCGTTCTATGGGTTTTGAAACCTTATCCACCTATGACTGTACAGGAATGATTTGGGTAAACAGAGAAAAATAACAAACCTTGTTTGTTCTTAAGCAAAGTTTAAGGATGGTCTAGTATCATATAGTCATTAAATAAAGACCTCCTAACTTTATTTAATGAAATCCTAAAACTTTTTTCATAATAATCTCCTAATGAAGTCACCCAATCAGGTGGCTTTTTTGTAGGGTGAGGTGATGCTGATAGAAATTTTTTTAAAAATGGTAGAATTTGAGAAAAGTTAAGCTAGTTTTAAGTTTCGTCTTGTATCATATAATTATTAAATAAAGACCTCCTAACTTTATTTAATAAAATCCTAAACTTTTCTTTTTCATAATAATCTCCCTTAACTCCACCCAATCAGGTGGAGTTTTTTGGCTCTATTTCAGGCTTTTGGGAACTATTTTAAAAATCATTTTCCGATAACTTTCGCTTAACCTTGAACGTTTTGTCGTACAGTGGTTAAAGAGGATGTAAAGTTTTGACAAATTTTGTGAACTGTGGGATAATGGAGAGGAATTAAGGATTAGTTCTATATCATGGACTAGAAAAGACCCCAAGCTAACTTCCACATTAAGCTTGGGGTCTTTTTTGACACTATCTATCTTTGTTTAGCCATTTATCGACTAAGCGAAGGATGACACCGACCACAATCGGTTCGATGATAGTTTTGAGTACTAATTCTATCATGGGCTATCTCACCTCCTTTCGTAGGCGGTGTAGTAGTTCCGTAGAATATTATTCCACATAAGTGTTAAACTCGAGAGGCACCAATCCAGTGCCTTTTTTGTTTGTGGCTTTGTTTTTTGATATAATAGAGCCATGAGTAGAATTTTAGATAATGAGATAATGGGGGATGAGGAGTTAGTAGAACGCACGCTCCGTCCTCAGTACTTACGTGAATATATTGGGCAGGACAAGGTCAAGGACCAGCTCCAAATCTTTATCGAGGCTGCCAAAATGCGGGATGAAGCGCTGGATCATGTGCTCTTATTTGGCCCTCCAGGCTTGGGAAAAACGACCATGGCTTTTGTTATTGCCAATGAACTGGGTGTAAATCTAAAGCAGACGTCTGGGCCTGTCATTGAAAAAGCAGGTGATCTGGTAGCGATTTTGAATGACTTAGAGCCTGGGGATGTCCTTTTTATTGATGAGATTCATCGTTTGCCCATGTCAGTGGAAGAGGTGCTTTATAGTGCCATGGAGGACTTCTACATCGATATTATGATTGGGGCTGGTGAAGGTAGTCGCAGTGTTCATTTGGAATTGCCTCCATTTACCTTGATTGGTGCGACGACTCGGGCTGGTATGCTCTCAAATCCGCTACGGGCACGTTTTGGGATTACAGGTCATATGGAGTATTATACCCATGCTGACTTGACAGAAATTGTCGAGCGGACGGCAGATATTTTTGAGATGGAAATCACCCATGAGGCAGCATCCGAGTTGGCCTTGCGTAGTCGTGGAACCCCTCGTATTGCCAATCGTCTCCTCAAGCGCGTGCGCGATTTTGCCCAGATAATGGGGAATGGGGTCATCGATGATGTTATTACCGATAAGGCATTAACTATGCTGGATGTTGACCATGAAGGTTTGGACTATGTGGACCAAAAAATCCTTCGGACCATGATTGAGATGTACGGTGGTGGTCCTGTTGGGCTAGGAACTCTTTCTGTTAACATAGCAGAAGAGCGTGAGACAGTTGAAGACATGTATGAGCCCTACTTGATTCAAAAAGGTTTTATTATGCGGACACGGTCTGGACGGGTGGCGACTGCTAAGGCATATGAGCACTTAGGTTATGAATACAATGAAAAATGAGCAAGAAATTCTAGAGGCTTTTAGAGAAAATCCGGATATGATGGCTATTCTAGAAACTATCCGAAACCTTGGTCTGAAAGACTCGTGGTTGGCAGCAGGTTCTGTCAGAAATTTTATCTGGAATCTCTTGTCAGACAAATCCCCTTTTGACTGAGAAACAGATGTAGATGTGATTTTCTTTGATCCAGATATTTCTTATGAGGAAACCTTGTCCCTAGAGAAAAAGCTGAGAGAGGACTTTCCTCAGTACCAGTGGGAATTGAAAAATCAGGTCTATATGCACCAGCACAGCCCTCATACTGCTCCTTATACCAGTTCCCGTGATGCTATGAGTAAGTATCCAGAACGGTGTACGGCGCTTGGACTGCGCTTGAATGAAGAATCCGATTTTGAATTCTATTCCCCTTATGGTTTGGAGGATATTTTGAATTTTCAAATTCGTCCAACTCCTCATTTTTTAGAAAATGAAGACCGAATGGAACTTTATCAAACACGTCTATCCAAGAAAAATTGGCAGGAGAAATGGAAAAATTTGATTTTTAAAAATACTTAAGGAAACTTTAAGCTAGGAAGTGTATACTAAGTCCATAAGTTAAGAAGACCTTAACTTAAACTCCTAAAACTTTTTCATAATAATCTCCCTATAAAAAATAGAGTCGCCCAATCAGGCGGCTTATTTTTTTGAAAAATGGGCTTTGTGCCTGAGAATAATACTCAATGAAAATCAAAGAGCAAACTAGGAAGCTAACCGCAGGTTGCTCAAAACACTGTTTTGAGGTTGCAGATAGAGCTGACGTGGTTTGAATTTGATTTTCGAAGAGTATAAATAGCTTAGTGATAGAAGAAAATGGGGAAATATGGTATAATGAAATGATAGATTTTTGAATAGGAATAAGATCATGTTTGGATTTTTTAAGAAAGATAAGGCTGTGGAAGTTGAGGTTCCGACACAGGTTCCTGCTCATATCGGCATCATCATGGATGGCAATGGCCGTTGGGCTAAAAAACGTATGCAACCGAGAGTTTTTGGACACAAGGCGGGCATGGAAGCATTGCAAACTGTGACCAAGGCAGCCAACAAACTGGGCGTTAAGGTTATTACGGTCTATGCTTTTTCTACAGAAAACTGGACCCGTCCAGATCAGGAAGTCAAGTTTATCATGAACTTGCCAGTAGAGTTTTATGATAATTATGTCCCGGAACTGCATGCGAATAATGTTAAGATTCAAATGATTGGGGAGACAGACCGCCTGCCTAAGCAAACTTTTGAAGCTCTGACCAAGGCTGAGGAATTAACTAAGAACAACACAGGATTAATTCTTAATTTTGCCCTCAACTATGGTGGACGTGCTGAGATTACACAGGCTCTTAAGTTGATTTCTCAGGATGTTTTAGATGCCAAAATCAACCCAGGTGACATCACAGAGGAATTGATTGGTAATTATCTTTTTACCCAGCATTTACCTAAGGACTTACGAGACCCAGACTTGATTATCCGTACTAGTGGAGAATTGCGTTTGAGCAATTTCCTTCCATGGCAGGGAGCCTATAGTGAGCTCTATTTTACGGACACCTTGTGGCCTGATTTTGACGAGGCGGCCTTGCAGGAAGCCATTCTTGCCTACAATCGTCGTCATCGCCGATTTGGAGGAGTTTAGGAGGAAATATGACACAGGATTTACAGAAAAGAACCTTGTTTGCAGGGATTGCCCTGGCTATTTTCCTACCAATTTTAATGATTGGGGGACTCTTGCTTCAGATAGCAATTGGAATCATAGCCATGCTAGCCATGCATGAACTTTTGAAGATGAGAGGTCTAGAGACCATGACTATGGAGGGCCTCTTGACCCTCTTTGCAACCTTTGCCTTAACCATTCCCTTGGAGAATTATCTGACTTTTTTACCAGTTGATGGGAATGTTGTTGCTTATAGTGTGTTGATTTCAATCATGTTAGGAACGACTGTTTTTAGCAAGTCTTATACGATTGAGGACGCTGTTTTTCCTCTTGCTATGAGTTTCTATGTAGGCTTTGGATTTAATGCTTTACTAGATGCTCGCGTTGCAGGTTTAGATAAGGCTCTATTGGCCTTGTGTATCGTCTGGGCTACCGACAGTGGTGCCTATCTTACTGGGATGAACTTTGGGAAACGGAAACTGGCTCCAACGGTTTCTCCAAATAAAACCTTTGAGGGTGCCTTGGGTGGCATTTTAGGTGCTATTTTAGTAACCATCATCTTTATGATGTTTGACAATACAGTTGCTCTTCCGTATGGAATTTACAAGATGTCAGTCTTTGCTATTTTCTTTAGCATTGCTGGACAATTTGGTGATCTACTAGAAAGTTCGATCAAGCGTCACTTTGGTGTCAAGGATTCTGGGAAATTTATCCCTGGACATGGTGGTGTTTTGGATCGTTTCGATAGTATGTTACTTGTATTTCCAATCATGCACTTATTTGGACTCTTTTAATCAAAAGACGGAGGAAATACTATGCTCGGAATTTTGACCTTTATTCTGGTTTTCGGGATTATTGTGGTGGTGCATGAGTTCGGCCACTTCTACTTTGCCAAGAAATCAGGGATTCTAGTGCGTGAATTTGCCATTGGTATGGGACCTAAGATCTTTGCTCATATTGGCAAGGATGGGACGGCCTATACCATTCGAATCTTGCCTCTGGGTGGCTATGTTCGCATGGCTGGTTGGAGTGATGATACAACTGAAATCAAGACAGGAACTCCTGTCAGTTTGACGTTTACTGATGATGGTAAGGTTAAACGCATCAATCTCTCAGGTAAAAAATTGGATCAAACAGCTCTTCCTATGCAGGTGACCCAGTTTGACTTTGAAGACAAGCTCTTTATCAAAGGATTGGTTCTGGAAGAAGAAAAAACATTTGCAGTGGATCACGATGCAACGGTTGTGGAAGCAGATGGTACTGAGGTTCGGATTGCACCTTTAGATGTTCAATATCAAAATGCGACTATCTGGGGGAAACTCATTACTAATTTTGCAGGTCCTATGAACAACTTTATCTTAGGGGTTGTTGTTTTCTGGATTTTAATCTTCATGCAGGGTGGTGTCAGAGATGTTGATACCAATCAGTTCCATGTCATGCCTCAAGGGGCCTTAGCTAAAGTAGGAGTGCCAGAAACAGCTCAGATTACCAAGATCGGCTCACATGAGATTAGCAACTGGGAAAGTTTGATTCAGGCTGTGGAATCAGAAACCAAAGATAAGACGGCCCCGACCTTGGATGTGACTATTTCTGAAAAGGGTAGTGACAAACAAGTCACTGTTACTCCGGAAGAAAGTCAAGGCCGTTACCTTCTAGGTGTTCAACCGGGAATTAAGTCAGATTTTCTATCCATGTTTGTAGGTGGTTTTACAACTGCAGCCGACTCGGCTCTCCGAATCCTGTCAGCATTGAAAAATTTGATTTTCCAACCAGATTTGAACAAACTAGGTGGACCTGTTGCCATCTTTAAGGCAAGTAGTGATGCTGCTAAAAATGGAATTGAGAATGTCTTGTACTTCTTGGCAATAATTTCCATCAATATTGGGATTTTTAATCTTATTCCGATTCCAGCCCTGGATGGTGGTAAGATTGTGCTCAATATCCTAGAAGCCATCCGCCGCAAACCATTAAAACAAGAAATTGAAACCTATGTCACCTTGGCCGGAGTGGTCATCATGGTTGTTCTGATGATTGCTGTGACCTGGAATGACATTATGCGACTCTTTTTTAGATAATCGAGGAATATTATGAAACAAAGTAAAATGCCTATTCCAACGCTTCGCGAAATGCCAAGCGATGCTCAAGTTATTAGCCATGCTCTTATGTTGCGAGCTGGTTATGTTCGCCAAGTCTCAGCAGGTGTTTATTCTTACCTACCACTTGCCAACCGTGTGATTGAAAAAGCCAAAAACATCATGCGCCAAGAATTTGATAAGATTGGTGCAGTTGAGATGTTGGCTCCTGCCCTTCTTAGTGCAGAATTGTGGCGCGAATCAGGTCGTTACGAAACTTATGGTGAGGACCTTTACAAACTAAAAAACCGTGAAAAATCAGACTTTATCCTAGGTCCAACTCACGAAGAAACCTTTACAGCTATTGTCCGTGATTCTGTCAAGTCTTACAAGCAATTGCCACTCAACCTTTACCAAATCCAACCTAAGTATCGTGATGAAAAACGCCCACGTAATGGACTTCTTCGTACACGTGAGTTCATCATGAAGGATGCTTACAGTTTCCACGCTAACTATGATAGCTTGGACAGTGTTTATGATGAGTATAAGGCTGCTTATGAGCGTATTTTTACTCGTAGTGGTTTAGACTTCAAGGCTATCATTGGTGACGGTGGAGCCATGGGTGGTAAGGACAGCCAAGAATTTATGGCCATTACACCTGCTCGTACAGACCTTGACCGCTGGGTTGTCTTGGACAAGTCAGTTGCCTCATTTGATGAAATTCCTGCAGAAGTGCAAGAAGAAATCAAGGCAGAATTGCTTAAATGGATGGTTTCTGGTGAGGATACCATTGCTTACTCAAGTGAGTCTAGCTATGCGGCTAACTTGGAAATGGCAACAAACGAGTACAAACCAAGCAACCGTGTCGTCGCTGAAGAAGAAGTGACTCGTGTTGCAACGCCAGATGTTAAATCAATCGATGAAGTTGCAGCCTTCCTCAACGTTCCAGAAGAACAAACAATTAAAACCCTCTTCTACATGGCAGATGGTGAACTTGTTGCAGCCCTTCTAGTTGGAAATGACCAACTCAACGAAGTCAAGTTGAAAAACCACTTGGGAGCAGATTTCTTTGACGTTGCTAGTGAAGAAGAAGTGGCGAATCTTGTTCAAGCAGGATTTGGTTCACTTGGACCAGTTGGTTTGCCAGAGAATGTTAAAATTATTGCAGATCGTAAGGTGCAAGATGTCCATAATGCAGTTGTCGGTGCTAACGAAGATGGCTATCACTTGACTGGTGTGAACCCAGGCCGTGATTTTACTGCAGAATATGTGGATATACGTGAAGTTCGTGAAGGTGAAATTTCCCCAGACGGGCAAGGAGTCCTTAACTTTGCGCGTGGTATCGAAATTGGTCACATCTTCAAACTCGGCACTCGCTATTCAGCAAGCATGGGAGCAGATGTTTTGGATGAAAATGGCCGTGCTGTGCCAATTATCATGGGATGTTACGGTATCGGTGTCAGCCGTCTCCTTTCAGCAGTGATGGAGCAACACGCTCGCCTCTTTGTTAACAAAACACCAAAAGGTGAATACCGTTACGCTTGGGGAATCAACTTCCCTAAAGAGTTGGCACCATTTGATGTGCACTTGATCACTGTCAATGTCAAGGATGATGAAGCGCAAGCCTTGACAGAAAAGCTTGAAGCAAGCTTGATGGAAGCTGGTTACGAAGTCTTGACAGATGACCGTAACGAACGTGTCGGAGTCAAATTCAGTGATAGCGACTTGATTGGGTTGCCAATCCGTATCACTGTTGGGAAGAAAGCAGCCGATGGCATCGTAGAAGTGAAGATTAAAGCGACTGGTGACACCATCGAAGTTCATGCAGATAACTTGCTTGAAACGCTTGAAATTCTCAGCAAGAAATAAAAACTATAATCAGAAGAAAAACAAGGAAAAAATGTAACTAGTTTTTACCTTGTTTTTTCTGTATAATGGGAAAAATGACTAGATAAAGAGGTAAATGTATGCTAAGATTTCCAAAGGATTTTGTCTGGGGATCCTCTACTTCTGGACCACAGACAGAAGGATGTGTAGCTGGTGACGGCAAGGGAGATAATCTCTGGGATTATTGGTACCAAGTGGAGCCAAATCGTTACTATAATGGGATTGGTCCAGATAAAACATCAACCTTTTATGAAAACTGGGAAAAGGATATTGAGCTACTGTTAGAAACTGGTCACACGGCCTTTCGGACTTCTATTCAGTGGTCACGGATTTTTCCACAAGGGCGTGGGAAAGTCAATCCTCAAGGTGTGGACTTTTACCGTAAGGTTTTTGAGTCTATTAAGGCCAAAGGGATTCGTCTTTTAGTCAATCTTTATCATTTTGATTTGCCTTTTGCCCTTCAAGAGGATGGTGATGGTTGGGAAAATAAGGCGACTGTCTCAGCCTATGAAGACTATGCTCGTTTTTGTTTTGAGACTTATGGAGATTTAGTGGATCAATGGATTACCTTTAACGAGCCCATCGTTCCAGTAGAATTTGGATATTTTTACGATGCCCATTATCCACATAAGGTGGATGCAGAGGCAGCCGTTAAAGTAGCTTATCATACACAATTGGCTAGCAGTCGGGCGGTTAAGGCTTGTCACGAACTCTTGCCTGATTCCAAGATTGGGATTGTCCTCAACTTGACACCGGCTTATCCACGTAGCCAGCATCCTGCTGATGTTAAGGCAGCTCGCATTGCGGACCTTTTTCAGGCCCAATCTTTCTTAGATCCGTCTGTTTTGGGGACTTATCCACAGGAGTTGGTAGAAATCTTGCATGAACAAGGTCTCTTGCCTGATGCTACAGAGGAGGAGTTGAAGCTCATTCGTGACAATACTGTGGACTTCCTTGGTGTCAACTACTATCAACCTTTGCGTGTTATGGCGCCTCGATTTGCTAAGCATCCAGAGAGTCCACTCTTACCAGAACATTTTTACGAGCCTTATGTGATGCCTGGACGGAAAATCAATCCTCATCGTGGCTGGGAGATTTATGAGCAAGGGATTTATGACATTGCCCAAAATATCAAGGAAAATTATGGTAATATCGAGTGGATGTTGACTGAGAATGGTATGGGTGTTGAAGGGGAAGAAAAATTCCGTCAAGATGGAATGATCCAAGATGATTATCGTATTGACTTTGTAAAAGGTCATCTGCGTGAACTTCACCGTGCCATTGAAGACGGAGCCAATTGTAAGGGATACTTGATTTGGACCTTTATCGATTGCTGGTCATGGCTCAATAGTTATAAAAATCGCTACGGTTTGGTCGAACTAGACTTGGAAACGCAAGAACGTCGTCTGAAGAAATCAGGGCACTGGTTCAAGGAGCTAAGCGATAATAATGGATTTTAAAAAAGACTCTGACTGATTGTCCTAATTGGTCAGAGTTTTTTACTTACAGGAGTATAATTTGAACTATACCAATTTTTACTCTTGACAAGTGAAAGAAACAAGTATATACTGTTTTTGCTGATTCTATAAAAGAGGAATTAGACTATACCAATTTTAAGGAGAAAGCACAGCTGGTCTGTGTCGTATATACTATGTGTGGAATTGTTGGTGTTGTTGGAAACACAAATGCAACTGATATTTTGATTCAAGGGCTTGAAAAGCTCGAATACCGTGGCTATGATTCTGCGGGAATTTTTGTCCTAGGTGGTGCTGAAAACCATCTAGTCAAGGCTGTTGGTCGTATTGCAGAATTGTCTGCCAAGACAGCTGGTGTTGAGGGAACAACTGGTATCGGACATACTCGTTGGGCGACTCATGGGAAACCAACGGAAGACAATGCTCACCCACATCGCTCTGAGACTGAACGTTTTGTTTTGGTGCACAATGGGGTGATTGAGAACTACCTTGAAATCAAGGAAGAATACCTTGCAGGTCACCACTTCAAGGGGCAAACAGACACTGAAATTGCCGTTCACTTGATTGGAAAATTTGCTGAAGAAGGTCTCTCAGTTCTTGAAGCCTTCAAAAAAGCTCTTCACATTATCCGTGGTTCTTATGCCTTTGCTTTGGTTGACTCACAAGATCCTGAAGTCATCTACGTGGCTAAGAATAAATCACCGCTTTTGATTGGTCTTGGGGAAAGCTATAACATGGTCTGCTCAGATGCTATGGCTATGATTCGTGAAACCAACCAATATATGGAAATTCATGACCAAGAGTTGGTCATCGTCAAGGCTGATAGTGTCGAAGTTCAAGACTATGATGGCAATAGTCGTGAGCGTGCTAGCTACACTGCTGAGCTTGATTTGTCAGATATCGGTAAGGGAACTTATCCTTACTACATGCTCAAGGAAATTGACGAGCAGCCAACTGTTATGCGTAAACTCATCCAAGCCTACACAGATGAGGCTGGTCAAGTAATAGTAGATCCAGCTATCATCAAGGCTGTTCAAGATGCAGATCGCATCTACATCCTTGCAGCTGGAACATCTTACCACGCAGGATTTGCTTCTAAGAAGATGTTGGAAGAATTGACAGATACACCAGTTGAACTTGGAATCTCATCTGAGTGGGGCTACGGTATGCCACTTCTCAGCAAGAAACCACTCTTCATCTTTATCAGTCAGTCTGGTGAAACAGCTGATAGCCGTCAGGTTTTGGTCAAGGCCAATGAAATGGGGATTCCGAGCTTGACAGTGACAAATGTCCCAGGTTCAACTCTTTCACGTGAAGCCAACCATACCATGCTCCTTCATGCAGGTCCTGAAATTGCCGTAGCATCAACTAAAGCCTATACAGCGCAAATCGCAGCCCTTGCCTTCCTTGCAAAAGCAGTTGGAGAAGCAAATGGAAATACCAAAGCGCAAGCCTTTAATTTGGTTCATGAGTTGTCAATCGTAGCTCAGTCTATCGAATCAACTCTTTCAGAGAAAGAAACTATTGAAGCCAAGGTTCGTGAGCTTCTTGAAACAACTCGTAACGCCTTTTATATCGGACGTGGTCAAGATTACTATGTAGCCATGGAAGCAAGTCTCAAACTCAAAGAGATTTCTTATATCCAGTGTGAAGGCTTTGCGGCAGGAGAACTCAAGCACGGAACCATTGCCTTGATTGAAGAAGGAACGCCTGTCTTGGCCCTCTTGTCAGATCCAGTCCTTGCCAACCACACTCGTGGAAATATCCAGGAGGTGGCAGCTCGCGGTGCCAAGGTTCTCACTATCGCAGAAGAAAATGTTGCCAAAGATACAGATGATATCGTCCTTACGACCGTACACCCTTACCTCTCACCAATCTCAATGGTTGTACCAACGCAATTAGTCGCTTACTTTGCAACACTCCACCGTGGACTTGATGTGGATAAACCACGTAACCTTGCTAAGTCAGTAACGGTAGAATAAGCTAAAAAAGTCTAGTTATCTAGACTTTTTCTTGTGAGCAAATTGGTTGCTTGTACTCAAGATTCGTGTTAGAATAATTTTTCAAATTGAAGGACAGGGGTAGACAGGGAGAATCACAATGGTAGAATTGGGAATTTCAACATTTGGGGAAACAACGGAGCTTGAAGGGACTGGGCAAACTTACAGTCATGCCGAACGTATTCGCCAGTTGGTGGCAGAGATTGAACTGGCTGACAAGATTGGTTTGGATGTGTATGGGATTGGTGAGCACCGTCGAGCGGATTTTGCGGTATCAGCCCCAGAGATTATCCTGGCAGCTGGGGCAGTCAATACCAAGAAAATTCGTTTGACCAGTGCGGTCAGCATTCTCTCGAGCATGGATCCGATTCGTTTGTTCCAACAATATGCCACTATCGATGCTCTGTCAAATGGACGTGCGGAGATTATGGCCGGAAGGGGTTCTTTCACGGAATCTTTTCCCTTGTTTGGCTATGATTTGAAAGACTACGAATCCCTTTTTGATGAAAAATTAGACTTGCTTCAGTTAGTTAATGAAAAGACCAAGTTAGACTGGCAAGGTCGCTTGACCCAAACAATCTCTGGAAAAGAAGTTTATCCTCGTCCAGTTCAGGACAAATTACCCTTGTGGATAGCGACAGGTGGTCATGTCGAATCAACAGTGAAGATTGCTCAGGCAGGCTTACCGATTGTCTATACCATTATCGGTGGCAATCCTCGTTATTTTAAAAAATTGATTCAGGCTTATCGTGAGATTGGTAGCGAAGCGGGTCATGCCAGTCATGAACTAAAGGTTGGAGCCCATTCTTGGGGCTGGATTGCTGAAGATGGCGAGCAGGCTGTAAAAGATTATTTCCATCCGACCAAGCAAGTGGTGGATGCTATTTCCAAAGACCGTCCGCACTGGCAGGAATTGCGTTATGAGCAATATTTGGAGCAAGTTGGACCAAATGGTGCCATGTTTGTGGGCAATCCAGATCAAGTGGCAGAAAAATTGATTCGCATGATTGAGGATTTAGGATTGGAACGCTTCATGCTCCATCTACCGCTTGGTTCTATGCCTCATGAACAAGTCCTGAGAGCTATTGAACTTTTCGGAACGCAAGTGGCTCCAAAAGTACGGGCTTATTTTGCCATGAAAGAGGCTTAATAAAAAATCCTAATCAAGTTTATTATGACGACAAATATTGTATAAAAATCAATCCCCCGAGCGTTATGGCTTGGGGGATAGTTCTATAGGAGGGCTAGTTTAGTTCTCTTTTTTGTTTTTTAGCAAGAACCCGAGACCTAGAAGAGCAAGGAGACTAATTCCTGCAAGCAGGAGTTTGTGATCATTTTTGGTTCCTGTATTTGGTAGTTTAGCTTGTGAATCAGCTGTAGCTTGGTTAGGTTTATTTTCTGCATCAGCTACTTTTGTATCTGGTTTTGCAGAATCAGGTTTAGTTTGTGGAGCTGGAGTTTGCTGTTCCGGTTTGACTACTCGGTTTGACATATTGTCTTGGCTGTTATTTTGCCCTTGTTCTTGTTTTAAGCTAGAAAGGTCAAATTCTGGTTTTGCTTCCACAGCTGGGGCAACGATGGCACCGCCTTGAGAGATTCTAAGAACAGTAGCTGTAAGGGCGTTTAATTTCAAGCCTTTTTCAGTCCATTCGAGTCCTTTCGGGTTGGCAATTCCGACTGGCCCTGCTTGGTTTTCATCTGCTAAAACTTCAGCATTTCTGAGGTGGGCAAAGGCAGTTCCCAAGTTAAATTCGCGAGCCTTTTCATCCGCATTAACAAATACTGCGTAGATATCACCGTTTGGAGCAGTAATTTGGTAGCCAATTACTACATCCTCTTTTTCTACACCATTTTGACCTGGGACAGTGATGAGTTGGACACGGTCTTTGATATCTTGGAGACTCTTAAGTCGGAAGGCATCTGTAGATTGACGTAGGGCGATCAGACCTTTCATGTAGTCACGGCTCTTGACATTTTCAGGATATGCTTTT
The DNA here is from genome assembly GCF_003942765.1 of Streptococcus mitis. Classification (GTDB taxonomy): domain Bacteria; phylum Bacillota; class Bacilli; order Lactobacillales; family Streptococcaceae; genus Streptococcus; species Streptococcus mitis_BE. The sequence continues at coordinate 217,768 of NZ_RJNW01000002.1, forward strand.
CCATCTGTAGCCTTAGTCCAGTCAAACTTGTTAATAGCATCACTCGAATCGTAAGAGTCATGGATGAAGTAAGGATAGTCAAATGGATTGCCGTCCTTATCACGCAACAAGTGAGATTTGTTTGGAACTTTATCCTCCGCTACTGGAGTCTTGTAGGCTGGGTCACGGAATTGTTTGGTGCGTCCATATTCCTGACCAGAGTGGATAAATGGAGTTCCTTGAGCTGTCAAGACCATGAGGTTTCCAAGTCGCAAACGACGGTGGATTTCAGCATAGTTCTCAGCCTTGCTTGGGTCTTTTTTGATAGACTGGGCAATGATGTCAAAGAGGGTCAAGTTATCATGGGCTGCGATGTATTGAATCACATCTCCAGGGCTGTCAGCTTCAAAGTTGGTTGGTTGAGCAATGAGATTTTTGAAGATAGTGTTGATATCACGCTTGCCACCTGTGATAAAGGCAGGTTGACCTTCGTTTGGATAACCAGACTTGAGGTTGTTACGGATGTCATCTGAAAAGACAGCGACAGTATCGGTATGTTTCATCCAATCTTGGTCAGCAGCTTTAGTAGGCATGTTTTCATCGCCAGCATAGGTTCTCCAACCTTCACCAAGCATGATGAGGTTTGGATTGAGGGCGCGTGCAGCCTTGTAAGCTTCTTCGATAGAAGCTGCATCATGGTCTCCCATCATATCGAAACGGAATCCATCCACTTTGTAAGTATCAACCAGATATTTGATAGAGTCAACTAGGAGCCGTTTGGTCATATGGTGGGTTGTTCCCAAGCGTCCACCACCAAAGCTAGTGCGAGGTGTCCCGTCAGCATCCATAAAGTGGTAGTAGTTTGGCTCTAGGTCTTCAAAGATATCGACTTTGGCTGTATGGTTATACACTACGTCCAGGATAGCTCCCATGCCACGTTTGTGGATTTCGTTGATGAGGTTTTTAAATTCTGCGATTCGTTTTTCTGGATTTTTAGGATCGCTTGAGTACATACCAGTCAAGGAGAAGTAGTTTTGAGGGTCATATCCCCAGTTGTAGTTGCTGTTGCTTGAAGCATAGTCAGATAAGCGTTCGTGGTTTTTCAACTCATTGACAAAATAGTAAGACAAGACTGGAAGGAGCTGGATGTGGGTTACACCCAAGTCTTTGAGGTAGTCTAGTTTTTCGATAAAGGCTTCAAAGGTACCAAATGGCTTAGTCAAATCTTTTGCGATGGCAGGATCTGAAGTGAAGTCACGCACATGAGCTTCATAGATGACAGCATCTTCGCGCGATTTGAAGTTGCGAATCTTACCATAAGTCAAGTCTTGAGGTCCTAGTTTAGCTGGATCTACAAAGGCAGCTTTAGCAACTTTATGGGCATCGTCAATCTTGGCATCGTCACTATTCCAAGCAGCGAGGGATTTAGCGTAAGGATCGAGTGCAAGAACAGTTTTACCTTGGCGCTCGATTTGGTAGTGGTAGTAGTAGCCAGTGTAATTGCTGATGCCGAGACCAGAGTTTTCATTCAGAGTTTGTTTCCAGGTTCCTTTTTCACCTTTTTCAAGAGCGACAGTTCCAACCACTTTTTCAGGGTTATTCTTGTCGTAGACAACAACAGAAACCTTATCAGCACTTGGTGACCATAGAGTTAAATCAACCTGTTTTCCTTCTTCTTTGAGGTCAGCTCCAAGTTTGCCATCATAGCTGTAAGTCTCATCTTTAAGACGCCAGCTTGTTTTGGTAGTGAATTTGTCAGAGTTGTAGCTAACGGTATAAGGATGTTTTGTGTCAGAGAAATCTCCGCTGTAGGTCACTTTCTTACCAGCCTCATCGATTGTAACATCAGTGATAGTTACTTTGTTTCCTAGATGATTAGTGATGCTGGAGTGTTTGAGGATATCTTCTTTTTTAGCACCGACAAGTGTTGAAAAACTACTTTCAATGCTAGAAGTTCCTACATGTTGAGCTCCTGTCATGCGGATATCGTGCACATAGTAGGGGTTGGTGTAGATGGTTTCGTCATCATCTTTTAGGAAAATTTGGCTATGATTTTTCAAATCTGTGAACTTATAATCTTCTTTACGGATTTTCACATCGTCTCCTTGTTTGTTTCTGTCTAATAATAAAAATCCAAGATCTTTAGCTGCATCTTTGAGTGGAATATCAATATAGCGACCATATTTGCCTGTAGCCGTAAAGTCTGTTCCGTTAGGCCATTCACCACTACTTGGATTTTTCACATCTCCCCAGTACCAGAGAGATTTCTTGTCATAGTTGCCATCTGTACGGTAGTAGTTGACGCGAATAGTTCCTGCAGGTTGTGGCTCGTAAGAGAAAACCTTGTGATCTTGGTCCAACCAAGCCTCATTCATCTTTGGTGACAGTTTTTCTACCGATTTATCGCCGGTTAGATTTTTCCCAGCTGTATTATTGATGAGGAAGCTAATTTTCTTGGCTTGTTCTCCCTTTAATTTGACATCTAGGTAGTAGCCGTAGTCATCTTTTTTGGCATCCTTGAAGGATAAGGCTCCGTTAGGCCAATTTTCAGATGGTTTTTCAACATCGTCCCAAGTCCATAGTCCTTGAGCATCCTTATTTTCTTCAGGAAGTTTTTTGACGTGGATACGGAAGTAGTTGTCTTCGATTGGCTCTTCTGCTTTGGTTTCAGTTGTTACTGGACTCGTAGCAGTAGTTGGCTCATTGGAACGATCTTGCCCGGTTTGTGGTGCGGAATCGGCGGGAGTTGCAGCCGGAGTGGGTGCCTCTGTTGCAGGTTGTTTTTCTTCTTTTTTCTCTAGGGAAGCGTTTGCATTTTTTGGCGAAGAAATATCACTTTCCTTCTTACCAGAGCTCGTTGCTGTATCAGTAAGAGGCTGTGCAAGGGCAGTAGTGGTTTCATTACTAGTTCCCTTATTGCTCGTAGTATTTTCGTTGGCTGAAATAGTTGGTGTAGCCATGGCAAGCAGAACAAGGCTTGCTCCAATAAGGACAGAACCAGTTCCATTTTTGAGGGAACGGATGCTGTAAACCATTTTTTTCTCAGTGTGAGATGGTGTTTTTCTCATAATGATTCTCCAATCAATAAATTTCTATATCAGTATAGCACTTAGTAAAAGAATATGCAAGCGTTTTCCTGAAGCTAAAATAAAAGAAAAATCGCAACAGATTTTGTTACGATTTAGCCAATCTTTCTTATAGGAAAAGATTTTGTCAAAAATTCGTCAATCCCCTTGAAAAATCTAGCTAAATAGGGTATAATATGAGTAATCATTTGTCGTAGGTTTTGTCTGAAATATTGTCCAGACAAGACTCACAGCAGTTAAATCTTCTGAAAAAGTCAGATTTAGCTGCTCTTTTTGTGCTTTTTTCAGGATTTTGAGTGCTTGTAACAAATACTTAAAGATTCTGAAAATTCATCAAGAGGACACGGTGATAGGGGTTTTAAAAACCATATGACGATTAGAAAAGCCTGATTGACAAGGCTTGGAACTTATTTACAAAGGAGAATCATCTTGGCAGGACATGACGTTCAATACGGGAAACATCGTACCCGTCGTAGTTTTTCAAGAATCAAAGAAGTTCTTGACTTACCAAATTTGATTGAAATTCAAACTGACTCATTCAAAGATTTTCTAGACCATGGTCTGAAGGAAGTGTTTGAAGATGTATTGCCAATTTCAAACTTCACAGACACAATGGAGTTGGAATTTGTTGGATATGAAATCAAGGAACCAAAATACACGCTAGAAGAAGCTCGTATTCACGATGCTAGCTACTCAGCACCAATTTTTGTAACCTTCCGCTTGATCAATAAAGAAACAGGCGAAATCAAGACCCAAGAAGTTTTCTTTGGTGATTTCCCAATCATGACAGAAATGGGCACTTTCATCATCAATGGTGGTGAACGTATCATCGTTTCGCAGTTGGTTCGTTCGCCAGGTGTTTACTTTAATGACAAAGTAGATAAAAACGGTAAAGTGGGTTACGGTTCAACTGTTATCCCTAACCGTGGAGCTTGGTTGGAACTTGAAAGCGACTCAAAAGATATTGCCTACACTCGTATCGACCGTACTCGTAAGATTCCATTTACGACCTTGGTTCGTGCTCTTGGTTTCTCAGGTGATGATGAAATCTTTGATATCTTTGGTGATAGCGAATTGGTTCGCAACACTGTTGAAAAAGATATCCATAAGAACCCAATGGACTCTCGTACAGACGAAGCTTTGAAAGAAATTTACGAACGCCTTCGTCCAGGTGAGCCTAAGACTGCTGAAAGTTCACGTAGCTTGCTTGTGGCTCGTTTCTTTGACCCACGTCGTTATGACTTGGCAGCTGTTGGTCGTTACAAAATCAATAAAAAACTCAATGTTAAAACACGCTTGCTCAACCAAACCATTGCAGAGCCATTGGTAGATCCTGAAACAGGAGAAATCTTGGTAGAAGCTGGAACAATCATGACTCGTAGTGTGATTGAAAGCATTGAAAGCCATTTGGATGGTGATTTGAACAAGATTGTTTACATTCCAAATGATGCAGCTGTTGTGACTGAGCCAGTTGTTCTTCAAAAATTCAAGGTTGTTGCTCCAACTGATCCCGACCGTGTTGTAACGATCATCGGTAATGCTAATCCAGATGACAAGGTTCGTATCGTCACTCCTGCAGATATCCTTGCTGAGATGAGCTACTTCCTCAACTTGGCTGAAGGACTTGGTCGTGTAGATGATATCGACCACCTTGGAAACCGTCGTATCCGTGCCGTTGGTGAATTGCTTGCCAACCAAGTACGTCTTGGGCTTTCTCGTATGGAACGTAATGTCCGTGAACGTATGTCTGTCCAGGACAACGAAGTCTTGACACCACAACAAATTATCAATATCCGTCCTGTAACAGCTGCGGTTAAAGAATTCTTTGGTTCATCACAGTTGTCACAGTTCATGGACCAACACAACCCACTTTCTGAGTTGTCTCACAAACGCCGTTTGTCAGCCTTGGGGCCTGGTGGTTTGACACGTGACCGTGCTGGATATGAAGTACGTGACGTGCACTACACTCACTACGGTCGTATGTGTCCAATCGAGACACCTGAAGGACCTAACATCGGTTTGATCAATAACTTGTCATCTTACGGACACTTGAACAAATATGGTTTTGTTCAAACACCATACCGTAAAGTTGACCGTGAAACAGGTGTTGTTACGAACGAAATCGTTTGGTTGACAGCCGATGAAGAAGATGAATTTACTGTAGCACAGGCTAATTCTCGTCTGAATGAAGATGGAACATTTGCTGAGAAAGTTGTCATGGGACGTCACCAAGGGGTCAACCAAGAGTATCCAGCTAATGTTGTTGACTATATGGACGTATCACCAAAACAGGTAGTTGCCGTTGCGACAGCATGTATTCCTTTCTTGGAAAACGATGACTCCAACCGTGCCCTTATGGGAGCCAACATGCAACGTCAGGCTGTACCATTGATTAATCCTAAAGCACCTTACGTTGGTACTGGTATGGAATACCAAGCAGCCCACGATTCAGGAGCTGCTGTGATTGCTCAGTATGACGGTAAAGTTACCTATGCAGATGCTGACAAGGTAGAAGTTCGTCGTGAAGATGGTTCATTGGACGTTTACCACATCCAAAAATTCCGTCGTTCAAACTCAGGTACAGCTTACAACCAACGTACGCTTGTAAAAGTTGGCGATGTCGTTGAAAAAGGCGATTTCATTGCTGACGGACCTTCCATGGAAAATGGAGAAATGGCGCTTGGACAAAACCCAATCGTTGCCTACATGACTTGGGAAGGTTACAACTTCGAGGATGCTGTTATCATGAGCGAACGCTTGGTGAAAGACGATGTCTACACATCTGTCCACCTTGAAGAATACGAATCAGAAACACGCGATACAAAGCTTGGGCCTGAAGAAATCACTCGTGAAATTCCAAACGTTGGGGAAGATGCCCTTAAAGACCTTGACGAAATGGGTATTATCCGTATCGGTGCTGAGGTTAAAGAAGGCGATATCCTTGTAGGTAAAGTAACACCTAAGGGTGAGAAAGACCTTTCAGCTGAAGAACGTCTTTTGCACGCTATCTTCGGAGATAAATCTCGTGAAGTGCGTGATACTTCTCTTCGTGTACCACACGGTGCCGATGGTGTCGTTCGTGATGTTAAGATCTTTACACGTGCAAATGGAGATGAGTTGCAATCAGGTGTCAACATGCTGGTTCGCGTCTACATCGCTCAAAAACGTAAGATTAAGGTCGGAGATAAGATGGCCGGACGTCACGGAAATAAAGGGGTTGTCTCTCGTATCGTTCCTGTAGAAGACATGCCTTACCTTCCAGACGGAACTCCAGTCGATATCATGTTGAACCCACTTGGGGTGCCATCACGTATGAATATCGGTCAGGTTATGGAGCTTCACCTTGGTATGGCTGCTCGTACTCTTGGTATTCACATCGCAACACCAGTCTTTGACGGAGCAAGTTCTGAAGACCTTTGGTCAACTGTTAAAGAAGCTGGTATGGATAGCGATGCCAAAACAATCCTTTACGATGGACGTACTGGGGAACCGTTTGATAACCGTGTTTCTGTTGGAGTCATGTACATGATCAAACTCCACCACATGGTTGATGATAAATTGCACGCGCGTTCAGTCGGACCTTACTCAACTGTTACCCAACAACCACTCGGAGGTAAAGCTCAGTTTGGTGGACAACGTTTCGGTGAGATGGAGGTTTGGGCTCTTGAAGCCTACGGTGCGTCAAATGTCCTTCAAGAAATCTTGACTTACAAGTCTGACGATATCAACGGACGTCTGAAAGCTTATGAAGCCATTACAAAAGGAAAACCAATTCCAAAACCAGGTGTTCCAGAATCCTTCCGAGTTCTTGTCAAAGAATTGCAATCTCTTGGTCTTGACATGCGTGTCCTAGACGAAGATGACCAAGAAGTGGAACTTCGTGACTTGGATGAAGGAATGGACGAAGATGTCATCCACGTAGATGACCTTGAAAAAGCCCGCGAAAAAGCAGCCCAAGAGGCTAAAGCAGCCTTTGAAGCTGAAGAAGCTGAGAAAGCAACAAAAGCGGAAGCAACAGAAGAAGCTGCTGAACAAGAATAAGCAGTTCACTTAGAATAGAAAGGGAAGAAATAGTGGTTGATGTAAATCGTTTTAAAAGTATGCAAATCACCCTAGCTTCTCCAAGTAAAGTCCGTTCATGGTCTTATGGAGAAGTCAAAAAACCTGAAACAATCAATTACCGTACCTTGAAACCAGAACGTGAAGGACTCTTTGATGAAGTTATCTTTGGTCCTACAAAAGACTGGGAATGTGCTTGTGGTAAGTACAAACGCATTCGTTACAGAGGAATTGTTTGTGATCGTTGTGGGGTTGAAGTAACGCGTACGAAAGTTCGTCGTGAGCGTATGGGACATATCGAATTGAAAGCTCCTGTATCTCACATCTGGTACTTCAAGGGGATTCCAAGCCGTATGGGCTTGACCCTTGATATGAGCCCTCGTGCCCTCGAGGAAGTTATCTACTTTGCGGCTTATGTGGTGATTGATCCTAAGGATACACCACTTGAGCACAAGTCTATTATGACAGAGCGCGAATACCGCGAGCGCTTGCGTGAATATGGTTATGGTTCATTCGTTGCCAAGATGGGTGCCGAAGCTATCCAAGACCTTTTGAAACAAGTAGATCTTGAAAAAGAAATTGCTGAACTCAAAGAAGAGTTAAAAACAGCGACTGGACAAAAACGTGTCAAAGCCATCCGTCGTTTGGATGTTTTGGATGCCTTTTATAAGTCTGGAAACAAACCTGAATGGATGATTCTCAACATCCTTCCGGTTATTCCACCAGATCTTCGTCCAATGTTGCAGTTGGATGGTGGCCGTTTTGCCTCATCTGACTTGAATGACCTTTACCGCCGTGTTATCAACCGTAACAACCGTTTGGCTCGTTTGCTTGAGTTGAATGCACCAGGTATCATCGTTCAAAATGAGAAGCGTATGCTTCAAGAAGCAGTTGATGCTTTGATTGACAATGGACGTCGTGGTCGTCCAATCACAGGACCAGGTAGCCGTCCTCTTAAATCATTGAGCCACATGCTTAAAGGTAAACAAGGACGCTTCCGTCAAAACTTGCTCGGTAAACGTGTTGACTTCTCAGGACGTTCCGTTATCGCCGTTGGTCCAACTCTTAAGATGTACCAATGTGGTGTGCCACGTGAAATGGCTATTGAGCTCTTTAAACCATTCGTGATGCGTGAAATTGTTGCCCGTGATATCGTGCAAAACGTCAAAGCAGCTAAACGTTTGGTGGAACGCGGAGATGAGCGTATCTGGGATATTCTTGAAGAAGTAATTAAAGAACACCCAGTACTTTTGAACCGCGCACCGACCCTTCACCGTTTGGGTATCCAAGCCTTCGAGCCAGTCTTGATTGATGGTAAGGCCCTTCGCTTGCACCCACTTGTCTGCGAAGCCTACAATGCCGACTTTGACGGAGACCAAATGGCCATCCACGTACCGCTTTCAGAAGAAGCCCAAGCAGAAGCTCGTATCTTGATGTTGGCTGCTGAGCATATCTTGAACCCGAAAGATGGTAAACCAGTTGTTACTCCATCTCAGGACATGGTTTTGGGTAACTACTACTTGACAATGGAAGAAGCTGGTCGTGAAGGTGAAGGAATGGTCTTCAAAGACCGTGACGAAGCGGTTATGGCTTACCGTAATGGTTATGTTCACCTCCACTCACGTGTTGGTATCGCAACAGACAGCCTCAACAAGCCTTGGACAGAAGAGCAAAAACACAAGGTCTTGCTTACAACAGTTGGTAAAATCCTCTTCAACGACATTATGCCAGAGGGTCTACCATACTTGCAAGAACCAAACAATGCCAACTTGACAGAAGGCGTTCCAGCTAAATACTTCTTGCCACTTGGTGGAGATATCAAGGAAGCAATCAGCAATCTTGAACTTAACCCTCCATTCAAGAAGAAAAACCTTGGAAATATCATCGCTGAAATCTTCAAACGTTTCCGTACGACAGAAACTTCTGCCCTACTTGACCGTATGAAGAACCTCGGTTACCATCACTCAACTCTTGCAGGATTGACAGTGGGTATTGCCGATATCCCGGTCGTTGATGACAAGGCTGAAATCATTGAAGAATCACACAAACGTGTAGAACAAATCACAAAACAATTCCGTCGTGGTATGATCACAGACGACGAGCGTTACAATGCTGTTACAGCTGAATGGCGTGCTGCCCGTGAAAAACTAGAGAAACGTTTGATTGCCAACCAAGATCCTAAGAACCCAATCGTTATGATGATGGACTCTGGAGCCCGTGGTAACATCTCAAACTTCTCACAGCTTGCCGGTATGCGTGGTCTGATGGCTGCTCCTAACGGACGTATCATGGAATTGCCAATCCTTTCAAACTTCCGCGAAGGTTTGTCAGTACTCGAAATGTTCTTCTCAACTCACGGTGCCCGTAAAGGTATGACCGATACGGCCCTTAAGACAGCCGACTCAGGTTACTTGACTCGTCGTTTGGTTGACGTTGCCCAAGACGTTATCATCCGTGAGGACGACTGTGGAACTGACCGTGGTCTCTTGATCCGTTCTATCGCAGAAGGAAAAGAAATGATCGAGTCTCTTGAAGAGCGTCTCAACGGTCGTTACACTAAGAAAACTGTTAAACATCCAGAAACTGGTGCAGTGATTATCGGTCCAAATGAGTTGATTACAGAAGACAAGGCGCGTGAAATTGTCAACGCTGGTGTGGAAGAAGTGACTATCCGCTCTGTATTTACATGTAACACTCGTCATGGTGTCTGCCGTCACTGTTATGGTATCAACTTGGCGACTGGTGATGCGGTTGAAGTTGGTGAAGCAGTTGGTACAATCGCTGCCCAATCTATCGGGGAACCTGGTACACAGCTTACAATGCGTACCTTCCACACGGGTGGGGTTGCCTCAAATACCGATATCACTCAGGGTCTTCCTCGTGTCCAAGAAATCTTTGAAGCTCGCAATCCTAAAGGGGAAGCGGTTATCACAGAGGTTAAAGGACAAGTTACAGCTATCGAAGAAGATGCATCAACTCGTACTAAGAAAGTCTTTGTTAAGGGTGAAACTGGCGAAGGGGAATATGTCGTTCCATTTACAGCTCGTATGCGTGTAGAAGTTGGGGACCAAGTAGCGCGTGGTGCTGCTCTGACAGAAGGTTCTATCCAACCAAAACGTCTCCTTGCAGTTCGTGATGTCTTGTCAGTTGAAACTTACCTTCTCGGTGAAGTACAAAAAGTTTACCGTAGCCAAGGGGTAGAAATCGGTGACAAACACATCGAGGTAATGGTTCGTCAAATGATCCGTAAAGTTCGTGTCATGGATCCAGGTGACACAGATCTTCTCATGGGTACCCTCATGGATATCAATGACTTTACAGATGCCAACAAAGATGTCCTTATTGCAGGTGGAGTTCCAGCGACAGGTCGCCCAGTTCTTATGGGAATTACCAAAGCCTCACTTGAAACCAACAGTTTCTTGTCAGCGGCTTCCTTCCAGGAAACAACTCGTGTCCTTACTGACGCGGCTATCCGTGGTAAGAAAGACCATCTCCTTGGACTTAAAGAAAATGTTATCATCGGTAAGATCATCCCAGCAGGTACTGGTATGGCCCGTTACCGTAACCTTGAACCACAAGCTATCAACGAAGAAGAATACCTTAATCCTCCAGTAGAGGAAGAAGGAAATGAAGAGACAACAGAAGTAGTTGTGGACACTGCCGTTGAAACTGTGGAAGAAACAGTAGAATAAGAGAGAATGAGAGAGCCTTCGGGTTCTCTTTCTCTTTTCTGAAAACTTTCTCCATTTTTCCATGAAATGTGGTAAAATAAAAGAAAGAAGCTGACAAAGGAGACGGGTATGGAACAAACATTCTTTATCATTAAACCAGATGGTGTAAAAAGAGGATTAGTAGGTGAAGTGTTGAAACGCATCGAACAACGTGGATTTACAATCGAAAAATTGGAGTTGCGTTCACAGGTTTCAGAAGAGTTGATTGATCAGCACTATCAGGACTTGGTTGGTCAAAGTTTTTACCCACCGATTCGTGAATTTATGACTTCAGGCCCAGTTCTTGTAGGTATCATTTCTGGTCCCAAAGTAATTGAAACTTGGCGGACCATGATGGGTGCTACTCGTCCAGAGGAAGCTTTACCAGGAACTATTCGAGGTGATTTTGCAAAAGCTGCTGGAGAAAACCAAGCTATTCAAAATGTTGTGCATGGTTCAGATTCAGAAGAGTCAGCTAAGCGAGAAATTACTCTTTGGTTTGACGGAAAGTAGTAAAAGTTTGATGTAAGGGTTACTTGCATCAAACTTTTTTGCATTTTAGAGTAGAAAACTGACAGTTGAGAAATATTCTAGCAATGGGGAGGATTTCTAGCCTATAATAAGAGCAAGTAAGGGAGGAAGAATGATGGAAAAAATGAAAAAGCAAATTCGTATTTTGTTATTGCTGACAGTTTTTGGTATTAGTAGCTGTTCTTGTTTAAGTTTATCGACTTGGACCTTGATGTTAAATCAAAACTGCTTCTATTATTTAGTGGGTATGTTGCTCCTTGCCAGTATTGGGGCAGGGATAAACTACTATAGAGGGCAGAGAAATCAATCTTATTCAGTTTTTAAGGAAGATAAGCAACAATTCTTGTATAGTCTCTTGCTATTAGTAAATATTTTGGGTTTAGCTTTAATTGTCATAGAACATATCCTTGCAGGAAATAGATCCGTAGAAGGGGGTGTGGAAGCCTTTCTACCGAGTTTCTTTTTCTTATTTGGTATTGATTTGTTAGTTTTTCTGCCGATTCAGAAGTATGTAAATGGATTGAAAAAGATTTTTGGAAAGAAGGAAATGTGTTTTATTAGTGGATTAGCTATTCTAATCTTTCTCAGAAATCCTTGGATGCTATTATCCATGACCTTTTATATTGCCTTGGGAATGCTATTTCTAGAACTGTTGGTGCCAAAAGTCATTCGTTGGGAAGTTTCATTTTACAGTCATTTGATGAGAGATATCTTATTAGTTATCTTTTTACTGTTCCTATTTTAAGATCATAACAAGGACTGGCTCAAGTTTTTAATTCATAATATGGAATTCAGAGATAATACCTAGACAAAGAACAAGTTTTTGGTATAATAGAAACATGTACACTAAAAACGAAGAAGAGTTACAGTCCTTAGGGGAACGTTTGGGCTATTTATTAGAAAAGAATGATGTCTTAATTCTAACTGGAGAACTTGGAGCAGGCAAAACGACCTTTACAAAAGGTCTTGCTAAAGGATTACATATTACTCAGATGATTAAGAGTCCAACCTACACTATCGTAAGAGAGTATGAAGGTCGTCTTCCTCTTTATCATTTAGATGTTTACCGCATTGAGGGGGATGCTGATTCTATTGATTTAGATGAGTTTCTCTTTGGTGGCGGGGTGACTGTCATCGAGTGGGGACATCTTTTAGGTGATGCCTTACCAGATACTTATTTAGAATTGGAAATTCTAAAAGAAGAAGACGGTCGCAGGCTGAATTTCCAAGCAAAGGGTTTACGTGCAGAAAAACTCTTAGAGGAGCTTCAACATGGAGTATGAGTTGCTCATTAGGGAAGCAGAAGTTGAAGATGCGGCTGAGTTAGTATCATTTTTAAATCGTGTCAGTGTAGAAACAGATTTTACCAGTCTGGACAGGGATGGCATTTTGATGACAGATACTGAGATGGAGTTGTTTTTGGATAAACAGGCTCATTCAGAAAATCAAATCACTTTACTAGCCTTGCTGAATGATGAAATTGCTGGTATTGTAAATATTACAGCTGACCAGCGCAAGAGAGTTCGGCATATTGGAGATCTCTTCATTGTGACTGGTAAGAAGTATTGGAATAATGGACTGGGGAGTTTGTTACTTGAAGAAGTTGTAGAATGGGCGAAGGCTAGTGGCATTCTTCGTCGACTTCAACTCACTGTCCAAACTCGTAATCAGGCTGCAGTTCATTTATATCAAAAGAATGGTTTTGTCATTGAAGGTAGACAAGATCGCGGTGCGTACATAGAAGAAGGGAAATTTATAGATGTTTACCTGATGGGTAGACTGATAGATTGATAGAAATATGGTTAAAAAAATTATTGGAATGGTGCTAGCTTTTCTAGCTGTGACAGTTTTGGGTGTCGGTGTTTTTGCTTATACCATTTATCAGCAAGGCACACAAACCTTATCAAAGACCTATAAAAAAATAGGGGAAGAAACCAATGTTATTGAGGCGACTGAACCCTTAACGATCCTTTTAATGGGGGTTGATACTGGAAACGTAGAACGAACTGACCCTTGGGAGGGAAATAGTGATTCCATGATTCTCTTAACGGTTAATCCGCATACGAAAAAAACAACGATGTTGAGTTTGGAACGTGATATCTTGACTAAAATTCAGCATAAAGATGGTAGTATTGAAGAAGCGAAGTTAAACGCTGCCTATGCTGGTGGTGGTGCGGAATTGGCAATCTCAACTATCCAGAAAATGATGAATATTCATATCGATCGTTACGTTATGGTGAATATGCAGGGGCTGCAACAATTGGTTGATGCAGTTGGCGGGGTGACTGTAAATAATACACTCGGTTTTCCAATTTCGATTACTGACCAGGAAGAATTTAATAAAATTTCCATTGGTGTTGGACAGCAAACTCTAAATGGTGAAGAAGCGCTTGTTTATTCTCGCATGCGCTACCAAGATCCAGAAGGGGACTACGGACGTCAGAAGCGTCAGCGTGAAGTCATTCAAAAGGTTGTTGAAAAAGTTCTTAGCTTGAATAGTGTTAGTCACTATCAGTCTATCCTAAAAGCCCTAAGTACCAATATGCAGACCAACATTGATTTATCAGCGAAAAGTATTCCACAATTACTTGGTTATCAAGATTCCTTCAAGAATATTGAAACACATCAATTGCGAGGAGAAGATGCTGAACTGCAGGGCATTTCTTACCAGATTGTTACAACTGAGCATATGTTAGAAATGCAAAATCTCTTACGTCGTTCACTAGGTAAAGAGGAAGTAACTGAAGTAGAAACCAATGCTGTGTTATACGAAGCAATTCTTGGAAGAACTGCTACACCAACGAATGCTTCAAGTGTAGAAATAGAACAAAATTAATAATGAAATCGTGGGAAATTTCCTGCGATTTTTTCAGAAAAATACGAATAGATAGGTAGGAGGAAACATGAAAGCAGAAATCATTGCTGTTGGAACAGAGATTTTGACAGGACAGATTGTCAATACCAATGCTCAGTTTTTATCGGAAAAACTAGCAGAAATTGGGGTAGATGTTTATTTTCAAACGGCTGTAGGAGACAATGAAGCTCGTCTCTTATCCCTGCTTGAGATTGCCAGTCAACGTAGCAGTCTAGTGATTTTAACAGGTGGTTTGGGACCAACTGAGGACGATTTGACCAAACAAACCCTAGCTAAATTTTTAGGGAAAGAATTAGTCTTTGATTCTCAGGCTCAGGAGAAGTTAGATGTCTTTTTTGCCCAGCGACCCGACTATGCCCGAACACCGAATAACGAAAGACAAGCTCAACTTGTAGAAGGAGCGACTCCACTGCCCAACGAAACAGGACTGGCTGTGGGAGGCATTTTGGAAGTCGATGGAGTGACCTATGTCGTCCTTCCCGGTCCACCAAGTGAATTAAAACCCATGGTTTTAAACCAACTTCTACCTAAGTTGATGACAGGGAGTAAGCTATATTCCTGCGTTCTTCGTTTCTTTGGAATTGGCGAGAGCCAGCTGGTTACGATTTTGGCTGATTTGATTGGTAATCAAACAGATCCGACCTTGGCCCCTTATGCCAAGACAGGAGAAGTTACTCTGCGTCTGTCAACAAAGGCTAGCAGTCAAGAAGAAGCGAATCAAGTGCTGGATATCTTGGAAAATCAAATCTTGGACCACCAGACTTTCGAAGGAATTTCTTTACGAGATCTTTGTTATGGTTATGGGGAAGAAACTAGTTTAGCTAGCATTGTGGTAGAAGAACTGAAAAGGCAGGGGAAAACCATCACGGCTGCTGAGAGTTTGACGGCTGGTCTTTTCCAAGCTAGGGTAGCGGATTTTTCGGGTGCTTCAAGTATATTTAAGGGTGGTTTTGTAACCTATAGCTTGGAGGAAAAATCAAAGATGTTGGATATTCCTGTCAAGGATTTGGAAGAACAGGGTGTGGTGTCTGAATATACAGCTCAGAAGATGGCTGAACAGGTACGAAGCAAGACCCAGTCAGATTTTGGCATTAGCTTGACTGGAGTGGCAGGACCAGATAGCCTAGAAGGGCACCCAGCTGGGACAGTCTTTATAGGCTTGGCACAGGAGCATGGAACTGAGGTCATCAAGGTTAATATTGGAGGCAGAAGTCGAGCAGATGTACGGCACATTGCGGTTATGCATGCCTTTAACCTAGTTCGCAAGGCTTTATTAAGTGACTAACTTTTGATATAATAGTAGATAGGTCTGAGGACCATTAGAATGTAGGAGAATAGAATGGCGAAAAAACCAAAAAAATTAGATGAAATTTCAAAAAAATTCGGGGCAGAACGTGAAAAAGCCTTGAATGATGCTCTTAAATTGATTGAGAAAGACTTTGGTAAAGGTTCAATCATGCGTTTGGGTGAACGTGCAGAGCAAAAAGTGCAAGTGATGAGCTCAGGTTCCTTGGCTCTTGATATTGCCCTTGGTTCAGGTGGTTATCCTAAGGGACGTATCATTGAAATCTATGGGCCAGAGTCATCTGGTAAGACAACGGTTGCCCTTCATGCAGTTGCGCAAGCGCAAAAAGAAGGTGGGATTGCAGCCTTTATCGATGCGGAGCATGCCCTTGATCCAGCTTATGCTGCGGCTCTTGGGGTCAATATTGACGAATTGCTCTTGTCACAACCAGACTCAGGAGAGCAAGGTCTTGAGATTGCAGGAAAATTGATTGACTCAGGAGCCGTGGATCTTGTCGTAGTCGACTCAGTTGCTGCCCTTGTACCTCGTGCGGAAATTGATGGAGATATCGGAGATAGCCACGTTGGTTTGCAGGCTCGTATGATGAGCCAGGCTATGCGTAAACTTGGTGCTTCTATCAATAAAACCAAAACAATTGCCATCTTTATCAACCAATTACGTGAAAAAGTTGGGGTCATGTTTGGAAATCCAGAAACAACTCCTGGTGGACGTGCTCTGAAATTCTACGCATCAGTCCGTTTGGATGTTCGTGGAAGCACACAAATCAAAGGAACTGGTGATCAAAAAGACACCAATGTCGGTAAAGAAACTAAGATCAAGGTCGTGAAAAACAAGGTGGCTCCACCATTTAAGGAAGCCTTCGTTGAAATCATGTACGGAGAAGGGATTTCTAAGACTGGTGAACTTTTGAAGATCGCAAGCGATTTGGATATCATCAAAAAAGCAGGAGCTTGGTACTCTTACAAGGATGAGAAAATCGGGCAAGGTTCTGAAAATGCTAAGAAATACTTGGCAGATAACCCAGAAGTCTT
Source organism: Streptococcus mitis (assembly GCF_003942765.1). GTDB lineage: Bacteria > Bacillota > Bacilli > Lactobacillales > Streptococcaceae > Streptococcus > Streptococcus mitis_BE. The sequence goes on from NZ_RJNW01000002.1 coordinate 234,345, forward strand.
TGATGAGATTGACCATCAAGTCCGTGTTCAATTTGGTTTGATTGATGGAGAAGAAACTGCTGAAGACAAAAAAGATGAAGCAGTTCAAGAAGACTCTGTGAATGAAGAAGTTACACTTGACCTAGGCGATGAACTTGAAATCGAAATTGAAGAATAAGCTGTCAAAGTAGTGGAGAAATCCACTGCTTTTTCGATTCTTTGTGCAAGATTTCAGATTGCCTATAGTTTGCTGTTTCTTGTCGCTCCTATAGAAAGCTGATATAATAGCTTTATGAATAAAAAACGAACAGTGGACCTGATACATGGTCCGATTCTTCCCTCGCTCTTAAGTTTCGCCTTCCCAATCTTGCTATCAAATATTTTTCAACAGCTCTATAATACTGCTGATGTCTTGATTGTTGGACGATTTCTTGGTCAAGAATCCTTGGCAGCGGTAGGGGCGACGACAGCGATTTTTGACCTGATTGTAGGTTTTACTCTTGGTGTTGGCAATGGCATGGGAATTGTCATTGCCCGTTATTATGGGGCTCGGAATTTCACTAAAATCAAGGAAGCAGTAGCAGCCACCTGGATTTTAGGTGCTCTTTTGAGTATTGTGGTCATGCTAATGGGCTTTCTTGGTTTGTATCCTCTCTTGCAATACCTAGATACTCCTGCAGAAATCCTTCCTCAATCTTATCAATATATTTCTATGATTGTGACCTGTGTCGGTGTCAGCTTTGCCTATAATCTTTTTGCAGGTTTGTTGCGGTCTATTGGAGACAGTCTAGCCGCCCTTGGATTTTTGATTTTTTCTGCCTTGGTTAATGTGGTTCTGGATCTCTATTTTATTACGCAATTGCATCTTGGAGTTCAATCTGCGGGACTTGCTACCATCATTTCGCAGGGCTTATCAGCGGTTCTTTGCTTTTACTATATCCGCAAGAGCGTTCCAGAACTGCTCCCGCAACTCAAGCATTTCAAATGGGATAAGGCCTTGTACGCGGATCTCTTGGAGCAAGGTTTGGCTATGGGCTTGATGAGTTCAATTGTGTCCATCGGCAGTGTGATTTTACAGTCTTCTGTTAATACCTTTGGTGCAGTGATTATTAGTGCCCAGACGGCGGCTCGACGCATTATGGCCTTCGCCCTTCTTCCTATGACCGCTATTTCCGCTTCGATGACGACCTTTGCTTCTCAGAATTTAGGTGCTAAGCGCCCAGACCGCATTGTTCAAGGTCTTCGAATCGGCAGTCGTTTAAGTATATCCTGGGCAGTTTTTGTTTGTATCTTCCTCTTTTTTGCCAGTCCAGCATTGGTTTCCTTCTTGGCTAGTTCGACAGATGATTACTTGATAGAAAATGGAAGTCTCTATCTGCAAATCAGTTCAGCCTTCTATCCCATTTTGAGTCTCTTGTTGATTTATCGCAATTGCTTGCAGGGATTGGGGCAAAAGGTCCTTCCTCTAGTTTCTAGTTTTATTGAACTAATCGGAAAAATCGCTTTTGTAGTCTTGATTATCCCTTGGGCAGGCTATAAGGGAGTTATCCTTTGCGAACCCCTAATCTGGGTTGCCATGACTATCCAACTGTATTTCTCACTGTTTCGTCACCCCTTGATAAAAGAAGGCAAGGCCATCTTGGCAACCAAAGTGCTATCCTAGCTTGATTTACTGAATAAAATCTATTTCCTCTAGTGAAAATCGAAAAAACTTGTGTTATAATAAGAAAGATTAAAATGTGAAAAAAGGAGATTCCTAATGGGACGTAAATGGGCCAATATTGTAGCCAAGAAAACGGCTAAAGATGGAGCTAACTCTAAAGTATATGCAAAATTTGGTGTAGAAATCTATGTAGCAGCTAAAAAAGGTGATCCAGATCCAGAATCAAACTCAGCCTTGAAATTCGTTATCGACCGTGCTAAACAAGCTCAAGTGCCAAAACACGTTATCGATAAAGCTTTGGACAAGGCTAAAGGAAACACAGACGAAACCTTTACAGAAGGACGTTACGAAGGTTTTGGACCAAATGGTTCTATGCTAATCGTTGATACTTTGACTTCAAATGTCAACCGTACAGCGGCTAATGTCCGTGCAGCTTTTGGTAAAAACGGCGGAAACATGGGTGCTTCAGGTTCGGTTTCATACCTCTTTGACAACAAGGGAGTTATCGTATTTGCAGGTGAAGATGCCGATGCAGTCTTTGAGCAATTGCTAGAAGCAGATGTGGATGTGGATGATGTAGAAGCAGAAGAAGGAACAATCACAGTTTACACAGCTCCAACTGACCTTCATAAGGCTATCGTTGCCCTTCGTGAGTCAGGTATCGAAGAATTCCAAGTTACTGAATTGGAAATGATTCCTCAGTCAGAAGTGGAATTGTCAGGCGATGATTTTGAAACCTTTGAAAAACTTTACAGCGTTCTTGAAGACGACGAAGACGTACAAAAGATCTACACAAACGTAGATGGATTCTAATAGAAAAACGAACAGTTTTACTAGCTGTTCGTTTTTTTGATATTTGAACTTAGACTCAGGTTTCAGAATCGTTTTGTTGCTTGCTTTTTTCTAGACCTAGACCGATTGCATGTTTTTGGACGAGCAAGAGCTCTCCATTGTCCTGTTTTGCAAAAGTTAAGGTAACAGTCTTAGTCTTGTCTCCAATAGAGATATAGGTGATTTTTTTCGTATTGTAACCCCCAAGAGTGAAGTCAAACTCGGAATCTGGCTTTCCGTGTTTGTTGATAATATCCTCGTAGTTGGTACCACCTTTTCCTTTGTTGTCAAGGTCACCTTCGATTAAGGCGTCGAACTGTTCTTGGGTCCAGGCGAAGGTATCGTCTGTCAAGCCGCTTTTTTCTTCGCGTTCCATTGAGGCACTCGTATCCATGTAGGAACGGTTAAACTCCTTGGCATACTCTTTGTAGACATCAGCGTATAGTACCTGACTCGTAAAGAAAAGTACAACAGAGGCAACTGCCAGCGATGTTCCGATAATAGCCATTGTTTTCCGTTTTTTGAGGTTGACGATAAGGCCGATAATCCCCAAGATAAATGCGACGATGCCGATGAACAACGATGGATAGTTAATAAACGGGATCCAGGATCCTAAAAGTGCGATGGCTCCAAAAATGGTTGCTAAGATTCCTAAAACACTTTGTTCTTCTGGTTTCATTTGAAAGTTTTCTCTCCTCATTAAGTGAATGGATTTCTACCCACAGTAGTGAGTATTTATTATATAAAAGATATTACCTAATGTCAATTTAAACTAAAATAGTTCTCTTGGAAACTTTTTCTTGACATCTTTTCTGAAAATGATAAAATAGTTCTCATGAAAACTTATTTAGTTCCTAGGAGAACTAAATGCAATGGTTAGAAAGGAGTAAGTATGGATAAGCCGATGTTAGTCTTTAAGCGTTTTGGTCATCAGATTCACCTGATGGTGCAAAAGGAAGCCAAACGTTGTGGTATTGAATTTATGGGTGGGCCTCAAGGGCAGGTTCTGCGTTTTTTAGATCATTGTGAACAAAAAGAGGAACTGGTCTTGATTAAAGATATCGAGCAGGAACTCAATATTACCAAGTCTGTTGCTAGTAATTTGGTCAAGCGTATGGTGCAAAATGGTTTGGTGGAATTGGAGGTGAGTCCTAGCGATAAGCGGGCAAAATTTGTTCGTTTGACGGACAAAGCACGTTCTCAGATGCAGCAGGTTAAGGCTTTTTTTGAACGCATAGACAAGCAGTTGATGGAAGACATTGATGAAGATGAATTACTGATTTTTGAGAAAGTCCTTGCTCAACTACAGGAAAATATCAAGGGTATAGGAGGAGAGAATGAAGAAATTAGCCAAACGAATTAGTAGAAAAGAATGGGGGATGATTTTACTAGCCATTCTCTTTACTTGCTTTTCGGTCTATCTAGAGTTGGAAGTGCCGACCTATATCTCGAAAATTACGGATTTGCTAGGTAGTCAAGGAACTAATTTAGATGAGTTGTGGCAGCCGGCAAGCATGATGGTGGGAATGTCCTTTCTTGCCTTCTTGTCCGTAGTTGCAGTTAGTTTTTTTGCATCCCGAGTGGCGGCTTCTTATACTAGTAGGCTGAGAAGTGATATTTTTAACCGAGTTTTGGATTACTCGCAGACAGAGATTAAGAAATTCTCTATTCCTAGCCTCTTGACGCGTACTACCAATGACATTACTCAAGTTCAAATGTTGATTACCATGGGTTTGCAAGTGGTTACGCGTGGTCCAATTATGGCTATCTGGGCTATCGGGAAGATTTTAGGTCATTCAGAATACTGGCTCTGGGCCGTACTTGTGGCAGTGATTGTCAACGTCCTGATGACGACTGTTTTGATGACGCTAGCCTTTCCAAAACAGTCCTTGATTCAGGGGCTGACTGATAAACTGAACAGTATCACTCGTGAGAGTTTAACAGGTATTCGTGTCGTTCGCGCCTACAATGCTGAAGAATACCAAAATGAAAAATTTGCAGCAGCAAATGATGAATTGACATGCTTGAATTTGTTTGTCAACCGTCTTATGGCTATTTTGAACCCTATCATGATGGGGATTTCAAGTGGTTTGAGTGTGGCGATTTACTGGATTGGGGCCTATGTGATTAACGACGCTACTCCGACAGCACGTCTGCCTCTCTTTAGCGACATGATTGTTTTCATGTCTTATGCCATGCAGGTTGTCATGGGCTTCCTTCTCATGGGAGCACTCTTCATCGTTCTTCCCCGAACTATGGTCTCTGCTAAGCGGATTAATCAAGTTTTAGATTTGCATTCTTCTATCCAAAACCCTGCTCAAGTGCAGCTGGCTGATGAAAACCTCAAAGGTCAGGTCGAGTTTAAGGATGTGACCTTCCGCTATGCGGCAAATTCGGAGCCAGTTATCGAGCATGTTAGCTTTAGAGCAGACGCTGGTCAAACAGTGGCCTTTATTGGGTCAACGGGTTCAGGTAAATCAACTCTGGTCAATCTGATTCCACGTTTCTACGATGTGTCAGAAGGAGAAATTCTGGTGGACGGTGTCAATGTTCAAGACTATGCCTTAGAAGATTTGCGCAATAAGGTTGGTTATATTCCTCAGAAAGCGGTTCTCTTTTCAGGTGATGTCAAGGGCAATCTAGAATTTGGACAGAGTCAAGAAACACCACTTAGTGAGCAGGCTATGTGGCAGGCTTTGGAGTTAGCCCAGTCTAAGAACTTTATCGAAGACAAGGAAGCGGGCTTAGCGTCAGAAGTGGCCCAAGGAGGAACCAACTTCTCAGGTGGTCAAAGACAGCGTCTGGCCATTGCGCGTGCCTTAGCTAGGAAGCCAGAAATCCTCATCTTTGATGACTCCTTCTCAGCCTTGGACTACAAGACAGATCGAGTTCTTCGCCAAGAGTTAGCAGAGAAAACCAAGTCTATGACCAAGCTTATCGTCGCACAGCGTATTTCAACGATTATGGACGCAGATTTGATTTTGGTCTTGGATCAAGGGAAAGTCGTGGGACAAGGTACCCACAAGGAACTTCTAGCTAATAACGAAGTTTACCAAGAAATTGCCTATTCACAACTATCGAAGGAGGAATTGGAACATGGAAAATAAGAAAATGTCTCTTTGGAAACAGAGTAAACCCTATCTTGCAGGCCTCCAGTTTGCCCTTCTAATCGCCTTTCTAGCAACAATCGTATCCAATATCATTACTGTATATGGTCCAACCCGCATCAAGGAAATGACTAATATTATTGCCAGTGGTCTGGAAACAAGTGTGGATGTCGCGGCGGTTGCAGCTATTGGTGGTTTTTTGGCCGTGATTTATGTGATCGGACTTCTATCAAATTATTTACAGGCCTTTCTGTTTACAACAGCCATTCAACGTTTTTCAGAGCGTTTGAGAAGAGCTATTGCAGAGAAAATCAATAGCCTACCATTGGGATATTTTGATGGACACTATCAGGGGGATACTTTGTCTCGTGTAACCAATGACGTTGACACTGCAGCCCAGTCTCTCAATCAAAGTCTGGCAACGGTTCTTTCATCTAGTTTGCTGGTCTTAGCAGTCTTGGTAACCATGTTTGGGATGAACTGGATTTTAGCCTTGGTGACGGTTGTGTCAACTCTTATTGGTTTTGCTTTCGTGTCTGTCTTTATGGGCAAATCACAGGGTTTCTTTAAGAGTCAGCAACAAGACCTAGCAGCTGTCAACGGCTATGTGGAGGAAATGTACTCTGGCCATAATGTGGTGACCAGTTACAATGCCATCGAGAGTACGAAAGAAGAGTTTGCGAAATTAAACAATCGTCTGTATGATAGTATCTGGAAATCTCAATTTATTTCAGGGATTATGATGCCGATTATGATGTTCATTGGGAACTTTAGCTATGCCTTGGTGATTATTGTTGGTGCAGCCTTGGCCTTAAATGGGCACATCAGTATCGGGATTATCGTTGCATTTATGGCCTATGTTCGTATCTTTTCTCAGCCTCTTTCACAAATTGCCCAAGGGATTACTAGTCTTCAGCAGGCTAGTGCAGCCATGGGACGCGTCTTCGAATTCCTAGCTGAAGAGGAAATGGAAGACGAATCCCATAAAGAAAGACAATTGAGCGATATGAAAGGTCAAGTAGTCTTTGATCGAGTCTCCTTTGGTTATACACCTGATCGGACTATCATCCACGATTTTTCTGCGACGGCTCATGCAGGTCAAAAGATTGCCATTGTCGGACCGACTGGAGCTGGTAAGACAACTATTGTCAATCTTTTGATGAAGTTCTATGAGATTGATAAGGGAAGTATCCGCATCGATGGTGTGGATACCAAGGATATGAAGCGTTCGGAAGTACACGATGCCTTTTCAATGGTCTTGCAGGATACTTGGCTCTTTGAAGGAACCATTCGAGACAATCTTATCTATAACCAAGAGGGCATTAGTGATGAGCGTGTGATTGAAGCCAGCAAGGCTGTGGGGGTTCACCACTTTATCATGACCCTACCAGATGGTTACGATACAGTCTTGGATGATACAGTGACCTTGTCTGTCGGGCAAAAACAACTCTTGACCATTGCTCGTGCTTTGCTGAAAGATGCACCACTCCTAATCCTAGATGAGGCGACTTCTTCTGTTGATACCCGTACAGAGGAATTGATTCAGAAAGCTATGGATCGTTTGATGGAGGGCAGAACTTCCTTTGTCATCGCCCACCGCTTGTCAACCATCCGTAATGCTGATCTTATTCTGGTCATGAAAGATGGAAATATCATCGAGCAAGGAAATCATGATGCGCTAATGTCACAAGCTGGTTTCTACGCTGACCTCTACAACAGTCAATTTACAGAAGACGAAGCAGAAGAATAAACCCAAAGAAGGCTTGACGGCCTTCTTTTTCTGCACTATACTAGAAGACAAGTGCTTCCCTATAAGCAAAATTTGAGTAAGTGATGAGAAAATATATGAAAAATTATCAAGAATGGTATGAGCATGTTGCTGCTAATATTAAAAATAAGCCCTTTCTTCTGAGCTTGTTAAGAACTTTCAATCGGTTTATGACAGTAGTTATGCCTATGATTTATCTAACATTGTTAGCAATTACCTATCTCCAACAAGGACTTGGAAAACAAGTCTTGGTCTATGTGTTTATTCCTGCGTCAGGCTTTGTGATTTTGTCCTTTCTTCGTAAGAAAATCAATGTCCCTAGGCCTTATGAGGAATGGGATATTAAACCCTTGCTTGACAGAGATAGTCCTGGTCAGTCAATGCCCAGTCGTCATGTCTTTTCAGCAACCATTATCTCCATGGCTTGCTTACATGCTAGTCTAACTATGGGGATGATTTGTTTGACCTTATCAGCCTTCCTAGGTCTAGTGAGAGTCTTGGGTGGAGTGCATTATCCTAGGGATGTAGTGGTTGGCTATATTTGTGCTCTTGTGTGGGGTGTGCTTTTCTTTCTATTTTGACCTGTAAGTTAAGGGGGTCCTACGACCACTTACGGGTCTAAAGTAACCACTTGCTTTTTTGCTCTTGTTTTCTTATTTTGGCTTTGATATAGTAGAGTCAGAAAGGAGATGGAATGAAGTTACGAATCGAAATTGACAGCAATTTAGAGGAAACTGAAATTGTCATCAAGGCAGCGGCTTTGACAGATGAGATTGCGGATTTACAGCGACTCTTGCAAGAGTCCAAGTCTCCTAGGTTGATTTTTTACAAGGGTACGGGTGAATATTATCTGGACTTATCGGAAATTCTCTTCTTTGAGACAGAAGGTAGCAAGATTTACGCCCACACCCAGAAAGAAGCCTACGAGGTTCGGCTTAAACTCTATGAGTTAGAGGCTATTCTTCCTCGCTATTTTAGTCGGGTATCCAAGTCGACTATTGCAAATATCCGTCAGGTTTACTCGGTTGACAAGTCCTTTTCAGGGACAGGAACTATTTCCTTTTATCAGACCCACAAGGAGGTTCACGTGTCGCGGCACTATCAATCCCTCCTAAAAGAAAATCTAAGAAACATGAGGTAAGAAGATGAAAAAGAAAGCATTTGGTATTGTGTTGCTAGTATTGGCGGCTTTAATATTATTACAAGGAAATTTTGGAATCCCTTCTCTGGGAGGGCACATTTGGCCTTTGATTGGTATTGGATTTTTTGCCTACCAATCAGTTGAGGCTTTGCTTCGTCGTCATCTGACTTCAGCAGTTTTTACAGCTCTAGTAGCCTTAATGATTGCAAATCATTTTTATAACATTTTGCCTATCCCAAATCAGTCTCTATTTTGGGCTAGTATCTTAGCAGTGCTAGGTGTTGGCTATCTCACTCACTCAAGTAAGTTTTGGAACGGGAAAAAATGGTGGTATGATGGGGAAAAGACCATTCTAACAGATAAGGAAGTTGCTTTTGGAAGTGGGACTTTCTATAAACAAGATCAAGATCTTGTAGAAGACCAAGTAGAAGTTGCTTTTGGAAATGCAAAAATCTACTATGACAATGCAGAGATGTTAGGTGATTTTGCAACTTTAAATATCGAAGTGGCTTTCGGGAATGCAACCGTCTATGTTCCACAACACTGGCGTGTCGATTTGAAAGTAGAAACATCCTTTGGTGCAGCCAAGGCAGACGCTCCTGTAGCGCCAACAAGCAAAACCTTGATTATTCGCGGGGAAGTGGCTTTTGGTAAACTTGGTGTTGTCTACGTCAAATAAAAAAATCTTCCAATTCCCTTGCAAAAATAAAGAAAGTGTGATAACATAGTACGGTATGTGGTGCTAGCACATCCGCTATATTAGATCTAATAGGAGGAAAACACAATGGCTAAAGTATGTTACTTTACAGGTCGTAAGACTGTATCAGGAAACAACCGTTCACACGCGATGAACCAAACAAAACGTGCCGTAAAACCAAACCTTCAAAAAGTTACTGTTCTTATCGATGGTAAACCTAAAAAAGTTTGGGCTTCAGCTCGTGCTTTGAAATCAGGTAAAGTTGAACGCGTTTAATAATAAAAGTAAGGAGACCTTAGGGTCTTTTTTCTTTTACTGTAGATATAAAATCATTTGAAAAATAGAGTAAATATCCGCTGATACAGTATTCTGCTTTTACACTTGGGCTGAAATATGATAAAATAGAGTATCAACTAGTTGAGGTAAAAAGGATGACTGTAAAAATTAATACAAAAGATGGTCAAATCGAACTAACAGATGAAGTGATTGCAACCGTCGTAGGTGGAGCAGCAACTGAGATTTTTGGTGTGGTCGGTATGGCTAGTAAAAATGCCCTCAAAGATAATTTCCAAGCCCTTCTAGGTAAGGAAAATTATTCCAAAGGTGTCGTCGTAAAGGCGGCCGAAGATGGCAGTATTGCAGTTGATGTATATACCGTGTTGAGCTACGGAACAAAGATTAGCGAAGTGTCAAAAAACATTCAAGAGCGTGTTCGTTTTAGCTTGGAAAACCAGCTTGGAATTACTGCTCAGACTGTAAATGTCTACATTCAAAATATCAAAGTTGTAGGAGAATAACCGTGTCAAAAATTACTACTAGCTTATTTCAAGAAATGGTGCAGGCTGCATCAACTCGCTTGAATAAGCAAGCTGAATATGTCAATTCATTAAACGTCTTTCCAGTTCCAGATGGAGATACTGGAACAAATATGGGAATGACCATTGAAAATGGTGCTAAAGAAGTTGCAGACAAGCCAGCTTCTACAGTTGGCGAGGTAGCGAGCATTCTTGCCAAAGGTCTTTTGATGGGTGCGCGTGGAAACTCAGGTGTTATTACGTCTCAGCTTTTCCGTGGATTTTCACAAGCCATCAAGGATAAAGACGAGTTAACAGGTCAAGACTTGGCCCTTGCATTCCAATCAGGTGTAGAAGTTGCCTATAAGGCAGTGATGAAACCAGTCGAAGGAACGATTTTGACAGTTTCTCGTGGAGCTGCTATCGGTGCTAAGAAAAAAGCTGAGCAAACAGATGACGCTGTTGAAGTCATGCGCGCAGCCTTGGAAGGTGCTAAAACAGCTCTAGCTAAAACACCAGACATGCTTCCAGTATTGAAAGAAGTTGGCGTTGTGGATTCAGGTGGTCAAGGACTGGTCTTCATCTATGAAGGTTTCCTTTCAGCCCTTACTGGTGAATATATTGCATCTGAGGACTTTGTAGCGACTCCGGCCAACATGAGTGAAATGATCAATGCTGAACATCATAAGTCTGTAGCTGGTCACGTAGCGACTGAGGACATCACCTTTGGTTACTGTACTGAAATCATGGTAGCTCTTAAGCAAGGTCCAACCTATGCCAAAGATTTTGACTACGACGAATTCCGTAACTACTTGAATGAACTCGGGGATTCTCTCCTTGTTGTCAATGATGATGAAATTGTCAAAGTCCATGTCCATACAGAAGATCCAGGACTTGTTATGCAAGAAGGTCTCAAATATGGTAGCTTGGTCAAGGTAAAAGTTGACAATATGCGTAACCAACACGAAGCACAGGTTGAGAAAGAAGCTGCTCAAGTTAGCAAACCAGCTGAAGAAAAAGAGTATGCTTTGATTGCTGTAGTGGCTGGTAAAGGTCTAGCAGATATCTTCCGTTCTCAAGGTGTGGATTATGTTATCGAAGGCGGTCAAACTATGAACCCTTCAACAGAAGACTTTATCAAGGCTGTTGAACAGGTCAACGCTCGTAACATCATCTTCCTACCAAACAACAAGAATATTTTCATGGCAGCTCAATCTGCAGCAGAAGTTTTGGAGCAACCAGCAGTAGTGGTAGAGGCTCGTACTTTGCCACAAGGTTTGACAAGTCTTCTTGCCTTTGATCCAAGCAAGTCTATCGAAGAAAACCAAGAGCGTATGACTGCAGCCCTTAGCGATGTCGTTAGCGGAAGCGTCACAACAGCTGTGCGTGATACGACAATCGATGGTTTAGAAATCCATGAAAACGATAATCTTGGTATGGTGGATGGAAAAATCCTCGTGTCAAACCCTGATATGCACCAAACCTTGACTGAAACCTTGAAACATATGTTGGATGAAGATAGTGAAATCGTAACCTTCTATGTCGGTGAAGACGGAAGCGAAGAACTTGCCAATGAAATTGCCCAAGAAATCGCAGAAGAATTCGAAGATGTTGAAGTCGAGATTCACCAAGGTCAACAACCAGTTTACCCATACCTATTTAGTGTGGAATAAAAATTTAATAGATAAAAAAGAAAGTTGATTTTGTAACTTTCTTTTTTTTATGACATTTGTCATATCTCCTCATGACAGAAGCTTCTAGTGATTCTACCTTCAAAGAATTATACTATATGTATCAAGTGGAGGAAGAAAAAATGAAACATAAAGTAATTGTCGCAATGAGTTTAGTAGCAGCAGGAGTCATGACTTATCTCATGTTCTCAGGATTGGATGAAGGTTTCTATCATTTTCCTTGGGAGCTATTTGCAGGATTTGGAATGATGTCCTGGCTTATACGAGAAGGTTTGAAATTAGTCTCAGATGTGAAAAAGGAGTTTGAAAAATGAAAAAAGCGTTTCTCTATCTTTTTATTGGGCTATCACTAGTGGCATGGTTGGTAGAAATGTTTACAGGTTGGTTTGATCAAGCCTTTCTTCACCAAGTTATTCGCGGCGCCTGGGGATTAGGATTTATGATTTTTATCGCCTTTCCTATAGGGATGGAATGGCTGAAAGGAGAATATCATGAACATGATTAAGGTACAAGGCTTGCATAAAAGCATCAAGGGTAAAGCTATTTTGAAGGATATTTCCTTTGAGGTAGCTGAAGGTGAATGCGTCGCCTTGATTGGGCCAAATGGTGCTGGAAAGACAACACTCTTGGACTGTTTGCTCGGAGATAAATTGGTCTCCAGCGGTCAAGTATCCATCCAAGGCTTGCCAGTGACGAGCTCTAGGTTAGACTACACAAGATCCTACCTCCCTCAAGAAAATGTCATCGTTCAGAAATTAAAGGTAAAAGAGTTGATTGTTTTCTTTCAACGTATCTATCCAAATCCCTTGAGCGAGCAGGAAATTGATCAACTATTGCAGTTTGACCAGCAACAAAAAGAACAATTTGCAGAAAAATTGTCAGGTGGGCAGAAGCGTCTTTTCTCTTTTATCTTGACCTTAATTGGGCGACCAAAGCTTGTCTTTTTAGATGAGCCTACATCGGCTATGGATACCTCAACTCGTCAACGTTTTTGGGAGATTGTCGATCAGTTAAAGAAAAATGGTGTGACCATTGTCTATTCTTCTCACTATATCGAAGAGGTGGAGCATACGGCTGATCGAATCTTGGTGCTACACAAGGGTGAATTGATTCGTGATACAACGCCTCTAGCTATGCGTAGTGAGGAGATTGAAAAGCACTTTATCCTTCCTCTAGCATATAAGGAAGTTGTCGAACAGTCAAACTTGGTTGAAAACTGGTCACAAAAACAGGATGCTCTACAAGTAGTCACACGCGAAGCAGATGCTTTCTGGGAACTATTAGTCCGAGCAGGATGTAGGATTCAAGAAATTGAAGTCAATAATCGTAGCTTACTGGATACAATCTTTGAAGAAACACAAAAGGGAGATGACTAAGATGAAACAATGGATCGCACTAAACAAGATAGAATTTCTATTGACCAAACGACAATTAGTCTATTATCTGTTATCCGTAGGGATACCGACAGCCTTCTATTTATTCTTTTCAGGTATGTACCAGGACACACCAGATGGACCGGCTAATTTTATGCGCGACTACCTCATCTCCATGACGGCTTTTTCCATGATGTCGACAGCTATCTTTTCATTCCCAGTTGTTTTACATACCGACAAGATCAACAACTGGCAGAAAATATTACATCATAGCCCTGTAAATATGGTAGAATATTATCTATCAAAGATAACAAGTATGTTGGTTGATTATTTGGTCTCAATCCTGGTTGTTTTCTCAGTTGGGCACTTGGTCAGAGGTGTGGATATGCCTCTAGGAAGCTGGATTGGGGCTGCGTTCTTGCTGATAGTAGGAAGTGTTGCCTTTGTAGCGCTTGGATTGACCTTGACACTCTTGCCTTCTAGTCAGCTGATGTCTGTCGTGGGCAATCTTCTTTATCTAGGATTGGCTGTTTTAGGCGGACTCTGGATGCCCATCTCTTTATTTCCAGACTGGATGCAAGCAATCGGGAAGTGCCTACCAACTTATCAGTTGATGGAGTTGCTCAAGACCTTCTTAAACGAGGGTGGCATCAATTTATCAGCCACAGTTTATCTACTTGTTTTTTCAGCAGTTTTGTTTGGTTTGACCATTTACCTTCAAGGTCATAAGGAGAATTCTTAATGCTTGAAAGACTGAAAAGCATACACTATATGTTTTGGGCCAGTTTAATTTTTATGATTTTCCCCATCCTACCTGTAGTGACTGGGTGGCTTTCTGTCTGGCATTTATTGATTGATATTCTATTTGTAGTGGCATATTTGGGTGTTTTAACAACTAAGAGCCAGCGTCTATCTTGGCTATATTGGGGTCTCATGCTGACTTATGTAGTTGGGAATACTGCCTTTGTTGCTGTTAATTATATCTGGTTCTTCTTTTTCCTTTCTAACCTCTTAAGTTATCATTTTGGCGTACGTAGTTTAAAGTCTTTACATGTCTGGACTTTTCTTCTTGCTCAAGTCCTTGTTGTGGGCCAACTGTTGATTTTTCAGAGAATCGAAGTTGAGTTTCTATTCTATCTACTTGTAATTCTTGCTTTTATCGATTTAATGACTTTTGGCTTGGTTCGGATTCGTATTGTGGAGGATTTGAAAGAAGCTCAGGCTAAGCAAAATGCGCAGATAAATCTATTGCTTGCTGAAAATGAACGCAGTCGTATCGGTCAAGATTTGCATGATAGTCTGGGGCATACCTTTGCTATGATTAGTGTTAAAACTGATCTAGCCTTGCAGTTATTTCAAATACAGGCTTATTCACAGGTGGAAAAGGAATTAAGAGAAATACAGCAAATTAGCAAAGAATCAATGCGTGAAGTGCGAACCATTGTGGAAAATCTTAAGTCTAGAACTTTGACATCCGAACTAGAGACTGTGAAAAAGATGTTAGAAATTGCTGGAATTGAGGTGGAAATAGCTAATCAACTAGATACAGCTAGCTTAACTCAGGAATTGGAGTCAACGGCTTCCATGATTTTGCTTGAATTAGTGACCAATATCATCAAACATGCCCAAGCGTCTAAAGTCTACTTAAAATTAGAACGGACAGAGAAAGAACTCATTCTAACAGTGAGAGATGATGGCTGTGGCTTTGCTTCTATAAAGGGGGATGACCTCCATACAGTTCGAGATCGTGTTCTTCCATTTTCGGGAGAAGTAAAGGTAATTAGTTGGAAAGAACCGACAGAAGTGCAGGTTCGACTACCCTATAAGGAGAGAAAGTAGATGAAAGTATTAGTCGCAGAAGATCAAAGTATGTTACGAGATGCAATGTGCCAGTTGCTCACGCTTCAACCGGATGTAGAGTCTGTCTTTCAAGCCAAGAATGGGCAAGAAGCAATCCAATTATTTGAAAAGGAGTCTATAGATATCGCCATCCTTGACGTAGAAATGCCTGTTAAGACAGGTCTTGAAGTCTTGGAGTGGATACGAGCAGAAAAGCTTGAAACAAAGGTGGTTGTGGTGACGACCTTCAAGCGTCCTGGGTATTTTGAACGTGCGGTCAAGGCTGGAGTAGATGCTTATGTATTAAAAGAAAGAAACATTGCAGACCTCATGCAAACCTTGCACACTGTCCTCGAAGGGCGCAAGGAGTATTCGCCTGAATTGATGGAAGTGGTGATGACGCATCCCAATCCATTAACAGAACAAGAAATCGCAGTTTTAAAGGGAATTGCTCAGGGCTTCTCTAACCAAGAAATTGCAGACAAACTTTATCTATCCAACGGAACAGTCCGAAACTATGTCACCAATATTCTTTCGAAACTAGATGCAGGTAATCGAACAGAGGCAGCTAATATCGCGAAAGAATCTGGTTGGTTGTGATGATATAATATTTTTTTGAACATTATTTGTTAAAATTGATGGGATTGAATGGAACAATACTAACTTTAGGAGGGTGGGATTCCTCCTTTTTCTTTTTTGGGGGAGCACTACAAAAGAGCTAAAATTAACAATAAAAAAGAAAAATATCTTGACAACCAATGGAAAATTTTGTTACAATAATAGACGGTACTTTTTACTTTTGGTCTCTCAAGAGTGTACAGGGACGTGCTGACAAATGTTGCAAAAGTACACACAGATGATAGCTGTCACCAAGTGTATCATCACCAAAAATAAAAAAACACAGGAGAATGTAGATGCCTACAATTAACCAATTGGTTCGCAAACCGCGTAAATCAAAAGTAGAAAAATCTAAATCACCAGCTTTGAACGTTGGTTACAACAGTCATAAAAAAGTTCAAACAAACGTTTCTTCACCACAAAAACGTGGTGTTGCAACTCGTGTTGGAACAATGACACCTAAAAAACCTAACTCAGCCCTTCGTAAATTCGCTCGTGTACGTTTGAGCAACCTTATCGAAGTTACTGCCTACATCCCAGGTATCGGACACAACTTGCAAGAGCACAGCGTGGTTCTTCTTCGTGGTGGACGTGTAAAAGACCTTCCAGGGGTACGTTACCATATCGTCCGTGGTGCACTTGATACTGCAGGTGTTAACGATCGTAAACAAGGCCGTTCTAAATACGGTACTAAACGTCCAAAAGCATAAGGAAAGGGGATAAAGAGAAATGAGTCGTAAAAACAGAGCTCCAAAACGTGACGTATTGCCAGATCCGCTTTACAATTCACAACTAGTTACTCGTCTTATCAACCGCGTTATGCTTGACGGTAAACGTGGTACAGCTGCTTCAATCGTTTACGGTGCCTTTGAGCAAATCAAAGAAGCTACTGGTAACGATGCACTTGAAGTATTTGAAACAGCTATGGAAAACATCATGCCTGTACTTGAAGTACGTGCACGTCGTGTTGGTGGTTCTAACTACCAAGTCCCAGTTGAAGTTCGTCCAGAACGTCGTACAACACTTGGACTTCGTTGGTTGGTAACAATCGCTCGTCTTCGTGGTGAACATACAATGCAAGATCGTCTTGCAAAAGAAATCTTAGATGCTGCTAACAACACTGGTGCAGCTGTTAAGAAACGTGAAGATACTCACCGTATGGCTGAAGCTAACCGTGCATTCGCACACTTCCGTTGGTAATATAGGATGCGAAAGCGTTAAGAAAGTCCCAGAGAAAATAGGGAATCAAAGCAGGTTGCGATTGCAACCAATGAGATTCATCTTTTTCTCCAGACTTTTAGCTTGAGCTCAACTATATCATGATGCTAGGAACGGTAAGGATGCAAGGTGAAAATAGGAAACTGACGCAGTATTCGACGAATACAAGGAAGTTTATCTTTTTCACACAGCATCCCGTTCCAGCTCAAATCGGCTAATTAACTGTAGCCCGAGTTCAATTCAACTTGTAAATCTACAAGTTGAAACCAACAATAGCATGAAAACATTGAGAACGGGTAGGTCCTGCCTATCCGTTTTTATTAAAATCGTGTTATAATAGAATAGAAATCAAAAATAAATAGGAGAAACAAACCTCATGGCACGCGAATTTTCACTTGAAAAAACTCGTAATATCGGTATCATGGCTCACGTCGATGCTGGTAAAACAACAACTACTGAGCGTATTCTTTACTACACTGGTAAAATCCATAAAATCGGTGAAACTCACGAAGGTGCGTCACAAATGGACTGGATGGAGCAAGAGCAAGAGCGTGGTATCACTATCACATCTGCTGCGACAACAGCTCAATGGAACAACCACCGCGTAAACATTATCGACACACCAGGACACGTGGACTTCACAATCGAAGTACAACGTTCTCTTCGTGTATTGGATGGTGCGGTTACCGTTCTTGACTCACAATCAGGTGTTGAGCCTCAAACTGAAACAGTTTGGCGTCAAGCAACTGAGTATGGAGTTCCACGTATCGTATTTGCCAACAAAATGGACAAAATCGGTGCTGACTTCCTTTACTCAGTAAGCACACTTCACGATCGTCTTCAAGCAAATGCACACCCAATCCAATTGCCAATCGGTTCTGAAGATGACTTCCGTGGTATCATCGACTTGATCAAGATGAAAGCTGAAATCTATACTAACGACCTTGGTACAGATATCCTTGAAGAAGACATCCCAGCTGAATACCTTGACCAAGCTCAAGAATACCGTGAAAAATTGATCGAAGCAGTTGCTGAAACTGACGAAGAATTGATGATGAAATACCTCGAAGGTGAAGAAATCACTAACGAAGAATTGAAAGCTGGTATCCGTAAAGCGACTATCAACGTTGAATTCTTCCCAGTATTGTGTGGTTCTGCCTTCAAGAACAAAGGTGTTCAATTGATGCTTGATGCGGTTATTGACTACCTTCCAAGCCCACTTGACATCCCAGCGATCAAAGGTATCAACCCAGATACAGATGAAGAAGAAACTCGTCCAGCATCTGATGAAGAGCCATTTGCAGCTCTTGCCTTCAAGATCATGACAGACCCATTCGTAGGTCGTTTGACATTCTTCCGTGTTTACTCAGGTGTTCTTCAATCAGGTTCATACGTATTGAACACTTCTAAAGGTAAACGTGAGCGTATCGGACGTATCCTTCAAATGCACGCCAACAGCCGTCAAGAAATTGACACTGTTTACTCAGGTGATATCGCTGCTGCCGTTGGTTTGAAAGATACTACAACTGGTGACTCATTGACAGATGAAAAAGCTAAAATCATTCTTGAGTCAATCAACGTTCCAGAACCAGTTATCCAATTGATGGTTGAGCCAAAATCTAAAGCTGACCAAGACAAGATGGGTATCGCCCTTCAAAAATTGGCTGAAGAAGATCCAACATTCCGCGTTGAAACAAACGTTGAAACTGGTGAAACAGTTATCTCTGGTATGGGTGAGCTTCACCTTGACGTCCTTGTTGACCGTATGCGTCGTGAGTTCAAAGTTGAAGCAAACGTAGGTGCTCCTCAAGTATCTTACCGTGAAACATTCCGCGCTTCTACCCAAGCACGTGGATTCTTCAAACGTCAGTCTGGTGGTAAAGGTCAATTCGGTGATGTATGGATTGAATTTACTCCAAATGAAGAAGGTAAAGGATTCGAATTTGAAAACGCAATCGTCGGTGGTGTGGTTCCTCGCGAATTTATCCCAGCGGTTGAAAAAGGTTTGGTAGAATCTATGGCTAATGGTGTTCTTGCAGGTTACCCAATGGTTGACGTTAAAGCTAAGCTTTACGATGGTTCATACCACGATGTCGACTCATCTGAAACTGCCTTCAAGATCGCGGCTTCACTTGCTCTTAAAGAAGCTGCTAAATCAGCACAACCAGCTATCCTTGAGCCAATGATGCTTGTAACAATCACTGTTCCAGAAGAAAACCTTGGTGATGTTATGGGTCACGTAACTGCTCGTCGTGGACGTGTAGATGGTATGGAAGCACACGGTAACAGCCAAATCGTTCGTGCTTACGTTCCACTTGCTGAAATGTTCGGTTACGCAACAGTTCTTCGTTCTGCATCTCAAGGACGTGGTACATTCATGATGGTATTTGACCACTACGAAGATGTACCTAAGTCAGTACAAGAAGAAATCATTAAGAAAAACAAAGGTGAAGACTAATCAGTCCTCGCTATAGAAGGAAGTCACTTAGTGGCTTCCTTTTTTGTAAAGTTACGACAAATTTTATACATTCTGAAAATATGACTTAAAGAACTTTCATATAACATAAGTTGAAGTAATTTGCGAAGGAAATTTATAATGTAAATAAAAATATATTGTTAAAGAATGTAATTTATCTTTTAAAACTCATAAAAACAAAATAATTATTCATAAATAAACTTTAAAATAGAAAATTCAGAAAATTTCTTATTTTGTCTTGAAAAATTTTGAAAAAATGGTATGATAGTAACAAGTTATTTTTAAGAGAAGAGAAAGGGGAACAATGGAGAAAATCAGTTTAGAATCTCCTAAGACGGGGTCGGACCTGGTTTTGGAAACACTTCGTGATTTAGGAATTGATACCATCTTTGGTTATCCTGGTGGTGCGGTCTTGCCTTTTTATGATGCGATATATAATTTTAAAGGCATTCGCCACATTCTAGGACGCCATGAGCAAGGTTGTTTGCATGAAGCTGAAGGTTATGCCAAATCAACTGGAAAGTTGGGTGTTGCTGTCGTCACTAGCGGACCAGGAGCAACAAATGCCATTACAGGAATTGCGGATGCTATGAGCGATAGCGTTCCCCTTTTGGTCTTTACAGGTCAGGTGGCGCGAGCTGGGATTGGGAAGGATGCCTTTCAGGAGGCAGACATCGTGGGAATTACCATGCCAATCACTAAGTACAATTACCAAGTTCGTGAGACAGCTGATATTCCGCGTATCATTACGGAAGCCGTCCATATTGCAACTACAGGTCGACCAGGCCCAGTCGTTATTGACCTACCAAAAGATGTATCTGCTTTGGAAACAGACTTCATTTATTCACCAGAAGTGAACCTACCAAGCTATCAACCAACTCTTGAGCCAAATGATATGCAAATTAAGAAAATTTTGAAGCAATTATCCAAGGCTAAAAAGCCAGTCTTGCTAGCTGGTGGTGGAATTAGTTATGCTGAAGCAGCTGCAGAATTAAATGAATTTGCAGAACGCTATCAAATTCCAGTGGTAACCAGTCTTTTGGGACAAGGAACGATTGCAACGAGTCATCCACTCTTCCTTGGAATGGGAGGCATGCACGGGTCATTCGCAGCTAATATTGCCATGACGGAAGCGGACTTTATGATTAGTATTGGTTGCCGTTTCGATGACCGCTTGACGGGGAATCCTAAGACTTTCGCTAAGAATGCTAAGGTTGCTCACATTGATATTGACCCAGCTGAGATTGGTAAGATTATCAGTGCGGATATTCCTGTAGTTGGAGATGCTAAGAAAGCCTTGCAAATGTTACTAGCAGAACCGACAGTTCATAACAATACTGAGAAATGGATTGAAAAAGTTACTAAAGACAAGAACCGCGTTCGTTCTTATGATAAGAAAGAGCGTGTGGTTCAGCCGCAAGCTGTTATTGAACGAATTGGTGAATTGACAAATGGAGATGCCATTGTGGTAACAGACGTTGGTCAACACCAAATGTGGACAGCCCAGTATTATCCCTACCAAAATGAACGTCAGTTAGTGACTTCAGGCGGTTTGGGAACCATGGGATTTGGAATTCCAGCAGCAATTGGAGCTAAAATTGCTAACCCAGATAAGGAAGTAGTCTTGTTTGTTGGGGATGGCGGTTTCCAAATGACTAACCAGGAATTGGCTATTTTGAACATTTATAAGGTGCCAATCAAGGTGGTCATGCTGAACAATCACTCACTTGGAATGGTTCGCCAGTGGCAGGAATCCTTCTATGAAGGTAGAACATCAGAGTCAGTCTTTGATACCCTTCCTGATTTCCAACTGATGGCACAAGCTTACGGTATTAAAAACTATAAGTTTGACAATCCTGAGACCTTGGCTCAAGACCTTGAAGTCATCACTGAGGATGTTCCTATGCTAATCGAGGTAGATATTTCTCGTAAGGAACAGGTGCTACCAATGGTACCAGCTGGTAAGAGTAATCATGAGATGTTGGGGGTGAAGTTCCATGCGTAGAATGTTAACAGCAAAACTACAAAATCGTTCAGGAGTCCTCAATCGCTTTACTGGCGTTCTGTCTCGTCGTCAGGTTAATATCGAAAGTATCTCTGTTGGAGCAACAGAAGATCCGAATGTATCGCGTATCACCATTATTATTGATGTAGCTTCTCATGATGAAGTGGAACAAATCATTAAGCAACTTAATCGTCAGATTGATGTGATTCGCATTCGTGATATTACAGACAAGCCTCATTTGGAGCGCGAGGTAATTTTGGTTAAGATGTCAGCGCCAGCTGAGAAGCGAGCTGAGATTTTAGCGATTATTCAACCTTTCCGTGCAACGGTGGTAGACGTAGCGCCAAGCTCGATTACCATTCAGATGACTGGAAATGCTGAAAAGAGTGAAGCTCTATTGCGAGTCATTCGACCATACGGTATTCGCAATATTGCTCGAACTGGTGCAACTGGATTTACCCGCGATTAATACTCTTCGAAAATCTCTTCAAATCACGTCAGCTTTGCCTTGCCGTACTCAAGTACAGCCTGCGGCTAGCTTCCTAATTTGCTCTTTGATTTTCATTGAGTATAAAAATATTTTAAATTTGTTAATCCAGCCTAAAAGGCAATAAATAATAGAAAAGAGAGAAAAAACTATGGCAGTTCAAATGGAATACGAAAAAGATGTTAAAGTAGCAGCACTTGACGGTAAAAAAATTGCCGTTATCGGTTATGGTTCACAAGGACATGCGCATGCTCAAAACTTGCGTGATTCAGGTCGCGATGTTATCATCGGTGTACGTCCAGGTAAATCTTTTGACAAAGCAAAAGAAGATGGATTTGACACTTACACAGTAGCAGAAGCAACTAAATTGGCTGATGTTATCATGATTTTGGCACCAGACGAAATCCAACAAGAATTGTACGAAGCAGAAATCGCTCCAAACTTGGAAGCTGGAAACGCAGTTGGATTTGCTCATGGTTTCAACATCCACTTTGAATTTATCAAAGTTCCTGCAGATGTAGATGTTTTCATGTGTGCTCCTAAAGGACCAGGACACTTGGTACGTCGTACTTATGAAGAAGGATTTGGTGTTCCAGCTCTTTATGCAGTATACCAAGACGCTACAGGAAATGCGAAAAACATTGCTATGGACTGGTGTAAAGGTGTTGGAGCAGCTCGTGTAGGTCTTCTTGAAACAACATACAAAGAAGAAACTGAAGAAGATTTGTTTGGTGAACAAGCTGTACTTTGTGGTGGTTTGACTGCCCTTATCGAAGCAGGTTTCGAAGTCTTGACAGAAGCAGGTTACGCTCCAGAATTGGCTTACTTTGAAGTTCTTCACGAAATGAAATTGATCGTTGACTTGATCTACGAAGGTGGATTCAAGAAAATGCGTCAATCAATTTCAAACACTGCTGAGTACGGTGACTATGTATCAGGTCCACGTGTGATTACTGAACAAGTTAAAGAAAATATGAAAGCTGTCTTGGCAGATATCCAAAATGGTAAATTTGCAAATGATTTTGTAAATGACTATAAAGCTGGACGTCCAAAATTGACTGCTTACCGTGAACAAGCAGCTAACCTTGAAATTGAAAAAGTTGGTGCAGAATTGCGTAAAGCAATGCCTTTCGTTGGTAAAAACGACGACGATGCATTCAAAATCTATAACTAATTGATAGAAATTAAGGTGAAGGCGAGTTGGGGGACTAACTCGCTTTTATAATCAATTCATTTCTTTTTAAAAGGATGGATTGCGATAAGTATGAAATAGTTTAGGAGAAAATGATGTTAAGTTCAAAAGATATAATCAAGGCTCATAAAGTCTTGAACGGTGTGGTTGTGAATACCCCACTGGATTACGATCATTATTTATCGGAGAAGTATGGCGCTAAGATTTATTTGAAAAAAGAAAATGCCCAACGTGTTCGTTCTTTTAAGATCCGTGGTGCCTATTATGCCATTTCTCAGCTCAGCAAGGAAGAGCGTGAGCGTGGGGTAGTCTGTGCCTCTGCGGGAAATCATGCGCAGGGAGTTGCCTATACTTGTAATGAAATGAAGATTCCTGCTACTATCTTTATGCCCATTACTACTCCGCAACAAAAGATTGGTCAAGTTCGCTTTTTTGGTGGGGACTTTGTAACCATTAAACTAGTTGGAGATACCTTTGATGCTTCTGCTAAGGCAGCTCAAGAATTTACAGTCTCTGAAAATCGTACCTTTATTGATCCCTTTGATGATGCCCATGTTCAAGCTGGTCAAGGGACAGTTGCTTATGAGATTTTAGAAGAGGCTCGAAAAGAATCGATTGATTTTGATGCTGTTTTGGTACCTGTTGGCGGTGGCGGTCTCATTGCTGGGGTTTCTACCTATATCAAGGAAACAAGTCCAGAGATTGAAGTCATTGGGGTAGAGGCTAATGGGGCACGTTCCATGAAAGCTGCCTTTGAAGCTGGTGGACCTGTTAAACTCAAAGAAATTGACAAATTTGCGGATGGGATTGCTGTACAAAAGGTAGGTCAATTGACCTATGAAGCAACTCGTCAACATGTTCAAACCTTAGTAGGTGTCGATGAGGGATTGATTTCTGAAACCTTGATTGACCTCTACTCTAAGCAAGGGATTGTTGCAGAACCTGCTGGAGCGGCTAGTATCGCTTCTTTAGAGGTTTTGGCTGAATATATCAAGGGGAAAACCATTTGTTGTATCATTTCTGGAGGAAATAATGATATCAACCGTATGCCAGAAATGGAAGAGCGTGCCTTGATTTATGATGGGATCAAGCATTACTTTGTGGTTAATTTTCCACAGCGTCCGGGGGCTTTGCGTGAATTTGTAAATGATATCCTGGGGCCAAATGATGATATCACACGTTTTGAGTATATCAAACGAGCTAGCAAGGGGACAGGCCCAGTATTGATTGGGATTGCCTTGGCAGATAAGCATGATTATGCAGGCTTGATTCGTCGAATGGAAGGTTTTGATCCATCTTATATTAACTTAAATGGTAATGAAACGCTCTATAATATGCTTGTCTGAGGAGCAATAAAAAAATATCATATTATTTGCACAACTGATGTATAGGTGCTATAATGAGGGTGAAGAAAGGGGGCGATTCCTATGGACTTAGGAAATCGATTACGCTATTTCTATCTCAACTCATTATAGTACCTATGTTTTTTGATTTGGTTTATAGTAAGGGAGTAAAATTACTTATTATATTTAAGGAGTATTTTTGAAATCCACTATTTTATATAGGGCTAATCTGTGGTTTGGTTAAATATAATAGGAATTAGAAAAAATAATCAATACTAATGAGAAACCTTATAATGAACTGACTGAGAAGAGTGATGAGATACTAAGAAGATAAAAACAGTAGAAAATGTTGAAAGATAGGATACTATTGTTTCTTAATTACTAATCTTTTTATTGGTTTAAAGAAACAAAAAAGGAAGATAAAGTAAATAAATAGTACCAGTTGAGCAAGTGAAAAGTGCTTATAAAGGCAGGAAGAATATTAAAGAAGGAGAAGAGAAAGAATAGTTACTAATAGTGTGGAGAGAAAGTATTTCGCTATTAGAAATATCGTTTTAAAGTTGGATAAATAGAATAAAGTTGAGTATAAAACCTGTCTAACCTATCCCGAACTGGTATTTGTAAATCATGAATATTTTTACAAGTAAAAGATTTAATAATACAATTATTTTAAAGGTATTTACTAATGGTTTATAGCAAGGGAAAACCTATATATTATCGGCTTTAATAAGATAGTAATAGAAAAATAAATCATTAATTTTATTGAATATATGTTTTTTTATTGACAAAAGTCATAAAAACGTATACAATTAAATATCGTAAAGAAGAAAATAGGAGAAGGACATGGCTAAGTCAAACTTTGAAAAAGTAGAATCAGTTGTTGGCTGGGTTCGTGATAAGAAGATCACAGGCTACCGTATCTCTAAAGAAACGAATGCGCGTGAAATGTCTATCATTGCTCTAGCGCAGGGGCGTGCAAAAGTAAAAAATATTTCGTTTGAAACGGCTCTAGGTTTAATTGATTTCTATGATAAAAATCATGAAAAATTTGAAGATTAATCTTTGGATGATGGCGGATTCTTGAATAGGGTCTGCCTTTTCATTTTGATACTCAATGAAAATCAAAGAGCAAACTAGGAAGCTAGCCGTAGGTTGCTCAAAACACTGTTTTGAGGTTGCAGATAGAGCTGACGTGGTTTGAAGAGATTTTCGAAGAGTATGAGGACAGCAAAAAGACTGCACGGTTGATGCAGCCTTTTCTTTTTATTTGAGATAGCGTTGAAGGAACTCTTTTGTACGGTCTTCTTTAGGATTGGTGAAGAGGTCTTCTGGTTTGCCTTCTTCAGCAATCACCCCCTTATCCATAAAGATAACACGGTGAGAGACATCACGGGCGAATTCCATTTCGTGGGTTACGACAATCATAGTCAAGCCTTCCTGAGCCAGATCTTGCATGATTTTGAGGACTTCTCCAACCATTTCTGGATCGAGAGCTGATGTTGGTTCATCAAAGAGAATAGCGTCAGGATTCATTGAAAGAGCGCGAGCGATGGCCACACGTTGTTTTTGACCACCTGAGAGTTGTTTTGGTTTGGCTTGCCAGTAGCGTTCTCCCATGCCGACCTTTTCCAAGTTTTCTTTGGCAATCTTTTCAGCTTCTGTTCGTTCACGTTTAAGGACAGTTGTCTGAGCGACGATGGTATTTTCAAGCACGTTGAGATTTTCAAAGAGGTTAAAGGATTGGAAAACCATTCCCAACTTTTCACGGTATTGCGTGAGGTCATAGCCTTTTTCGAGGACGTTTTGTCCATGATAAAGGATTTGTCCATCAGTTGGTGTTTCAAGTAGGTTAATGGAGCGTAGGAAGGTTGATTTCCCGCTTCCAGAGCTTCCGATGATAGAGATGACCTCTCCCTTGTGGACAGTGAGAGAAATATCTTTTAGCACTTCGTTTTGTCCATAGGATTTTTTGAGGTGTTTAATTTCAAGGATTGCTTGTGTCATTATTTCAAATCCTCCGTTTGCATTTGGTTAGCACCTGTAGTATAGGTATCCATGTCCATGCGGCGTTCGATGAAGCGTAGGATACGTGTTACGGTGAAGGTGAGGACAAAGTAAATCACGGCGATGATTGTAAATGTCTGGAAGTATTGATAGGTTTGCGTTGCCACTGTATTTCCTGAGAAATAAAGTTCGACAACCGAGATAACGTTCAATACAGATGTATCTTTGATATTGATGACAAATTCATTACCAGTTGCTGGTAGGATGTTACGAACTACCTGAGGGAGGACAATCTTACGCATGGTTTGGTTATGGGTCATACCAAGAGCAGTAGCGGCTTCAAATTGTCCCTTGTCAACTGCTAGGATACCACCACGGACGATTTCAGTCATGTAGGCACCAGTGTTGATCGAAACGATGAAGATAGCAGCCAGTGTGCGGTCAAGGTTGATACCGAAAGCTTGGGCAGTTCCATAGTAGATAACCATCGATTGAACGATCATTGGGGTACCACGGAAAATTTCAATGTAGACATTGAGGATCCAGCTGACTAGTTTTTGTAAGCCATAAATGGCTTTATTCTCAGATAGAGGAGCAGTACGGAAGACACCAATGGCAAGTCCAATAATGAGACCTGTGATGGTTCCCACGATAGAGATTAAAAGGGTGATACCAGCACCACGTAAGAGTTGTTGCCAGTTTTCAGAAAGAATTTTAGCGACTTGGCTAAAGAAACTACTGCTAGTCTCTTCAGTTGTTGTAGCTTCGGCAGGTTGCTCTTTGATCATACGATCCATCAAGGCAACTTGATCATCTTTCGAAATGGTTTCAATGCTAGCATTGATTTGGCTAATACGGTTGTCATCTTTACGAAGTCCAATGGCAATAGCTGTATCTTCTTCCCCCGTTTTGAAACCTGGTTCTACTTGAACCATTTTAAACTTAGAGTTAGCAGCTTCGGCAGTCAGTGCTTCTGGGCGTTCAGAAACATAGGCATCGATGACACCAGCCTCAAGAGCTTGGCGCATTTGAGCGAAGTCTCCCATGGCTGTTTCTTTTTTAGCACCTGGGATTTGTGCAATCAAGTCATAAAGGTAGACACCTTGTTGAGAAGTGATTTTTGCACCGTTAAAGTCATCCAAAGATTTAGCATTTGCGTAGGCAGAATCTTTTTTGACTAGTAGGACAGGTTCGCTAGTGTAGTAGCTACTTGAAAAGGCAATTTCTTGTTTACGCTCGGCAGTAGGACTCATACCTGCGATAATCATGTCGATCTTACCAGAAGTAAGGGCAGGAACTAGGCCTTCCCACTTTGTTTTAACAACCAAAGGTTCTTTACCTAAGTCCTTAGCGATTTTCTTGGCGATTTGAACATCGTATCCGTTAGCATACTGGTTAGTCCCATCGATTTTGACAGCCCCATTGCTATCATCATCCTGAGTCCAGTTAAAGGGGGCATATGCCGCTTCCATACCGATGCGTAAATATTCATCGGCTTGAGCAACATTGACAAGTCCCAGCATCAGCAAGAGACTTGTGAAAATAGATAAGTATATTTTTCTCATGATTTCTCCTATTTCTAATCTATTAAAAAATAACTGTCTCCTATTTTATCGAAAAAAACTCTATTTTTCAATATAGGTAAGCCCTTACTTGAGAAAAAATGATATAATGATAGCAAAGATAAAAAGGGGGATTAGTTGATGAAAAAAACTTTTTTCTTACTGGTGTTAGGCTTGTTTTGCCTTCTTCCACTCTCTGTTTTTGCCATTGATTTCAAGATAAACTCTTATCAAGGAGATTTGTATATTCATGCAGACAATACGGCAGAATTTAGACAAAAGATAGTTTATCAGTTTGAGGAGGACTTTAAGGGCCAAATCGTGGGACTTGGACGTGCTGGCAAGATGCCTAGCGGATTTGACATTGACCCTCATCCGAAGGTTCAGGCTGCGAAAAATGGTGCTGAACTGACAGATGTTACTAGCGAAGTAACAGAAGGAGCAGATGGTTATACTGTTAAAGTTTATAATCCAGGTCAAGATGGCGACACAGTTGAAGTTGACCTTGTCTGGAACTTAAAAAATTTGCTTTTTCTATATGATGACATCGCTGAATTAAATTGGCAACCTCTGACAGATAGTTCAGGGGCTATTGGAAAGTTTGAATTTCATGTAAGGGGAGATAAGGGGGCTGAAAAACTCTTTTTCCATACAGGGAAACTTTTTAGAGAGGGAACGATTGAAAAGAGTAACCTTGATTATACTATCCGTTTAGACAATCTTCCGGCTAAGCGTGGAGTTGAATTGCATGCATACTGGCCTCGAACTGATTTTGCTAGCGCTAGGGATCAGGGATTGAAAGGCAATCGTTTAGAAGAGTTTAATAAGATAGAAGACTCGATTTTTAAAGAAAAAGAGCAAAGTAAACAACTCGTTACGTGGGTGTTTCCTTCTATACTTTCTATCTCCTTGTTATTGAGTATTTGCTTTTATTTTATTTATAGAAGAAAGACCACTCCTTCGGTCAAATATGCCAAAAATCATCGTATCTATGAACCACCAATGGAATTAGAGCCTATGGTTTTATCAGAGGCTGTCTACTCTACCTCCTTGGAGGAAGTGAGTCCCTTGGTCAAGGGAGCTGGAAAATTCACCTTTGATCAACTTATTCAAGCTACCTTGCTAGATGTGATAGACCGTGGAAATGTCTCTATCATTTCAGAAGGAGATGCAGTTGGTTTGAGGCTAGTAAAAGAAGATGGTTTGTCAGGCTTTGAGAAAGACTGTCTAGATCTGGCTTTTTCAGGCAAAAAAGAAGAAACTCTTTCCAATTTGTTTGCGGATTACAAGGTATCTGATAGCCTTTATCGTAGAGCAAAAGTCTCTGATGAAAAACGGATTCAAGCAAAGGGGCGTCAGCTCAAATCTTCTTTTGAAGAAGTATTGAAAGAGATGCAAGAAGGAGTGAGAAATAGAGTTACCTTCTGGGGGCTTCCGGATTACTACCGTCCTTTAACTGGTGGGGAAAAGGTCTTGCAAGTGGGTATGGGTGCTTTGACTATCCTGCCCCTATTTATCGGATTTGGCTTGTTCTTGTACAGTTTGGATGTTTATGGCTATCTTTACATCCCCTTGCCAATACTTGGTTTTCTAGGTTTGGTTTTGGCTGTTTTCTATTATTGGAAGCTTCGATTAGATAATCGTGATGGTGTCCTAAATGAAGCAGGAGCAGAAGTCTACTATCTCTGGACCAGTTTTGAAAATATGTTGCGTGAGATTGCACGATTGGATCAGGCTGAATTGGAAAGTATTGTGGTCTGGAATCGCCTTTTGGTCTATGCGACCTTATTTGGCTATGCGGACAAGGTTAGTCATTTGATGAAGGTTCATCAGATTCAAGTGGAAAATCCAGATATCAATCTCTATGTAGCTTATGGCTGGCATAGTATGTTTTATCATTCAAGCGCGCAAATGAGCCATTATGCCAGCATCGCAAACACAGCAAGTACCTATTCCGTATCTTCTGGAAATGGAAGTTCTGGCGGTGGCTTCTCCGGAGGTGGAGGCGGTGGCAGTATCGGTGCCTTTTAAAGAGAACTGTCACAGACTAAAAAAATATGCTATAATGGAAGATAGAAAAAAGGAGTAATCTATGTATCTTATTGAAATTTTAAAATCTATCTTCTTCGGTATTGTTGAAGGAATTACGGAATGGCTGCCGATTTCAAGTACAGGTCACTTGATTTTAGCAGAGGAATTTATCCAATACCAAAATCAAAATGAAGTCTTTATGTCCATGTTTAATGTCGTGATTCAGCTTGGTGCGATTTTGGCGGTTATGGTGATTTACTTTAATAAGCTCAATCCCTTTAAACCGGGTAAAGACAAGCAGGAAGTTCGTCGAACTTGGCAACTGTGGTCTAAAGTTCTTGTAGCTACTTTACCTTTGCTTGCTGTATTTAAGTTTGATGATTGGTTTGATACTCACTTCCATAATATGGTTTCAGTTGCTCTCATGTTGATTATCTATGGGATTGCCTTTATCTATTTGGAAAAGCGCAATAAAGTGCGTGCTATCGAGCCAAGTGTAACAGAGTTGGATAAGCTTCCTTATACGACAGCCTTCTATATCGGCCTCTTCCAAGTTCTTGCCCTTTTACCAGGGACAAGCCGTTCTGGAGCAACGATTGTCGGTGGTTTGTTGAATGGAACTAGTCGTTCTGTTGTGACAGAATTTACCTTCTATTTAGGGATTCCTGTTATGTTTGGAGCCAGTGCCTTAAAGATTTTCAAATTTGTGAAAGCAGGACAACTCTTGAACTTTGGGCAATTGTTCTTGCTCTTGGTTGCGATGGGAGTAGCCTTTGCAGTCAGCATGGTCGCTATTCGTTTCTTGACAAGCTATGTGAAAAAACACGACTTTACCCTTTTCGGTAAATACCGTATTGTACTCGGTAGCGTCTTGCTACTGTATAGCTTTGTCCGTTTATTTGTATAAGAAAAACCTTGAAGGGTCAACTCTTCAAGGTTTTAAAATCCAGTCACGGTAATCCCCAGCAGGCGGACACCTCTTTCTTTCTCACTTAATTCTTCATAGAGTTGCAGGGCTATTTGGCTTATCTGACTAGCATCCTGTGTTCTTTGAGTCAGACTTTTTCGTTTAGTAAGAGTTGAAAAGTCCTCGTAGCGGATTTTCAAAATGACAATTTTTCCAGCTTTTTCTTGTTGACTGAGATTGAGAGCGACTCTTTCTGATAGAAGAGTCAGCTCTTTTTTGATGTCTTCCTCGGCACGGAGAATCTTTCCATAGGTTTTCTCCTTCCCGATGGATTTACGGATACGATTGGATTTGACTGGAGAGTTGTGAATGCCACGAGCCTTTCGATAAAGGTCATAACCCAGTCTACCAAAATGGTCTATCAGAGTCACTTCAGGAACTTCAAGTAGGTCAGCGCCAGTAAAAATACCCATTTGATGAAGTCGTTCCACCGTCTTTTTTCCTACTCCATGAAACTTGGAAATATCCATTTGTTTGAGAAAGTCCTCAGCCTGGTTAGGTAGAATCACTGTCAGACCATGTGGCTTTTGATAATCACTGGCCATTTTAGCTAAGAATTTGTTGTAGGAAACGCCAGCAGAAGCAGTCAGGTGCAGTTCTTGCCAGATATCCTCTTGAATGAGGCGAGCGATTTTGACCGCTGACTTGATACCGAGTTTATTTTCTGTCACATCCAAATAGGCTTCGTCAATACTCATAGGTTCAATCAAATCTGTATAGCGCTTAAAAATAGTTCGAATTTGGAGTCCCACAGATTTGTATTTCTCATAATTCCCTGAGATAAAGACAGCCTGGGGGCAACGCTCATAAGCTTCCTTGGAACTCATGGCAGAATGGACACCAAAAGCTCTTGCCTCATAGCTACAGGTAGAAACGACTCCCCGTCCACCTGTTTGCCGAGGGTCGCTTCCAATAATGACAGGTTTTCCTCTGAGTTTAGGATTATCCCTGATTTCTACCGCAGCAAAAAAGGCATCCATGTCAATATGGATGATTTTTCTTGACAAATCATTTAATAAGGGGAAAATCAACATTCCTAGCACCTTTTTTACAGCTTATTTTCTTTCATTATACCCTTTTTTCTGAAAAAAAGAAAAAAGGACTTCGTTTTTTCAAAAATATAATACAGTTTGAGGAAAAATATAGACTGTTTTAGAAAAGAAAGTGTAAAAACAGGGATTTTTCGCTTGTTGAAATCGGTTACTGTATGGTATACTTGTCTCATGAATGTAACAGATGACTGTTACTAGAAAGAAAAAAGAGGACATTAACATGGTTGTTAAGACAGTTGTTGAAGCACAAGATATTTTTGACAAAGCTTGGGAAGGCTTCAAAGGCGTAGATTGGAAAGAAAAAGCAAGTGTATCACGCTTCGTACAAGCTAACTACACACCTTACGATGGAGACGAAAGCTTCCTTGCAGGACCAACAGAACGTTCACTTCACATCAAAAAGATTGTAGAAGAAACTAAGGCTCACTACGAAGAAACTCGTTTTCCAATGGATACTCGTCCAACATCTATTGCTGATATCCCTGCTGGATTTATCGACAAAGAAAATGAAGTTATCTTTGGTATCCAAAACGATGAACTCTTCAAATTGAACTTCATGCCAAAAGGTGGTATCCGTATGGCTGAAACTACTTTGAAAGAAAATGGATACGAACCAGACCCAGCTGTTCACGAAATCTTCACTAAATACGTAACAACAGTTAACGACGGTATCTTCCGTGCTTACACTTCAAACATCCGTCGCGCTCGTCACGCTCACACTGTAACTGGTCTTCCAGATGCATACTCACGCGGACGTATCATCGGTGTTTACGCACGTCTTGCTCTTTACGGTGCAGACTACTTGATGCAAGAAAAAGTAAACGACTGGAATGCAATCGAAGAAATCGATGAAGAAACAATCCGTCTTCGTGAAGAAATCAATCTTCAATACCAAGCATTGCAACAAGTTGTTCGCTTGGGTGATCTTTACGGAGTTGATGTTCGCAAACCAGCGATGAACGTTAAAGAAGCTATCCAATGGGTTAACATCGCCTTCATGTCTGTCTGCCGTGTTATCAACGGTGCTGCTACATCCCTAGGTCGTGTGCCAATCGTATTGGACATCTTTGCAGAACGTGACCTTGCTCGTGGTACATTTACTGAATCAGAAATCCAAGAATTCGTTGATGATTTCGTTATGAAACTTCGTACAGTTAAATTTGCTCGTACAAAAGCTTACGACCAATTGTACTCAGGTGACCCAACATTCATCACAACTTCTATGGCTGGTATGGGTAACGACGGTCGTCACCGTGTTACTAAGATGGACTACCGTTTCTTGAACACTCTTGACAACATCGGTAACTCACCAGAACCAAACTTGACAGTTCTTTGGACTGACAAATTGCCATACAACTTCCGTCGCTACTGTATGCACATGAGTCACAAACACTCTTCTATCCAATACGAAGGTGTAACAACAATGGCTAAAGACGGGTATGGTGAAATGAGCTGTATCTCATGCTGTGTGTCTCCACTTGACCCAGAAAATGAAGAACAACGCCACAACATCCAGTACTTCGGTGCGCGTGTAAACGTATTGAAAGCCCTTCTTACTGGTTTGAACGGTGGTTACGACGATGTTCACAAAGATTACAAAGTATTTGACATCGAACCAATCCGTGACGAAGTTCTTGAATTTGAATCAGTTAAAGCTAACTTTGAGAAATCTCTTGACTGGTTGACTGACACTTACGTAGATGCTTTGAACATCATCCACTACATGACTGATAAGTACAACTACGAAGCTGTTCAAATGGCATTCTTGCCAACTAAACAACGTGCCAACATGGGATTCGGTATCTGTGGATTTGCCAACACTGTTGATACATTGTCAGCTATCAAATACGCTACAGTTAAACCAATCCGTGATGAAAATGGCTACATCTACGATTACGAAACAATCGGTGAATACCCACGTTGGGGTGAAGACGACCCACGTTCAAACGAATTGGCAGAATGGTTGATCGAAGCTTACACAACTCGTCTACGTAGCCACAAACTTTACAAAGACGCTGAAGCTACAGTATCACTTTTGACAATCACATCTAACGTTGCTTACTCTAAACAAACTGGTAACTCACCAGTCCACAAAGGTGTATACCTCAACGAAGATGGTTCTGTGAACTTGTCTAAACTTGAATTCTTCTCACCAGGTGCTAACCCATCTAACAAAGCTAAAGGTGGATGGTTGCAAAACTTGAACTCACTTTCTAGCCTTGACTTTAGTTATGCAGCTGATGGTATCTCATTGACTACACAAGTTTCACCTCGTGCTCTTGGTAAGACTCGTGACGAACAAGTTGATAACTTGGTAACAATCCTTGATGGTTACTTTGAAAATGGTGGACAACACGTTAACTTGAACGTTATGGACTTGAACGATGTTTACGAAAAGATCATGTCAGGTGAAGACGTTATCGTACGTATCTCTGGATACTGTGTAAACACTAAATACCTCACTCCAGAACAAAAAACTGAATTGACACAACGTGTCTTCCACGAAGTTCTTTCAATGGATGATGCCTTGGATGCATTGAGCTAAGATTATATAAAATAATACAAAGAAGGACTAGTTAAAAGCTAGTTCTTCTTTTTGTAAAATTTATTGGTCAATTAAAGTCAAATCTCTTGACCTTTTCTGACTAATGTAGTATATTATAAACGTAAGGTAAATGAAAACCTTACTAGAACACTTATTTAAAGTAAAATAGAAAGAGGTGGGTCTATGTTTCATCTAGAAATCTTCAGAAGTAAAGATAGTCTACTCCTGCTTGAAAAAGAAAAACCAGAAATAGTACGTAGAGTAGCGATTTAGCTAGTCTAAATTTTTTAAAACAAAGGTCAAAGATAGTCAATATCAGTAATCATAACTAAGTAAACAAAAAGAGGTAAAGAATATGAATAACAACTTTAATAATTTTAACAACATGGATGATTTATTTAACCAATTGATGGGTGGTATGCGAGGATACAGTTCTGAAAATCGCCGTTACTTAATTAATGGACGCGAAGTCACACCTGAGGAATTTGCTCACTATCGTGCAACTGGCCAATTGCCAGGAAATGCAGAAGTTGATGGAAAAATGCCACAACAGGCATCAGGTATGAAACAAGACGGTGTACTTGCAAAACTAGGTCGAAACTTGACTGCAGAAGCGCGTGAGAGCAAGCTGGATCCTGTTATCGGACGAAACAAGGAAATTCAAGAAACATCTGAAATCCTCTCACGCCGTACCAAGAACAATCCTGTTTTAGTCGGAGATGCAGGTGTTGGTAAGACAGCAGTTGTCGAAGGCTTAGCACAAGCTATTGTGAATGGTGATGTTCCAGCTGCTATTAAGAACAAGGAAATCATTTCCATTGATATCTCTGGTCTTGAGGCTGGTACTCAATACCGTGGTAGCTTTGAAGAAAATGTGCAAAATCTAGTAAACGAAGTGAAAGAAGCAGGAAATATTATCCTCTTCTTTGATGAAATTCACCAAATCCTCGGTGCTGGTAGCACTGGTGGAGACAGTGGTTCTAAAGGGCTTGCGGACATTCTCAAGCCAGCTCTTTCACGTGGAGAATTGACAGTGATTGGCGCAACTACTCAAGATGAATACCGTAATAGTATCTTGAAAAATGCAGCCCTTGCTCGTCGTTTCAACGAAGTCAAGGTCAATGCTCCTTCAGCAGAGGATACTTTTAAAATCCTTCAAGGAATTCGTGATCTCTATCAACAACACCACAATGTTATTTTGCCAGATGAAGTCTTAAAAGCTGCCGTTGATTACTCTGTTCAATATATTCCACAACGTAGCTTGCCAGATAAGGCTATCGACCTTGTCGATGTTACGGCGGCTCACTTGGCAGCTCAGCATCCAGTAACAGATGTTCATGCTGTTGAACGTGAAATTGAGGCAGAAAAAGACAAGCAAGAAAAAGCAGTTGAGGCAGAAGATTTTGAAGCAGCTCTAAACTATAAAACACGCATCGCAGAATTGGAAAAGAAAATCGAAAACCATACAGAAGATATGAAAGTGACTGCAAGTGTCAACGATGTGGCTGAATCTGTAGAACGTATGACGGGTATTCCAGTATCTCAAATGGGGGCTACGGACATCGAACGTTTGAAAGATATGGGTCATCGTTTGCAGACGAAAGTTATTGGTCAAGATAAGGCCGTTGAAGCAGTAGCAAAAGCTATCCGTCGTAACCGTGCTGGTTTTGATGAAGGTAACCGTCCAATCGGTAGCTTCCTCTTTGTAGGTCCTACTGGTGTTGGTAAGACTGAGTTGGCTAAACAATTGGCTCTAGATATGTTCGGAACGAAAGATGCTATCATCCGTTTGGACATGTCAGAATACAGCGACCGCACAGCCGTATCTAAATTGATTGGTACAACTGCAGGTTATGTTGGTTACGATG
Source organism: Streptococcus mitis (assembly GCF_003942765.1). Taxonomy (GTDB): domain Bacteria; phylum Bacillota; class Bacilli; order Lactobacillales; family Streptococcaceae; genus Streptococcus; species Streptococcus mitis_BE. Next base: position 270,596 of record NZ_RJNW01000002.1, read on the forward strand.
ACAACAACAATACCTTGACGGAACGCGTCCGTCGCAATCCATACTCAATCGTCCTTCTCGACGAAATTGAAAAGGCTGACCCTCAAGTCATCACCCTTCTCCTTCAAGTTTTGGATGATGGTCGTTTGACAGATGGTCAAGGTAACACTGTCAACTTCAAGAATACGGTGATTATCGCAACTTCAAACGCAGGCTTTGGTTACGAAGCTAACTTGACAGAAGATGCTGATAAACCAGAATTGATGGATCGTTTGAAACCTTACTTCCGTCCAGAATTCCTTAATCGTTTCAATGCTGTCATCGAATTCTCACACTTGAGCAAAGAAGATCTTTCTAAGATTGTAGACCTTATGTTGGTTGAAGTTAACAAGACGCTTTCTAAGAAAGACATTGACTTGGCAGTGAGCGAAGCTGCTAAAGAATACATGACTGAGGAAGGCTACGATGAAGTCATGGGTGTTCGTCCACTCCGTCGTGTGGTTGAACAACAAATCCGTGACAAAGTCACAGACTTCCACTTGGATAACCTTGATGCTAAACACCTAGAAGCTGACATGGAAGATGGTGTTTTGGTCATTCGTGAAAAAGCCTAAGACAGAATTTTGAGCATAAAAAAGAAGGAGCCAGCTGAAAAACTGGTTCCTTTTTTGTGTTTAAATCACATGACGCTCAAATGCATCATCTGAAATCCCTTGTTCCAAGATGAGTTTAGCCCATTCTTTAGCAGAAAAGAGGCTGTGATCCTTGTAGTTGCCGCAAGATTCGATGGTTGTTCCAGGGACGTCTTCCCAAGTAGTAGTCTCAGCGATTTCCTTGAGCGAATCCTTGATAACAGCCGCGATTTCAGCACTGGTGTGGCGCCCCCACATAATCATATGGAAGCCTGTACGGCAACCAAATGGTGAACAGTCAATCATGCCGTCGATGCGGGTACGGATGAGTTTGGCTAAGAGATGCTCGATAGTGTGAAGGCCAGCAGTAGGGATAGAGTCTTCGTTTGGTTGCACCAAGCGAATATCATAATTGGAGATGATGTCTCCTTTTGGCCCTGTTTCTTCCCCAATCAAGCGAACATAGGGTGCTTTAACAATGGTGTGGTCAAGTTCAAAACTTTCAACAATAACTTCTTTTGACATGGTAAATCCTTTCAGTTTTCTTCTTTCATTATATCATAAAGGTTGCTCCTGAGACAGAGAGAAAACCTCTCCGAAAGTGGAGAGGTTGAAATCGTTATTTACGATACAAGCGGTCGTATTGGTAGTAAGGATCAAAAGCTACGTTGATACCTAGTTTGCGAAGGACATTCTTGTCTTCATCGGTTAAGATGATGGTTGAGTGGGCTTCGCTTCCTTTGAGGTTGCCAAGTTCTTCCATAGCACGAGCAGCATCAGGATTTTCTGTAGCTGTGATAGCAAGTGCAATCAAAATCTCATTTGAATGCAGGCGTGGATTGCGGCTACCCAGATGATCGATTTTAAGACCTTGGATTGGCTTAACAACTTCAGGCTCGATTAGTTTTACTTCTTTAGCAATGTCAGCTGATTTCTTGATGGCGTTGATGAGAGCAGCGGCTGTAGGGCCAAAGAGTTCTGAGTTCTTACCAGTGACAATTTCTCCGCTTGGCAATTCAAGGGCTAGGGCTGGCCCGCTAGTTTCTTCTGCTTTTTGGCGCGCAACGACAGCAACCTTACGGTCTGCAGGTGTGATGCCAAGATCGTTCATAAGCAATTCTATTTTCTTGACAGCAGCTTCACCAACTTTTTCGGCTTTGAAATCAAGAACAGTTTGATAGTAACGGCGGATGATTTCTTGTTTAGAAGCTTCGACAGCAGCATCGTCATCAGTAATAGCGAAACCAACCATGTTGACACCCATATCTGTCGGAGAAGCGTATGGAGATTTACCAAGGATACGTTCTAACATGCGCTTGAGCACTGGGAAAATCTCGATATCACGGTTGTAGTTTACAGTGGTTTCTCCATAGGTTTGAAGATGGAAAGGGTCAATCATGTTGACATCGTCAAGGTCTGCTGTGGCAGCTTCATAAGCCAAGTTGACTGGATGATGAAGGGGAAGATTCCAAACGGGGAAGGTTTCAAATTTAGCGTAACCAGACTTGATACCATTGATTTGGTCGTGGTACATATTTGACATACAAGTTGCTAATTTTCCAGAACCAGGTCCAGGAGCAGTTACGACGATCAAGTTGCGACTGGTTTTGATGTAGTCGTTTTCCCCCATACCTTCTGGAGAAATGATGTGATCCATATCCGTCGGATATCCTTTGATTGGATAGTGAAGATAAGAATCAATTCCGTTTTTCTCAAGTTGGTTGCGGAAGGCATCTGCAGCTGGTTGACCAGCGTACTGTGTGATGACAACGGAGCCAACAAAAATTCCCAATTCATTGAATTTATCAATCAAACGAAGAACTTCTTGGTCATAAGAAATGCCCAAGTCACCACGTGCTTTGGAATGCTCGATGTTGCTAGCATTAATGGCAATTACAACCTCGACTTGCTCTTTTAATTCTTGCAAGAGCTTGATTTTATTGTCAGGCTCATAGCCAGGTAGTACACGAGCGGCGTGGAAATCTTCTAACATTTTACCGCCAAACTCCAAGTAGAGCTTGCCGTCAAATTGGTTAATGCGCTCCAAAATGTGGTCGCGCTGTAGATTCAAATATTGTTCAGAACTAAAAGCTTGTTTTTTCATTTTTTTACCTCTGACCTCTATTATAATAAAAAATTGGAAGTTAGGAAACTATGGAGTTAAAAAAGGAATCAAAAAGATTAGGCAAACGCTTGCATAAAATTTTAAAAAGCGCTATCATAGATTACAGATTATGAAAACAATGAGGTAAGAAGATGCAAGAAAAATGGTGGCACAATGCCGTAGTCTATCAAGTCTATCCAAAGAGTTTTATGGATAGCAACGGAGATGGGATTGGTGATTTGCCAGGTATTACTAGTAAGTTGGACTATTTAGCAAAGCTAGGAATCACAGCAATTTGGCTTTCTCCCGTTTATGACAGTCCTATGGATGATAATGGCTATGATATTGCTGATTATCAAGCAATTGCAGCTATTTTCGGTACCATGGAAGATATGGACCAACTGATTGCAGAAACCAAGAAGCGTGATATTCGTATCATCATGGACTTGGTGGTCAATCATACCTCGGATGAACATGCTTGGTTTGTCGAGGCCTGTGAAAATCCTGACAGCCCTGAGCGAGATTACTATATCTGGCGGGATGAACCTAACGATTTAGATTCTATCTTTAGTGGCTCTGCTTGGGAATACGATGAAAAGTCTGGTCAATACTATCTTCACTTTTTCAGCAAGAAACAGCCTGATCTCAACTGGGAAAATGAAAAACTTCGCCAGAAAATTTATGAGATGATGAACTTCTGGATTGATAAAGGCATTGGCGGTTTCCGTATGGATGTTATTGACATGATTGGCAAAATTCCTGACGAGAAGGTGGTTAATAATGGTCCTATGCTCCACCCTTATCTCAAGGAGATGAACAGAGCCACCTTTGGGGACAAAGATCTCTTGACAGTAGGGGAAACCTGGGGAGCAACTCCAGAGATTGCTAAGCTTTACTCTGATCCAAAGGGTCAAGAATTGTCTATGGTCTTCCAGTTTGAGCATATCTGTCTTCAGTATCAGGAAGGGCAACCTAAATGGCAATATCAAAAAGAGCTGAATATCGCTAAGTTAAAAGAAATCTTCAACAAATGGCAGACAGAGTTAGGAGTTGATGACGGTTGGAATTCGCTCTTCTGGAACAATCATGACCTCCCTCGTATCGTCTCAATTTGGGGAAATGACCAAGAATACCGCGAAAAATCTGCCAAAGCCTTTGCCATCTTACTTCATCTCATGAGAGGAACTCCTTATATCTACCAAGGTGAGGAGATTGGGATGACCAACTATCCGTTTGAAACACTGGACCAAGTAGAAGATATTGAATCCCTCAACTATGCGCGTGAAGCTCTTGAAAAAGGCGTTCCGATGGAAGAAATCATGGACAGTATCCGTGTCATTGGTCGTGATAATGCCCGTACCCCAATGCAATGGGATGAGAGTAAAAACGCTGGCTTCTCAACAGGTCAACCTTGGTTGGCAGTTAATCCAAACTACGAAAAAATCAACGTTCAAGAAGCACTGGCAAATCCAGATTCTATTTTTTATACTTATCAGAAGTTGGTCCAAATTCGTAAGGAAAACAGCTGGCTGATTCGAGCTGACTTTGAACTCTTGGAAACAACTGACAAGGTCTTCGTTTATATCCGTAAAGATGGGAACCGTCGTTTCCTAGTTGTGGCTAACTTGTCCAATGAAGAGCAAGACTTGACCGTAGAAGGAAACGTTAAATCAGTTTTGATTGAAAACACTTTGGCTCAAGAAGTTTTTGAAAAACAAAGCTTGGCTCCATGGGATGCTTTCTGTGTGGAATTACTATAAACATTTTTTACAGAAAAATCTAAAAATCGAAATCGTATAAAAACAAGGGAGGACTGTATGAAAGGCAGAAATCCTTTGTTTTTTTATGGCAAAGATTTATAAACTTTCATTCTAGAAATTCAATTAACTTTACAAATTTCCACTATTTTGGTAAAATAAACCTATGTTATAAAAACTAACATAAAGGAGAAAGAAGATGACTACAAAAAAGCGTATCCTTAGTGCAGGCCTGACCTTTGCGGCTGCTTTGCTTTTAGCTGCTTGCGGACAATCAGGTTCAGATACAAAAACTTACTCATCAACCTTTAGTGGAAACCCAACTACATTTAATTATTTATTAGACTACTACGCTGATAATACAGCCATCATTACCAACCTAGTTGATGGTTTGCTTGAAAATGACAACTACGGGAACTTAGTTCCGTCTTTGGCAGAAGACTGGTCTGTTTCAAGCGACGGTCTGACTTATACCTACAAACTGAGAAAAGATGCCAAATGGTTCACGGCTGACGGTGAAGAGTACGCCCCAGTCAAAGCACAAGATTTTGTGACAGGTATCAAGTACGCAGTGGATAATAAATCACAGGCCATTGACTTGATTCAAAACTCGATCAAGGGTTTGAATGATTATATTACAGGAGCGGATTCTGATTTCTCTAAGGTTGGGGTGAAAGCTATTGACGACCAGACTGTTGAGTATACTTTGGCACGTCCAGAGCCTTACTGGAATTCAAAAACAACCAATAGTATTCTTTTCCCGGTAAATGAAGAGTTTTTAAACTCAAAAGGGAAAGATTTTGGGACCCTATCTCCAGATAGCATTCTCTACAGCGGACCTTATTTGTTAAAAGATTTTACATCAAAATCATCTATCGAGTATGTGAAAAATCCCCATTACTATGATCATGACAAAGTATCGATTGAGCACGTAAAATTGGCTTACTTTGATGGTTCAGACCAAGAATTGACCATCCGTAACTTTGAAAGTGGAGCTTATTCTATCGCTGGGGTTTATCCAAATAGTTCTAACTTTGCTAAGACCAAGGAGAAATATAAGGATAATATCATCTATAGCTTGCAGGACAAGACTTCTTGGTATTTTAATTTCAACGTCAACCGTAAGGCCTACAATCACACTGCTAAAACGACAGATGAGCAGAAGAAGTCAACTGAGGCAGCTGTCTTGAACAAAAACTTCCGCCAAGCAGTGAACTTTGCCTTGGACCGGACAGCCTATTCTGCCCAGTCAAATGGGGAAGAAGCAGCTAGCAAGACCCTTCGTAACATCCTAGTGCCTCCTACATTTGTCCAAGTTGGAGACAAGACCTTTGGAGAAGTAGTTGCTTCTAAATTGGTCAACTATGGCACAGAATGGTCAGGTATTAACTTGGCAGATGCTCAAGATGCCTATTTCAACAAAGAAAAAGCCCAAGCAAAATTTGCGGAAGCTAAAAAAGAATTGGCAAGTCAAGGTGTGACTTTCCCAATTCACTTGGATGTGGCTGTTGATCAGACAAGTAAAAATGCTGTGACAGGAATGAACTCAGTTAAGCAGACCATTGAGTCAGTTTTGGGTGCTGATAACATTGTCATTGATGTTCAACAACTTTCAACAGATGATTTTAATAACGTAGCCTTCTTGGCACCAACACCAGCTGATCGTGACTATGATTTGAACTTTGATGGCTGGGTAGGTGACTACCAAGATCCGTCAACTTATCTTAGTCCTTTCAATGCAGAGGATGGGTTCTACCTCAAGATTTTTGGTTTAGATGCTCAAGAAGATAAAGCTAAGATTACTAGCTTAGGTCTTGATACCTACACCAAGATGCTCAAAGATGCAGATAGCGAAAATAAAGATGTAGTCAAACGCTATGAAAAATATGCTGAAGCACAGGCTTGGATGATTGACAATTCTCTGATTATGTCAGCCATGTCAAGTGGTGGAACAGCATCTGTAACCAAGGTAACACCATTTACAAGAGGGTACTCACTTGTCGGCATCAAGGGCGACGGAAATAACTACAAGTACATGAAACTGCAAAAAGATACTGTGACAACCAAACAGTTTGAAGAAGCTAAGACAAAATGGGAGCAAGAAAGCAAAAAAGCAATCGAAAAAGCTCAAAAAGAAGCAGAAAATCATGTTAAATAAAGATGAGCGAGGTTCCGTAAGGGACCTTGTTTGTTATATTTTTGATTCGTATTCCTCTGTCTATGAAACGAGAATGTCAAAATAGGAAGCGATAGATACTATACAGGTTATAAAAAAACAATTATTCCTTCGGAGTGCATTTAGAAGATGTATTGAAAACGCTGATAAAAAAAGGAATAAATGGAAATTATTTCATGATTGTGATATAATAATTCTGATAATCAACATATAGGGGAAAACTATGAATAAACGTTCAAAAAGAGCCCGTTCGGGTAAAGTTAAGCGGAGCATTAATATAGCTTTATTAACCATTTATGTATTATTGGGTGGTTTTTTGCTGTTCTTGATTTTTAGACATAATATATTGGCGTTTAGATACCTGAATGTTATGACGGCAGCTGTAGTGATTTTGGTCGCTTTAGCGAGTCTGCTTTTGATTATTTATAGAAAAGCAGAAAAGTTTACAATTTTCTTTTTAACACTAGCTATTTTAATGAGTTCAGTTTCTTTTTTTGCACTGCAACAATTTGTCGGCTTTACTAGTCATATCAATTCTACGTCAAATTACTCAGAATACTCAATGAGTGTTGTTGTTCTGAAAGATAGTGATGTTCATAATGTCACGCAATTAGATAGTGTTACAGGACCTACGGATACTGATAATGATAATATTCAAAAATTGATAGCTGATATCAAAACTAGTCAGAGCAAAGAATTGACGGTTGAACAAAGCACCTCATACCTTGCAGCTTATAAGAGCTTGGTATCAGGTGAAGCAAAAGCGATTGTCTTAAATAGCGTCTTTGAAAATATTATAGAATCTGAATACCCTGATTACGCATCAAAAATTAGGAAAATCTACACTAAAAATATCACCAAAGAAGTAGCTGCTCCTAAAGTTTCTAAGAACAAATCCTTCAATGTCTATGTGAGTGGTATTGACACTTACGGACCAATTAGTTCAGTTTCTCGTTCAGATGTCAACATTTTGATGACTGTTAATCAAGATTCAAAAAAAATTCTATTGACAACAACCCCTCGAGATTCTTATGTTCCGATTGCTGACGGCGGGAATAATCAAAAAGATAAGTTGACTCATGCAGGTATTTATGGAGTTGACTCCTCTATTCATACTTTGGAAAATCTTTATGGAGTTGATATTAATTACTATGTTCGTCTAAACTTCACTTCGTTCTTGAAATTGATTGACCTTTTAGGTGGTGTAGATGTATACAATGATCAGGAGTTTACATCTCGTCACGGGAAGTTCCACTTCCCAGTAGGAAATGTCCATTTAGATTCTGAACAAGCTCTTGGGTTTGTTCGTGAACGCTATTCGTTGGCTGATGGAGATCGTGACCGTGGTCGTAATCAACAAAAGGTTATTGTCGCAATTATTCAGAAATTAACTTCTACTGAAGCCTTAAAAAATTATAGTGATATTATTCAAGGTTTGCAAGATTCCCTTCAAACAAATATGCCTATCGAAACGATGATAGATTTGGTTAATGATCAACTGGAGAGTGGTGGCAATTATAAAGTCAACTCTCAAGATCTCAAAGGTACAGGTCAAATGGGACTTCCTTCTTATGCTATGCCAGATAGTAATCTCTATATGATGGAAATCGATGATAGTAGTCTAGCAGCTGTTAAAAGTGCGATACAAGATGTGATGGAGGGAAGATGATATGATTGATATCCACTCTCACATTGTCTTTGATGTAGATGACGGGCCAAAGTCTATAGAAGATAGTAAAGCTCTTTTAATAGAAGCATATAATCAAGGAGTTCGGATGATTGTTTCGACTTCCCATCGTCGAAAAGGGATGTTTGAGACTCCAGAAGAAAAAATAGCGACGAATTTTTTAAAGGTTCGTGAGATTGCTAAAGAAGTGGCAGATGATTTGGTCATTGCTTACGGAGCAGAGATATACTATACTCCGGATGTTCTAGAAAAACTAGAAAACAAGCGCATTCCTACTCTCAATAACAGTCGTTATGCTTTGATTGAATTTAGTATGAATACACCCTATCGCGATATTCATAAAGGGTTAAGCAATATTTTGATGTTAGGGATTACCCCAGTGATTGCTCATATTGAACGTTATGATGCGTTGGAAAACAATGAAAAACGTGTTAGGGAACTGATTGATATGGGATGCTATACGCAAGTAAATAGTTCTCATGTTCTAAAACCTAAGCTCTTTGGTGAAACCTATAAATTTATGAAAAAGAGAGCTCAATATTTTTTGGAGAGAGACCTGGTTCATGTCATTGCAAGTGACATGCATAACTTAGATAGTAGACCTCCCTACATGGAGGATGCTCGACAGATTATTTCTAAAAAGTATGGTAGAGACAAGGCAGAAGAGCTATTTGTAGAGAACCCTAGGAAAATTATAATGGATCAAATAATTTAGGAGAAAATATGAAAGAACAAAATACTATGGAAATCGATGTATTTCACCTGTTTAAAATTCTTTGGAAAAGAAAAATTCTAATTGCATTGGTAGCGATTGTAGTTGGAGCTTTAGCTTTTGCCTACAGTGCTTTTATCGTAAAACCGGAGTTCACTAGTACTACACGGATTTATGTAGTCAACCGTAATCAGGGAGATAAGCCTGGTTTGACAAACCAAGACTTGCAAGCTGGATCATACTTAGTTAAAGACTATCGTGAAATTATTTTGTCTCAAGATGTTTTGGAAAAAGTTACATCTAATTTGAAATTAGATCTATCACCAAAAGCTTTGGCTAGTAAAGTCAAGGTAACTGTACCAGTCGATACTCGTATCGTATCTATTTCCGTTAATGATAGAGTCCCTGAGGAAGCTAGTCGTATTGCTAACTCATTGAGAGAAGTAGCAGCTGAAAAGATTATCAGTATCACACGCGTTTCTGATGTCACAACACTTGAAGAAGCTCGTCCGGCTACAGCACCATCTTCTCCAAATATTCGTAGAAATACAATTATTGGACTACTTGGAGGAACAGTCTTTACGGTTATCGCTGTTCTTATCGTTGAACTGGTTGATACACGAGTGAAACGTCCAGAGGATATTGAAGATGTTATGCAAATTGCATTGTTGGGAGTTGTTCCAAATCTGGATAAATTGAAATAGGAGAGAGATATGCCGACATTAGAAATAGCACAGAAAAAATTAGATCTGGCCAAAAAAGCGGAAGAATACTATAATGCCTTGCGTACGAATATACAATTGAGTGGAGATAATTTACAAGTAATTTCTATCACTTCTGTAAAACCGGGTGAAGGAAAGTCAACGACTTCTACAAATATTGCTTGGGCATTCGCGCGTGCAGGTTATAAGACCTTGTTAGTAGATGCTGATATTCGGAATTCTGTCATGTCAGGTGTCTTCAAGTCACGTGAAAAAATTACTGGATTGACAGAATTTTTATCTGGAACAACAGACCTATCTCATGGTTTATGTGATACCAATGTTGAGAATCTATTTGTGGTTCAAGCTGGGTCTATCTCACCCAACCCAACTGCTTTATTGCAAAGTGAAAATTTTAGCACTATGATTGACACACTTCGCAAGTATTTTGATTATATTATTGTTGATACAGCGCCTATTGGTATCGTAATCGACGCAGCTATTATTACACAAAAATGTGATGCATCTGTTTTAGTTACTGCGGCAGGAGAAGCTAACAGAAAAGATGTTCAGAAGGCTAAAGGTCAATTGGAACAAACGAATAAACCATTTTTAGGAGTTGTATTAAATAAATTCAATACTTCAGCTGAGAAATATGGTTCTTACGGTGAGTATGGTTCTTACGGTAAAAAATAGGGGATAGAATAAGGGATAGACTAAGGAAGTAGTTATGGAAGAGAGAGGGATAAAAATATCTCTGGCAGTAATCCAGAGTTTTATAGTAGTGTTACTGGGGTATTCTCTTAGTTTTGTTAAAGAGACAGATATTCTTTCAACAACAATGATTGTCCTATATATTCTCCACTACATCGTATTTTATTTTAGCGATTACGGTCAAGATTTTTTTAGACGAGGGAGTTTGATTGAACTTGTTCGCTTGACAAAATATATCATTTTCTTTGCATTGGCAATTAGTCTTTCTAATTTCTTTTTAGAAGAACGCTTTAGTATCTCTAGACGAGGCATGGTGTATTTCTTAACCTTACACTCGATTCTAATGTATCTAGTCAATATTTGTATCAAGTATTATTCGAAACGGATATTTCCTAATTTGAAATGGAGTAAAAAACTATTCTTGATTACAGCAACATCTAGAGTTGAGAAAGTGATGGATAAATTACTTGATGCGGGTGATTTCTTTGGAGAACTGGTGGCAGTTAGTGTATTAGATAAACCTAATTTTCAACATGATACTATTACAGTCGTACCAGTCGAAGATATTTTAAATTTTGCAACTCACGAAGTTGTGGACGAAGTGTTTATCAATCTTCCTAGTGAAGAATATGATATTGGTGAATTTATTTCTCGTTTTGAAACGATGGGAATTGATGTAACGGTTAATCTAAATGCTTTTGACCATAATCTAGGGCGTGACAAAAAAATCCGTGGGATGGCTGGTCTAAATGTCATTACTTTTTCGACGAAATTTTATAAGAATAGTCATGTAATTGCTAAGCGTGTCATAGATATTATTGGTTCTATTTTTGGTTTAATGATTTGTGGTCTAGTTAGTATAGTTCTAGTTCCAGCTATTCGAAAAGATGGTGGACCTGCTATTTTTGCCCAGACTCGCATAGGAAAAAACGGCCGACATTTTACTTTTTATAAATTTAGATCAATGTGTATTGATGCTGAGGATAAAAAGAGAGAATTGTTGGAGAAAAATACCATGCAGGGTGGTATGTTTAAGATGGACAATGATCCTCGCATTACAAAAATTGGTCGCTTTATCCGTAAAACTAGCTTGGATGAACTTCCCCAGTTTTGGAATGTTCTGAAAGGAGATATGAGCCTAGTGGGAACAAGACCGCCAACAGTTGATGAATATGAGACGTACACACCTGAACAAAAACGTCGATTGAGTTTTAAACCGGGTATCACTGGACTTTGGCAAGTTAGTGGTAGAAGTGAGATTAAGAATTTTGATGAAGTTGTTAAATTAGATGTAGCTTATATAGACGATTGGACAATTTGGAAAGACATTGAAATTCTGTTGAAAACAATTAAAGTTGTATTGATGAAGGATGGGGCGAAGTAATTTCTGCCCTCCCGTCATGTTAGGAGAGAAATGAAACAGTCAGTTTATATCATTGGGTCTAAAGGGATTCCTGCTAAGTATGGGGGCTTTGAAACTTTCGTAGAAAAATTAACTGAATACCATAAAGATAAGCAAATCCAGTACTATGTAGCTTGTATGCGGGAAAACTCATCTAAGTCAGGTATTACAGAAGACATGTTTGAGTATAATGGTGCTATTTGTTTTAATATAGATGTGCCTAAAATTGGTCCAGCACGTGCTATCGCCTATGATATTGCAGCGGTTAACAAAGCTATTGATTTAGCTAAGGAAAATAAGGATGAGGCCCCAATTTTTTATATTTTAGCTTGCCGAATCGGCCCTTTTATTTCTGGGATCAGGAAAAAAATTCTTGCCATCGGAGGAAGTCTACTTGTGAATCCTGATGGCCATGAATGGTTGAGAGCAAAATGGAGTTTACCTGTTCGGAAGTATTGGAAATTCTCAGAACAGCTCATGGTTAAATACGCTGATCTATTAGTCTGTGATAGTAAAAATATCGAAAAGTATATTCAAGAAGATTACAAAAAGTATCATCCAAAGACGATCTATATCGCCTATGGAACTGATACGACTCCTTCAACACTGAAACCCGCAGATACTAAAGTGCGAAACTGGTATCAGGAAAAGGGAATTAGAGAAAATGGCTATTATCTAGTGGTAGGGCGCTTTGTTCCTGAAAATAACTACGAAGCCATGATTCGTGAGTTTATAAAGTCAAATTCTAAGAAAGATTTTGTTCTGATCACAAATGTGGAGCAAAATAAATTTTATGATCAGTTGTTACAAGATACTGGTTTTGAAAAAGATTCTAGGATCAAATTTGTTGGTACTGTCTATGACCAAGAATTACTTAAGTACATTCGTGAGAATGCTTTTGCGTATTTTCATGGGCATGAGGTTGGAGGAACCAACCCATCGCTACTAGAGGCTCTAGCATCTACCAAGCTTAACCTGCTATTAGATGTTGGTTTTAACCGTGAGGTTGGTGAAGACGGAGCCATTTATTGGAGAAAAGACAATCTCCAGCATATTATTAAAACAAGCGAAGAATTGTCACAAGAAGAAATTGAAAAAATGAACAAACTGTCAACAAAACAAGTTAAAGAACGTTTTTCTTGGGAAATGATTGTTGATGAGTATGAAACCTTGTTTACAAAATAACTATATGAAAATATTACATTACACAATTGGCTTTGCTCCGGAGCGAACAGGTGGTTTAGTTGGTTACGCTACAGATTTAATGATTGAACAAAAACGTCAGAATTTTGAAGTGTTTGCATTGTATCCGTCAAGCCAGTTATTTTTTTGGAAAAAACCAAGAATAGAAGAGAAATCTGAGAGATTTGGTATAAAAACTTTTGGATTGGTTAATAGCTTGCCACTGGCACTTTTTGGGGGGATTGCTACTCCCTCCGATTTTATGATGAAAAGTGATAAAAAAATATTCTTAGATTTTCTTAGAAAACTAAAACCAGAGGTTATTCATATTCACTCGCTGATTGGATTACATAAAGAATTTTTAGAAGCTGCAAAAAATTTAAATATTCAAATTATATACTCTACACACGATTATTATGGTTTGGCACCAACACCAAATTTTTATTATAATGGTATTTCATTTGATGGAAATAATACAAATTTGACGTGGAATATTATGTCTATTGATGCTTTATCTACAAAAAAACTTCGTATTTTTCAGATGACCTTCTATCCAATAATTAGGAAGTTGATGAAACAGTTAAAAAAGAATCCTAAACACAAAACTTCTCAAGAAATTGAAACTATTTTAGAAAAAACGAATTATAATAAACTGAAAAAGTATTATGTAGAAATGTTTGAACTAGTTGATAAGTTTCATTTTAATAGTAGTTTAGCTGAATCAATATATAAAAATAATTTACCATTTGAACCCAAGGGGGAAATTCTTAATATAACAACTGCAAAAATTAAGAATCAAAATATTAAACGCTACGAAAGAGGAAAGAAAATTGTTGCTTATATTGGTCCGGATGAGGAATATAAAGGATATTTTGATTTTTTAGAATTTGCCCAAAAATTAGATAGAAAAAAATATCAGATAAATACATATGGACATAGCGCTAATAGGTTTGCACCAGATTTTGTTGTACAGAGAGGGCGGTTTTCTCAAAACGAGTTAGATAAAATTTATTCTGAAATAGATTACTTAATTATTCCAAGTCGTTGGAAGGAAACATTTGGTCTAGTAACATTAGAGGCAATATCATACGGTGTAAATGTTTTTGTTTCTGAAAATGTAGGCTCTAAAGATTTAGTAGACAGTAATCATAGATTTAAACAAATTGAAGAAATAGATTTAGATATTGGAGGGGGAATTTCAAAAAGTGTCGAGACGATTGAAAAACATGTAGAAGATTTAAAGCAATTGTATCAGAGTAAATAGAGGAATTTTATGCAAAAAAATAAGTTGGAATATGATAAGAAAAGATGGCGGCAGAAGTTCCCGTGTTTTATACCTCAGTATCGTTTTATGATCTATAAGAGAAAGTGTGAAATTTATAGAAAAAAAACAATCACTCTACCGCTGTTTTTATTTTATAGATTAATTTTTCAATGTTGTAAAATTTTGTATTTAACTGATATTCCAGCGTCAGTTGAAATTGGAAAAGGTTTTAAAATAGAACATTTAGGGAATATAGTAATTAATCCAAGAGTTAAAATCGGCGAAAACGTTACCATATTAAATGGTGTTTTGATTGGTCAACAGAATCGTGGGATAAATAAAGGATGCCCTACTATTGGAGATAAAGTTTGGATTGGGACAAATTCAATTATCGTTGGGAAAGTTAACATTGGTAACAATGTTTTAATTGCTCCAGGTGCTTTTGTTAATTTTAGTGTTCCGGATAATAGTATTGTAATAGGAAATCCTGGTAAAATTATTTCAGATCAGAATGCAACAAAAAAATATATCACAGTTTATGAATAAAAAGAGGAGAAAATGAATCAAAAGATTGATTTTGTTATAACTTGGGTTGATGGGAATGACCCTATTTGGATAGAAAAAAAACAATCATATCTACCACAACATGATAACGGCATGAATACCAGTTCACGATATAGGGACTGGGGAATATTGAAATACTGGTTTAGAGCGGTTGAACAGCATGCTCCATGGGTTAACAAGATATTTTTTGTTACAGAAGGGCACGTACCTGATTGGTTAAATATCAATTGTGATAAGTTAGTGATTGTAAAACACGAAGATTATATTGATAATAAATTTCTGCCTACTTTTAATTCCAACGTTATAGAGCTTAACTTTCATAAGATTCCAGGTTTATCAGAATTATTTGTTAACTTTAATGATGATATGTTTATCAATAAACCGTTGCTACCAAAAGACTTTTTTGAAGAGTCATTGCCTAGGGATATTGGTGTTTTTAGTCCTATTGTCCCTAAAAAAGGAAGTATTGCTTCGATTGTATTGAATAATATAGAAATTTTGAATGAGTATTTTTCTATGCATGAGGTAATTAAGAATAACTGGGTCAAGTTTTTTAGTCTTAAATATGGAAAGCATCTTATTAAAAACTTTTGTGTTTTACCGTGGAAAAATATTTTAGGATTTTATGATAATCATATACCGGTTTCATATAGCAAAAAGTTTTTTGACATAGTTTGGAGTAAAGAAACAGAGCTATTAGAGGAAGTGTCAACGCATAAGTTTAGACAAAAAGATGATATTAACCATTGGCTTATAAGATATTGGCAGTTATGTATGGGTCATTTTAGTCCTCGTTCAACGAAATTTGGAAATTACTATGATATTTCTAGAGAACTATTGGATATTATTAAAGAAATTAATTCTCCTAGATATTCAGTTATTTGCTTAAATGATGGTGATGGTATTGAAGATTTTGAGGATTATAAATCTAAATTATTAGAGGCTTTTGAAAATAGATATCCTGTGAAATCTAGTTTTGAAAAATAATAATGATTATCAAAGTTAAGTCATTAAATCATAAATTGAATAATTATATCCCAAAAAATTGTTTTTAAAGCTAATTCTATGAAAACAATAAATGGATAAAATTTGGAATACATTTTAGAAAGAAAGATAATTATGAAAAAAGTTATGCTAGTATTTGGGACACGACCTGAAGGTATAAAAATGTGTCCTCTTGTAAAAGAATTTGAAAAAAATGAAAATTTTCAAACAATTGTCTGTGTGACAGGGCAACATAAAGAAATGTTACAACAAGTATTAGACGTATTTGATGTTGTTCCAGACTATGATTTGGAAATTATGAAAGAAGAACAGACTTTATTTAGTATTACAACATCTATTTTAAGTAAAATTCAGTTTGTTTTGGAGAAGGAACGACCAGATGTTGTTCTAGTCCACGGAGATACTACGACTACTTTTGCAGTTTCTTTGGCAGCTTTTTATTCTAATATAAAAATTGGCCATGTCGAAGCTGGGTTGAGGACATATAACATTCATAGCCCGTTCCCAGAGGAGTTTAATCGTCAAGTTGTGTCTATTGTAGCAGATTATCATTTTGCTCCTACAGAACAGGCTAAATTAAATTTATTAAATGAGGGGAAAGAGGAGTCGACTGTCTTTGTAACAGGAAATACTGCAATTGATGCTTTAAGAACGACAATAACTGAAACTTATCATCATGCACTATTAGATTGGGTCGGAAATGATAGATTAATCTTACTTACTGCGCACCGACGTGAAAATCTGGGGAAACCAATGGAGAATATGTTCAAAGCAGTGAAACGTGTTTTACAAGAATTTGATGATGTAAAAGTTATTTATCCTATTCATAAAAATCCCAAAATTCGTAAAGTTGCTAGAAGAATTTTTGGAAGTGAAGATAGAATTAGTTTGGTTGAGCCTTTAGAGGTGATAGATTTTCATAATTTTATGAAGAAATCTTATATGATCTTAACCGATTCTGGTGGAGTTCAGGAAGAAGCGCCTGCTCTTGGTAAACCAGTATTGGTCATGCGTGATACGACAGAACGACCTGAGGGGATAGAAGCGGGAACGTTAAGACTTGTTGGTACAGAAGAAGAGACTATTTATCAAGAATTTTCAAATTTACTTTCAGATCAAAGACTCTATAGCCAAATGAGTAAGGCAAGCAATCCTTATGGTGATGGGTTTGCTAGTGAAAAAATCGTTAAGATATTAGAATAGATAAAGGAAAGAGATATTTGATGAGTGAGCATAAGAAGATTACTATTGTCCATGTTGGGAATTTTTTGTTATATCCACCAGTGATGAGTTTAATCCAGAACTTTATTCACAATGATACGATTATAGACATGATTAGTTCGACTAAAATAGATCAAGTACCAGAATGGATGAAGAAAAGTAAATACTTTAACTATACTTATATACCTTTTCATATAGGACCTGGATTAAAAAATAAGCTAGTACGAGCTTTTGTGGATACAAAAGAATTTCGGAAAGTAGTAAAAAAATCTATGTATTCTTCTGATTTATTATGGACAACAACAGATGTATCTGCAAAAATTTTGGGTAGTCTTGTTTTGGAATATAAACACATAATGCAACTAATGGAGTTAATTCAACGCTTCCCACATTTTACAAAAATAAAGTTTCTAGATTACCCCTTGGATAAATATGCCCAAAAAGCTTATAAAGTTGTGGTTCCTGATTTAGATCGAGCATACATTCAACAGGCTTGGTGGAATTTACCAAAGCTTCCAACTGTGTTACCAAATAAGCCTTATTCAATTGAAACCGGTGAACTGTCTAAAGATACAAAAAAAGCTTTAGAAAGAATAAAGAATGAAACACGAAAGGTTATTTTATATTCTGGTATTATTACTCCAGAAAGAAATATAGAAGATTTTGCTAAAGCTTTGGGTAATTTTGAAAATTTTGCATTATATATAATTGGTAGAAGTCCAGTTGGAGACGATTATATTAAAGATATGTTAAAACAATATCCCAACATTGAGTATCTGGGTTATCATACAGCTCCGTCTCATCTTGAGTTCATTAAGTATGCTTATATTGGGTTAACACCTTATGTTCCAACGCAATCTGCTCTACATCCTGTAATTAATGCACTGTACTGTGCTCCTAATAAAATTTATGAGTATAGTGCTTTTGGAGTTCCAATGATTGGAACAAACGTTTTAGGATTATTAAGGCCATTCGAACAATATGGAATTGGGAAATGTGTAACAGACATGAAAACTGAATCTATTCTTGAAATGATTCAATACATTGATTCCAATTACTCTATAATGAGAGATAATTGTTACAAATTTTTTGAGAAAGATAATTTGGATAAAATAGTCCAAGATATTATTGAATAGTAGGAAGTACTTAATGATTAAAGTATCATCATTATATAAGTTTATTATTATTGTGTTTGTGTCGTTTATGATAGGCGTACCGTTGCTTTTTCCTAATGAAATACTTGGAAATTTTTATCAGAGATTTATCATCGTTTTAGGGTCTTTATTTCTTAGTATTCCTGTTTTTTTACATAATGACTATAAATTTAAAAAACAAGCGAAATTTTTAAACCACTATTTATTCATATATTTATTAGTTGTTGTAATTATGATAGTCTTCTCTAAGATTACTTATGACTATTCGTGGGGAGAAGTAATGAAACACATCTTATTAGAGTATTTGCTGCCTATAGCTGCTTTTCCTATTATTTTTATTTTTTACATGGATGATACAATAGAGAATCTTATAGCTGTTGTTTCAAAAATTGTTTTATTTATGTTATTAATACGGATGTTTAGTTGGTTAATGTATAATTATAGAGGAGAAATCTATTTTCCAAGATTANTATTCCAATACGAAGAATGGATTAGAGATGGTTTTCAGAGAGTTGAATCAGGAATGATTTACGGTATAACATTAGTTTTTGTAGCAGTACAATCTCTAAATAATAGAATATCCGGCCTAATATACAAGTGTATTGTATGCTTAATGTTGCTATTTTTAATATTTATAACTCGAGTTCGTTTTCAAACTTTTATTTCTATTTTGACAATATTTGTGATATATTTTTCGAAGATAAACAAGACAAAAAATGGATATTTTTTTAAAATATTAATTTTTGTATCTGGGTTTTATTTATTAGTATTTGATTCCCATCTATTGCAAAGCTTTATAAGTAGGATTTCCACTAATGGTGAGTATGGTGCTTCAACTGCTGTTAGATTTCAAGGATTATCACATTATTTGTCAATAATGTCACAAAATCATTCTTATTTTGGTTTAGGTTTTTTACTGAGAGGTAACCCGATAGCTGATAGTATCATGGCTAGAAATTCGTGGAGTATCTATTACTTAGATGATCTAGGAATATTTGGAACACTTATACAAATCGGCATATTCACGATACTAACACATATTTTACTATTTGTAAAAGCAATCAAAGTTGTAACTAGGTCTTTTAGAGTAGGGCACTCAAACTATAAGCTTTACTCTATCGGACTTACCACATATTTGATTGGATCATGTTTATTATTGAATATTTTTGATAGGCAACGTATTTTTGATGTTCCATTCTACTTAGCTATTTTTAGTTTTTTGGATGCTAAAATTTCAGAAGTATATTCTGAAGAAACACTTGATAAGGATAGGGAAAAAGAATTATATGGATAAAAGTTTTAAAGTGAAATCTATTAAATATAATTTTTTGATGAATATCATTCTAAAACTGTCAGGTATTATTTTCCCTTTGATAACTTTTCCGTACATTTCTAGAGTACTTCTCAGTACAGCCAATGGGAAAATTGCCTTTGCTAGCTCAGTAGTAGGATATTTCTCAATAATGTCTTCTATGGGTATTCCTTCATATGGAATTCGTAAATGTGCAGAGGTGAGGGATAGCAAAGAAAAATTATCTAAAGTTGTTACTGAGCTATTAATACTTAATTCTGTTTTTACTTTGCTATCGTACATAGTATTTGCTATTTTGCTGTTAACTGTCCCTCAATTTTTTAATGAGTTACTATTATTTTCTGTAACTTCGTTAACAATTTTATTTAATATGCTGGGTGTAGAGTGGTTTTATCAAGCGATTGAACAGTATCAGTATATCACGTTCAGGAATATTTTTTTTAAAATTATTTCAATTATTCTAATGTTGATTTTTATTCATCAACCGGAAGATTATATTTTGTATGCTGGTATAAATGTATTTGCTTCAGTTGGATCAAATGTATTAAATGTTTTGAGATTATCCAAGTACGTAGACCTGGGTATAAAAAAAGAACAGAATTATAATTTTTTGATTCATATAGTTCCTATTGTAACATTGTTTTTATATAATGCAACAACTGTAATTTTTACAAGCCTCGATCAAGTCATGTTGGGTTTTATCAAAGGAAATGAAAGTGTAGGATATTATGCTGCTGCGATTAAAATACAGAATATTTTAGTAAGTTTAGTTACCGCACTAGGCGCAGTTATGTTACCCAAAATTTCTTATACTTTAAAAAATGGGAGTCGCATAAATTTTGAAAATATGATTAGAAAATCATTTGAATTTATTATAGTTACAGCTATACCAGTTTGTTTCTTGATGACTATTTTATCGAAAGATATCATATTGGTATTAGCGGGGGAAGATTATTTATCTGCTATCCCAATGCTACAGTATTTACTTCCTTCACTAATTTTTGTAGGGCTTAGCAGTGTTACAGCATGGCAACTGTTAATTCCTTTGGAAAAAGAAAAATATACAGTGATAGGAGCTTTGGTTGGAGTAATGATAAATTTAACTTTTAACTTCTTATTGATACCAATAAGTGGTGGTGAGGGGGCTGCAGTATCCTCTACGCTAGCAGAATTTGCAGTTTTAGTAGTTCATTTTATAGCTTTAAAGGATATTATAATTCGGACTTTAGAGTTCAAAGAAATTGTTTCTTCACTTCTATCTACTTTTGTTGCATCTAGTATTTTGATATTTGTAAAATTTAATATTCCACTTACTACAGGCTTATTAACTTGTATAGTATATGGTATGATATTTACGATTTTCTATGCTTTTTCGCTTGTGATTTTTAGAGAGAAGTTGGCAATGGGAATAGTAAATGATTTGACTTATTTAATTTTCAAAAGGAGAAATAAATGATGGATTCTTGCGTTTGTTTGATTTTGAATTATAATGATGCTAGTACTGTACGAAAATTAGTGAAGACCATCGAAAATTATTCAGTATTTGAGCATATTGTGATTGTAGATAACTGTTCTGAAGATGATTCTTATATTGAATTGCAGGCATTAGTTTCAAATAAGGTTACCCTTATAAGAAGTGATAAGAATGGTGGATATGGGTATGGGAATAATTTTGGAACGAAATATATTAAGAGGTATTTCGCAACCAAGTATGTTCTTCTGTCAAATCCAGATGTCGTTTTTTCTAATGAACTTATCAAAAGATTTATTTTAACCATGAAAAAGCAACCTCAATTAGCTGTAGTATCTGCGATACAACATGATATTAATAATCAAAGAATAAGAGACTTGGCTTGGAAGGTTCCTACATCATTTGAATATGCTGTTTCAAACTCAGCTAGATTATCTCGTTTATTCTCACCTAATTATGAATTAGATTTCAAAAAATCAGAACAATATGTAGATTGTGTACCAGGAGCATTGTTGCTATATGACATTGATAAATTTTTAGCAGTTGGTGGCTATGATGAGGAAATGTTTTTATTTGGAGAAGAGACAACTCTTGGCTTTAAGTTAAAGGATAAAAACTATAAAACACTATTGATTTTAGATGATTATTATAGACATGAACACTCGGTTAGTATTAGTAAGTCGATAAGTCAAAAGAGTAAGCAATTGGAGATTTTATACAAAAGTAGATTGTTATTTATGAAAAAATATTTGAAATCGAATGCTTTATTTTTATATTTAGCTCGATATTTTCAAAGTAGAACACTAAGAAAGTTAAAATAGAGAAATTAGGGACTAGATGAAAGAAAAATTTACACTATCTTTAATACAAGATATGTCATTTTCTATTTTACAATTTATCAAAAAAATTTGTGACGAAAATGATATTAGATACTACTTGGCATATGGCACCCTACTTGGTGCTGTAAGGCATGGTGATTTCATTCCTTGGGATGATGATATAGATATTATGATGCCTAGGGAAGATTATAAAAAATTACTGTTAATTTTGGCTGATACTCCTCATCCTTATTACAAACTGATTTCATCTGAAACGAATAATGATTTCCAAGTACCGTTGCCTAAAGTAGTGGATACTCGCACAGTTCTTATACAAGATTATGATATAGTTGAATCTGTTAGGCTAGGAATTTATGTTGATATTTTTTTAATAGATGGAGCTGGTGATGATTATGAATTGGCAGTGAAACAATATAATGAAGCCTTTAAGCTTTATAGATACTGGAAAAAATCTAGATTAAAATTATTTCCATCTTCTATGTCTAAAATTAAGGGCCTATTAAGATGGTTAAAAAATTTCCCATTTAAATTAATAGGGAGCAGATATTTTCTAAATAGGATCAAGAGTCATAACAGTTATTATGATTTTGATACGAGTATTTATATTGCAACTTTTGAAACAGGTACTGGTAATGCTAAAAAATGTATCTTTCACTATAATGAGTTTGAAAAAGAGCAGTATTTAGAGTTCAGGGGAGAATTGTTCCGTGTTCCGAACAATTATGATAATGTTTTAAGGTATGAATATGGTAACTATATGGAGTTACCTCCTGTATCAAAACAGGTTTCTCATCATTCTTACAAGGTAGAATGGGCTGATAATAATTAGCAATCAATCTGAAAAATATGAAGATGAATTACAAAAAAAATATAGTTTTGATTTATAAAAAAGAAAATTAATTCGAAAGGTTTCTTCACTATGAAAGGTATTATTCTTGCAGGTGGTTCGGGGACACGTTTATATCCATTGACTCGAGCTGCATCAAAACAGCTGATGCCGGTTTATGATAAACCGATGATTTATTATCCTCTTTCAACTCTGATGCTAGCTGGAATTAGAGATATTTTAATTATCTCAACTCCACAAGATTTACCCCGGTTTAAAGAGTTACTTCAAGATGGATCTGAGTTTGGAATTAAACTTTCGTACGCAGAGCAACCTAGTCCGGATGGACTTGCTCAGGCATTCCTTATTGGTGAGGAATTTATTGGTGATGACAGTGTTGCTCTGATTTTGGGGGATAATATCTATCACGGACCTGGTCTATCTAAAATGCTCCAAAAGGCAGTCAAGAAAGAGAAAGGTGCAACTGTTTTTGGATATCAAGTTAAGGATCCTGAAAGATTTGGTGTTGTGGAATTTGATGAGGAGATGAATGCTGTTTCTATTGAGGAAAAACCAGAACATCCTCGTTCCAATTATGCAGTGACCGGCCTTTATTTCTATGATAATGCTGTTGTAGAAATTTCAAAAAATATTAAACCAAGTCCTCGTGGTGAATTGGAAATTACAGATGTGAACAAGGCCTACCTAAATCGTGGAGACTTATCAGTTGAGGTTATGGGACGTGGCTTTGCTTGGTTGGATACAGGAACTCATGAAAGTTTATTAGAAGCTTCACAGTATATTGAAACAGTGCAACGTATGCAGAATCTTCAAGTTGCAAATCTAGAAGAAATCGCTTATCGTATGGGCTATATCAGCCGTGAGGATGTATTAAAGTTAGCACAACCTCTTAAGAAAAATGAATACGGACAATATTTGCTCCGTTTGATTGGAGAAGCATAGATGACAGATAATTTTTTCGGTAAGACGCTTGTGGTTCGCAAGGTTGAAGCTATTCCAGGTATGTTAGAATTTGATATCCCAGTTCACGGTGATAATCGTGGTTGGTTTAAAGAAAATTTTCAAAAGGAAAAAATGCTTCCCCTTGGTTTCCCAGAGTCTTTCTTTGCAGAAGGCAAATTACAAAACAATGTATCCTTCTCACGTAAAAATGTTCTCCGTGGTCTACACGCAGAACCTTGGGATAAGTACATTTCTGTAGCAGATGGTGGGAAGGTTCTGGGTTCTTGGGTTGATCTACGCGAGGGCGAAACTTTCGGAAATACCTATCAAACAGTAATTGATGCAAGTAAGGGTATCTTTGTTCCTCGTGGCGTAGCCAACGGTTTTCAAGTCTTATCAGACACTGTATCCTATAGTTATCTGGTGAATGACTACTGGGCATTGGAACTCAAGCCCAAATACGCCTTTGTCAATTATGCAGATCCAGAATTAGGAATTGAGTGGGACAATTTAGCTCAAGCAGAGGTTTCAGAAGCAGATAAAAATCATCCACTACTTAAGGATGTAAAACCTTTGAAAAAAGAAGATTTGTAAAAAGGAAAGAATATGACTGAATACAAAAAAATTATCGTGACAGGTGGAGCTGGTTTTATCGGTTCTAACTTTGTTCATTATGTTTACGAGAACTTTCCAGATGTTCATGTGACAGTATTAGATAAGTTGACTTATGCTGGGAACCGCGCTAATATTGAAGAAATTTTAGGTGATCGTGTTGAGTTAGTGGTTGGAGATATTGCAGATGCGGAGTTGGTAGATAAGTTGGCAGCTCAAGCGGATGCCATTGTGCACTATGCAGCGGAAAGTCACAATGACAATTCGCTCAATGATCCGTCACCATTTATCCATACCAACTTCATTGGAACCTATACTCTTTTGGAAGCTGCACGTAAATACGATCTTCGTTTCCATCATGTATCTACAGACGAAGTATACGGGGATCTGCCTCTGCGTGAGGATTTGCCAGGTCATGGTGAGGGACCAGGTGAGAAATTTACTGCTGATACCAAATACAATCCAAGCTCTCCTTACTCATCAACCAAAGCTGCCTCAGACTTGATTGTTAAAGCCTGGGTGCGATCATTTGGTGTCAAGGCAACGATTTCCAACTGTTCAAATAACTACGGTCCTTATCAACACATCGAAAAATTCATTCCACGTCAGATTACCAACATTTTAAGCGGTATTAAACCAAAACTTTATGGCGAAGGTAAGAACGTTCGTGACTGGATTCATACCAATGACCATTCTTCAGGTGTTTGGACAATCTTGACAAAAGGTAAAATCGGAGAAACCTACTTGATTGGGGCTGATGGCGAGAAGAACAACAAGGAAGTTTTGGAACTCATCCTTAAGGAAATGGGACAACCTGTTGACGCTTATGATCATGTAACTGACCGTGCAGGACATGACCTCCGCTATGCTATTGACGCAAGTAAGCTCCGTGATGAATTAGGTTGGAGACCAGAGTTTACTAACTTTGAAGCAGGTCTCAAAGAGACCATCAAGTGGTACACAGACAACCAAGAATGGTGGCAAGCAGAGAAAGAAGTTGTTGAAGCCAATTATGCTAAGACTCAGGAGATTATTACATTATAAAAAGCAGGAAATCGCTGCTTTTTATTGCTATATTGGAAAGAGTTACAGATTAGAAAGGTGTAGAGATGATTTTAATTACAGGAGCAAAAGGTCAATTAGGAACTGAACTTCGCTATTTATTGGATGAGCGTAATGAAGAATACGTGGCAGTTGATGTGGCTGAGATGGACATTGCCAATGCAGAAATGGTTGAGAAAGTTTTTGAAGAAGTTAAACCGACTCTAGTATACCACTGTGCTGCCTACACAGCTGTTGATGCAGCAGAGGATGAAGGGAAAGAACTGGACTTTGCCATCAATGTTACGGGGACAGAAAATGTCGCAAAAGCATCTGAAAAGTATGGTGCAACTTTAGTTTACATCTCTACAGACTATGTTTTTGATGGTAAGAAACCAGTTGGACAAGAGTGGGAAGTTGATGACCGACCAGATCCACAGACAGAATATGGACGTACAAAGCGCATGGGAGAAGAGTTAGTTGAGAAGTATGTGTCTAATTTTTATATTATCCGTACTGCCTGGGTATTTGGAAATTATGGCAAAAACTTTGTTTTCACGATGCAAAATCTTGCGAAAACTCATAAGACATTGACAGTTGTAAATGACCAGCATGGTCGCCCAACTTGGACTCGTACATTGGCTGAATTCATGACTTACCTAGCTGAAAACTGCAAGGAATTTGGTTACTATCATTTATCGAATGATGCGACAGAAGACACAACTTGGTATGATTTTGCAGTTGAAATTTTGAAGGATACTGATGTTGAAGTACTTCCAGTAGATTCAAGTCAATTTCCAGCAAAAGCTAAACGTCCGTTAAACTCAACAATGAGCCTGACTAAAGCTAAAGCTACTGGATTTGTTATTCCAACTTGGCAAGATGCTTTGAAAGAGTTTTACAAACAAGAAGTGAAATAAGCATTATTTTTAATAGAAATAAGAGTGATTTTCTAGTCTGATCAAAGAAGTATACAATGAACTCCAAAGGAGCATAAGATGTACGATTATCTTGTTGTTGGTGCTGGTCTTTTTGGCACAGTATTTGCCCATGAAGCTGCCTTAAAAGGAAAAAAAGTAAAAGTCATTGAAAAACGAAATCATATCGCAGGTAATATCTATACTCGTGAAGAGGAAGGAATTCAAGTTCATCAGTATGGTGCTCATATATTCCGTACTTCGGATAAGGAGATTTGGGAGTATGTAAATCAGTTTGCAGAGTTTAACCGTTATACAAATTCTCCTGTCGCAAATTATAAGGGAGAGATTTATAACCTTCCATTTAATATGAATACTTTCAATAAACTTTGGGGAGTTGTAACGCCAGCAGAAGCACAAGCCAAGATTGATAAGCAACGTGCGGTTTTAAATGGTAAAACTCCTGAAAATTTGGAAGAACAGGCTATTTCTCTTGTAGGTACAGACATCTACGAAAAATTAATCAAAGACTATACAGAGAAACAGTGGGGCAAGCCAACTACGGAACTTCCAGCCTTTATCATTCGCCGTTTGCCAGTACGCCTGACCTATGATAACAACTATTTTAACGATACCTATCAAGGAATTCCAATTGGTGGCTACACTCAAATAGTTGAAAAAATGTTGGAGCATGACAACATTGATGTAGAAACAAATGTTGATTTCTTCGCGAATAAAGAGCAATATCTGAAAGATTTTCCTAAGATTGTCTTTACCGGTATGATTGATGAATTCTTCGACTATAAGTTGGGTGAACTAGAGTACCGTAGTCTTCGTTTTGAAAACGAGACCTTGGCTATAGAGAATTACCAAGGAAATGCAGTTGTGAACTACACAGATGCAGATACCCCTTATACTCGAATTATTGAACACAAACATTTTGAGTTTGGGAATCAAGCAAAGACTATCATTACTAAAGAACATTCTAAAACATGGGAAAAAGGTGATGAGCCTTATTATCCAGTTAATAATGATCGTAATAATCATTTGTATACATCATATAAAAAATTGGCTGATGAGCAAGGCAATGTTATCTTTGGTGGTCGTTTAGGACACTATCGTTATTACGATATGCACCAGGTAATTGGAGCAGCCTTGCAGTGTGTAAGAAATGAGTTAGATTAAAGAATTAAAACTGTTTCTCAGATGCTATTTACAAATATGATCAATAATTCCTTGACTACCTAATGTAGTTGAGGTATTTTTGATATTATTCATATTTTTGCAAATTTATTGTTTAAAAAATAATTTTCAAAAATTCTGAAAATTCTGTTGACAAGGTTAGAAAAAGGGTCTATAATGGATAGAAAAACAAAGGAGAATACTATGAAAACAAGGAAAGTATTGGCTCTTGCGGGAGTCACTTTATTAGCAGCTGGTGTCTTAGCGGCTTGTTCTGGTGGTTCTGCTACTAAAGGTGAGCAGACCTTCGCCTTTACCTACGAGACAGACCCAGATAATCTCAACTATTTGACAACCAGCAAGGCAGCTACTTCAAACATTACTAGTAACGTCATTGATGGATTGCTTGAAAATGACCGTTATGGGAATCTTGTTCCCTCTATGGCAGAGGACTGGTCAGTTTCTAAAGATGGTTTGACCTACACTTATAAGATTCGTCAGGATGCCAAGTGGTACACATCTGAAGGTGAAGAATATGCTCCTGTCAAGGCTCAAGACTTTGTAACAGGTCTTAAATATGCAACAGATAAGAAATCACAAGCTCTTTACTTGGTACAAGATTCAATCAAGGGTCTGGATGCTTATGCTAAAGGGGAAAATAAAGATTTTTCTCAAGTTGGAATTAAAGCCCTTGACGATCAAACAGTCCAATACACTTTGAACAAACCTGAAAGTTTTTGGAATTCTAAAACAACAATGGGTGTCTTGGCACCAGTTAATGAAGAGTTTTTGAACTCAAAAGGGGATGATTTTGCTAAAGCGACAGATCCAAGCAGTATCTTGTATAATGGTCCTTATTTGTTAAAATCTCTTGTGGCTAAATCTTCCGTTGAATTTGCAAAAAATCCTAACTACTGGGATAAGGATAATGTTCATGTTGATAAGATAAAATTGTCATTCTGGGATGGTCAAGATACCAGCAAACCTGCAGAAAACTTTAAAGATGGTAGCCTTACAGCAGCCCGCCTCTATCCAACAAGTGCAAGTTTCGCAGAACTTGAAAAAACGATGAAGGATAATATTGTCTATACCCAACAAGACTCTACGACTTATCTAGTTGGTACAAATATTGACCGCCAGTCCTATAAATATACTTCTAAGACTAGTGACGAACAAAAGACCTCTACTAAAAAGGCTCTCTTAAACAAGGATTTCCGCCAAGCTATTGCTTTTGGTTTTGATCGTACGGCCTATGCTTCACAAGTGAACGGTGCCAGTGGTGCAAGCAAAATTTTGCGTAATCTTTTTGTACCACCAACATTTGTCCAAGCAGATGGGAAAAACTTTGGCGATATGGTCAAAGAAAAATTGGTGACTTATGGGGATGAATGGAAGGATGTGAACCTTGCTGATGCCCAAGATGGACTATATAATCCTGAAAAAGCCAAGGCAGAATTTGCTAAAGCTAAGTCAGCTCTACAAGCTGAGGGAGTACAATTCCCAATTCACCTAGATATGCCAGTTGACCAGACAGCAACTACAAAAGTTCAACGTGTACAGTCTTTCAAACAATCGGTTGAAGAAACCTTGGGTGCAGATAATGTCGTAATTGATATTCAACAACTACAAAAAGATGAAGTCTTGAATATTACCTACTTTGCTGAAACAGCAGCTGGGGAAGATTGGGATATTTCAGATAATGTTGGTTGGACTCCAGACTTTGCGGATCCATCTACTTACCTCGATATTATCAAACCATCAGTTGGTGAAAACACTAAAACCTACCTTGGCTTTGATTCTGGTACAGATAATGCTGCAGCTAAGAAGGTTGGTCTAAACGACTATGAGAAATTGGTAATTGAAGCTGGAAACGAGACAATAGATGTAGCAAAACGTTATGATAAGTATGCTGTAGCCCAAGCTTGGTTGACAGATAGTGCCTTGATTATTCCAACAACATCACTCACTGGTCGCCCAATCTTGTCTAAGATGGTACCATTTACGATGCCGTTTGCCTTCTCTGGTAACAAGGGGACAAGCGATCCGCTCCTTTACAAATACTTGGAACTTCAAGACAAGGCAGTTACTGCTGATGAATACCAAAAAGCTCAAGATAAATGGATGAAAGAAAAAGAAGAATCCAATAAAAAAGCGCAAGAAGAACTCGCAAAACATGTGAAATAGATTTTAATCATCTATAGAAGCTGATTGATAAAGGGTTTGGCATTCGATAGGAATGCTAAATCCTTTTTATTATGTGACAATTTTCCCCTTAATCTCAGAGTATGGTTTTGTCAGAATGAAGAAAAAAATTAGCAATTTTCCTAGCTTTTCTATTGCTTTATCTATTAAAAATTGTTATATTAAAAGTGTAATTATTTTTTATAAACGTTAAGCATTGCACTTTTCAGATAGAAAGGAGTATTTTTCGAACAAGAAATGTAAACGCTTACGAAGATTAGTGAAAGGAATCAGGAGTTAATGGATAAACGATTTTTTGAAAAACGATGTACATACAGCATTCGTAAATTTGCACTAGGTGCTGCTTCAGTTATGATTGGGGCTAGTTTTTTTGCTACTGCTCCAGTATTGGCTAACACACCAACAGTTGGCTCAACAGATAATTTGCCAAGTGAGCTGGCTGATTTGGATAAAAAAGCGAGCGATAATGGACGGGAGTTCGATAAAGAAGCTGCAGCAGCAAATCCAGGTTCTGCTGAAACAACGGATGGACCAAAAACTGAAGAAGAGTTACTAGCTCTTGAAAAGGAAAACAAAGAAACTACTGACAAGTTGCCGAAAGAATTAGAAGGTAAAGTTGAAAAAGCTACTGATAATGGTAAAGAGGTAAATAAAGATCAATTAGCACAAGATACTGGTAGTCTAGTTCCTGAAGATGTTGCCAAAACAAAAAATGGAGAATTGAACTATGGCGCTACTGTTAAGATTAAGACTCCATCAGGAGAAGGTAGTGGTATTGTCATTGGTAAGGATCTTGTTTTGACTGTTTCTCACAACTTTATCAAGGATCAACAAGATGGAAATATTCGTAAAGTTGTGGATAATGATAAAGGAGATGGCGATATTTTTAGTATATCCTACCCTGGTTTAGATGATGTAAAATTTAGTAAAAAAGATGTGATTCACTGGGATAGAGATGGTTATCTAAAGGGCTATAAGAACGATTTGGCTCTTGTGAGATTGCGTACAGTTCTTGAAAATGCTCCTGTTGAAGTTACTGAAAAGCCAGTTGTTAAGAAAGTTGGGGATAAAGTCAATATGTTTGGCTATCCTGCTGGTAAGTTGGCGCCAGTTATTAACACTGCTGTGGATTTTGCTGAATCTTATGGTGAAGGTGTTCAAGGAGTTGGTTATCAAGGTGGACAACCAGGTGCTAGCGGTGGCGGTATCTTTGACACGGATGGTAAATTGATTGGAGTTCATCAAAATGGTGTGGTCGGTGTCCGTAGTGGAGGGATCCTTTTCTCTCCAGCTCAATTAAAATGGATTCAAGATCATATTAAGGGAATCTCTAGTTCAAAACCAGCGAATTTAGAGGAAACTGAAAAACCAGTTGAAGAAAAGCCAAAAGCAGATAAGCCGAAAGAAGAAAAACCAGCGACAGCTAAGCCAGAGACACCAAAGGAAGTCACTCCTGAATGGCAAACTGTAGCAAGAAAAGAACAGCAAGGGACTGTTGCTATTCGTGAAGAAAATGGTGTTCGTTACAATAAGTTATCTTCAACAGATCAAAATGACAATGCTAGCAAACCAGCTTTGTTTGAAAAGCAAGGATTGACTGTGGATGCGAATGGGAATGCGAATGTAGATCTCACTTTCAAAGAAGAATCTGAAACAGGCAAATCACGTTTTGGTGTTTTCTTGAAATTTAAAGATACAAATAATAATGTCTTTGTTGGATATGACAAAGAAGGTTGGTTCTGGGAATATAAGACACCAGGTAATAGCACATGGTATCAGGGAGGCCGTGTTGCAGCTCCAGTAAATGGCTCAGTGAATCATCTGACTATTAGCTTAAAATCAGATGGTCAGCTGAATGCAACAAATAATGATGTAAAACTTTTTGATACGGTTACTTTGCCAGCTGCTGTTAATGAAAATCTTAAAAATGAAAAGAAAATCTTACTTAAAGCTGGTACATATGGTACTGAAAAGACAGTTGTAAATATTAAGACTGACAATCAAGACGGAGTTCAAGCTACTGAAGCTACTGCTGAAAAAGAAACTGGTGCGGTGGTAGATGATAGTAAAGTGACTTATGATACCATCCAGTCTAAAGTCCTAAAAGCAGTGATTGACCAAGCCTTTCCACGTGTCAAGGAATATACGCTAAATGGCCATACTTTACCAGGACAGGTTCAACAGTTCAATAAAGTATTTATCAATAACCATAAAATCACTCCTGAGGTTACTTATAAGAAAATTAATGAAACAACTGCAGAATATGAAATGAAACTCCGTGATGAGGCTAATCTTATCAATGCGGATATGACAGTTCGTCTGCAAGTTGTGGACAATCAATTACATTTTGATGTAACTAAGATTGTCAACCACAATCAAGTCACTCCAGGTCAAAAGATTGACGATGAAAGAAAATTACTCTCTACTATTAGTTTCCTCGGGAATGCTTTAGTATCTGTTTCTAGTGAGCAAGCTGGTGCTAAGTTTGATGGGGCAACTATGTCAAACAATACGCATGTCAGCGGGGATGATCATATTGAAGTAACCAATCCAATGAAGGATTTGGCTAAGGGTTACATGTATGGATTTGTTTCTACAGATAAGCTTGCTGCAGGTGTTTGGAGTAATTCTCAAAACAGTTACGGTGGTGGCTCTAATGACTGGACCCGTTTGACGGCTTATAAAGAAACCGTTGGAAATGCCAACTATGTCGGAATTCATAGTTCTGAGTGGCAATGGGAAAAAGCTTATAAGGGTATTGTCTTCCCAGAGTACACTAAAGAACTTCCAAGTGCTAAGGTTGTGATCACTGAAGATGCTAATGCGGATAAGAAAGTGGACTGGCAAGATGGTGCCATTGCTTATCGTAGTATCATGAACAACCCTCAAGGTTGGGAAAAAGTCAAGGATATCACAGCTTACCGTATCGCGATGAACTTTGGTTCTCAAGCACAAAATCCATTCCTTATGACCTTGGATGGTATCAAGAAGATTAATCTCCATACAGATGGTCTTGGACAAGGTGTTCTCCTTAAAGGTTATGGTAGTGAAGGTCATGACTCAGGCCACTTGAACTATGCTGATATTGGTAAACGTATTGGTGGTGTCGAAGATTTCAAGGCTTTGATTGAGAAAGCGAAGAAATATGGAGCTCATCTAGGTATCCACGTCAACGCTTCTGAAACTTATCCTGAGTCTAAATACTTTAACGAAAATATTCTTCGTAAGAATCCAGATGGAAGCTACAGCTATGGTTGGAACTGGCTAGACCAAGGTATTAACATTGATGCTGCTTATGACTTGGCGCATGGTCGCTTAGCTCGCTGGGAAGAATTGAAGAAAAAACTTGGTGAAGGTCTCGACTTTATCTATGTGGACGTTTGGGGCAATGGCCAATCAGGTGATAATGGTGCATGGGCTACCCACGTTCTTGCTAAAGAAATTAACAAACAAGGCTGGCGCTTTGCGATTGAGTGGGGTCATGGTGGTGAATACGACTCTACCTTCCAACACTGGGCAGCTGACTTGACCTATGGTGGCTATACTAATAAAGGTATCAACAGTGCTATCACGCGCTTTATCCGCAACCACCAAAAAGATTCTTGGGTTGGGGATTACAGAAGTTACGGTGGTGCAGCCAACTATCCACTTTTAGGTGGTTACAGCATGAAAGACTTTGAAGGTTGGCAAGGTCGTAGCGACTACAATGGCTATGTAACTAACTTGTTTGCCCATGATGTCATGACCAAGTACTTCCAACATTTCACTGTCAGCAAATGGGAAAATGGAACACCTGTTACAATGTCTGACAATGGTAGCACCTATAAATGGACTCCAGAAATGCGAGTGGAATTGGTAGATGCTGACAACAATAAAGTAGTTGTGACTCGTAAGTCAAACGATGTCAATAGCCCACAATACCGTGAACGTACAGTAACTCTCAACGGACGTGTCATCCAAGATGGTTTAGCTTACTTGACTCCTTGGAACTGGGATGCGAATGGTAAGAAACTTCCTACTGATAAGGAAAAAATGTACTACTTCAATACGCAAGCTGGTGCAACAACTTGGACGCTTCCTAGCGACTGGGCGAATAGTAAGGTTTACCTTTATAAACTAACTGACCAAGGTAAGACTGAAGAACAGGAAGTAGCTGTGAAAGATGGTAAGATTACCCTTGATCTTACTGCAAATCAACCATACGTTCTCTACCGTTCAAAACAAACCAATCCTGAAATGTCATGGAGCGAAGGCATGCACATCTATGACCAAGGATTTAACAGTGGAACTTTGAAACACTGGACTATTTCTGGTGATGCTTCTAAGGCAGAAATTGTCAAATCACAAGGCGCAAATGAAATGCTTCGTATCCAAGGCAATAAGAGCACAGTCAGCCTTACTCAGAAACTGACTGGCTTGAAACCAAATACTAAGTATGCCGTTTATGTCGGTGTTGATAATCGTAGTAATGCTAAGGCAAGTATCACAGTAAATACTGGTGAAAAAGAAGTGACTAGCTATACCAATAAGTCACTAGCTCTTAACTATGTCAAGGCCTATGCCCATAATACTCGTCGTGACAATGCTACAGTTGATGATACAAGTTACTTCCAAAACATGTATGCCTTCTTTACAACGGGTTCAGATGTATCAAATGTCACTCTTACTTTGAGTCGTGAAGCTGGTGATGAAGCAACTTACTTTGATGAAATTCGTACCTTCGAAAACAATTCAAGTATGTACGGAGATAATCATGATACAGGTAAAGGAACATTTAAACAAGACTTTGAAAATGTTGCTCAAGGGATTTTCCCATTTGTAATTGGTGGTATCGAAGGGGTTGAGGATAATCGTACTCACTTATCTGAAAAACATGATCCATATACACAACGTGATTGGAATGGTAAGAAAGTCGATGATGTTATCGAAGGAAATTGGTCATTGAAGACAAATGGACTAGTGAGCCGTCGTAACTTGGTTTACCAAACAATTCCTCAAAACTTCCGTTTTGAAGCTGGTAAGACTTATCGTGTAACCTTTGAATACGAAGCAGGATCTGACAATACCTACGCCTTTGTAGTCGGTAAGGGAGAATTCCAATCAGGACGTCGCGGTAATCAAGCAAGTAATTTGGAAATGCATGAACTACCAAATACTTGGACAGATTCTAAGAAAGCTAAGAAGGTAACCTTCCTCGTAACAGGTGCAGAAACAGGCGATACTTGGGTGGGTATCTACTCAACTGGTAACGCAAGCAATACTCGTGGAGATTCTGGTGGAAATGCTAACTTCCGTGGTTACAATGACTTTATCATGGATAAACTTCAAATTGAGGAAGTCACTCTAACTGGTAAGATGTTGACAGAAAATGCTCTGAAGAACTATTTGCCAACGGTTGCCATGACCAACTATACCAAGGAATCTATGGATGCCTTGAAGGAGGCTGTCTTTAACCTCAGCCAAGCAGATGATGACATTAGTGTAGAAGAAGCGCGTGCCGAAATTGCTAAGATTGACGCTCTGAAGAATGCCTTGGTACAAAAGAAAACAGCCTTGGTAGCAGAAGACTTTGAAAGTCTAAATGCTCCAGCGCAAGCGGGAGAAGATTTAGCAAATGCCTTTGATGGTAACTTATCAAGTCTATGGCATACGTCTTGGAATGGTGGAGATGTTGGTAAACCTGCAACTATGGTCTTGAAAGAAGCGACAGAAATCACAGGCTTCCGTTATGTGCCACGCGGATCAGGATCAAATGGTAACTTGCGAGATGTGAAACTGGTTGTGACAGATGAGTCTGGTAAAGAACATACTTTCACTGCAACTGATTGGCCAGATAACAATAAACCAAAAGACATTGACTTTGGTAAGACAATCAAGGCTAAGAAAATCGTTTTGACAGGTACTAAGACTTATGGAGACGGTGGTGATAGATATCAAGCCGCTGCTGAGTTGATATTTAGTCGTCCACAGGTTGCAGAAACAACTCTTGATTTGTCAGGTTATGAAACAGCTTTATCAAAAGCTCAAAAATTAACCAGCAAAGAGAATCAAGAGGAAGTAGCAAGTGTAGTAGCTAGCATGAAATATGCTATGGATAACCATCTCTTGACTGAAAGAATGGTTGCCTACTTTGCAGAATATCTCAACCAACTACAAGATCAGACTGTGAAACCAGATGCTCCTACAAGTAGTAAAGGTGAAGAGGCAGCACCAATTCTTGAAGTGCCTGAGTATAAAGGTCCGCTTGGAACAGCAGGTGAAGAAGCAGCACCAATTCTTGATGTACCTGAGTATAAAGGACCACTTGGAACAGCAGGTGAAGAAGCAGTTGTTAATGAAGTTCCAGAATACAAAGGTGGAGCCAATGCGGTAGAAGCAGCTGTCAATGAAGTTCCAGAATACAAAGGTGGCGCTAATGCAGTAGAAGCAGCTGTCAATGAAGTTCCAGAATATAAAGGCGGAGCTAATGCAGTAGAAGCTTTGGTACATGAATTGCCAGAATACAAAGGTGGAGTCAATGCGGTAGAAGCTTTGGTAAACGAAAAGCCAGCCTACACAGGACTATTGGCTACAGCAGGTGATCAAGCAGCACCAACTATTGAAAAACCTGAGTATCGGATTAGTCAATTGGGTCAAGGAAAACTTGCAGAATCTAAAACTTCAGTTTCAACAGAAGATCAGAAGAGATTGCCAGAAACAGGAGAAAGCCAATCTGATACAGCTATCTTCCTAGCAGGCATCAGTCTTGCCTTATCTGCTGCTGTCCTTGCAACAAAACGTAAAGAAAATTAAAGAAGACTCGATTTTAGAGTTTATCGGAACTAGAATTCAGACAGAAATAACTTAGTTGGAGAGAACCTCTAGGTTCTCTCCATTTTCAAATGGAAAATGAGACCGCTTACTGTAATAAGTGGGAGAAAGGAATAGGAGAAAGATGGATAGACATTTTTTTGAAAGACGTTGTCACTATAGTATTCGAAAATTTGCAATTGGTGCAGCCTCTGTATTGATAGGTGCTAGTATCTTTGGTGCAAATGTAGTGCAAGCTGCAGAGACAGTTGGAACACCTGAGAAAGAAGGAACAATTACACAAGCTCAGCCACTAGATAAGTTGCCGGACGATTTAGCAGCTGTTTTAAAGAAAGCAGAATCAGAGGCAACGGCAGATGCAGGTCATGAAGAAAATCATGAAAATACTGCAGGAACAAGTCCTGCAGCAACTGAAGAAACAAGCCCAGCAACAACTCCAACAGCTCCCAAACCAGCTGAGACTCTGAAGCCGGTTGAAACACCAAAAGCAGATTCTAAACCTGTAGAACCAGCTACACCTACAATCAAACCGGTTGAAAATCAAATTGAAGATAGAGAAGATCGTAACCACTTAGAAGGTGTCACTGTCCAAGCAAACGACTCAGAAACTGGAACTCCTTTTACTGCTGACAAGGCAGTAGATGGGGATCCTGATACTCGTTGGGCAACAAATCCAAATATTAACAAACCAACTTTCGAATTAACTCTTCCAAAAACTACACTTATTAGGCATGTAGAGATTGATTGGGATCGCCGTGTCCGCAAGGGACAAAATGATCCAAATATCAAATCTTGGAGCCTCTACTATGCAGGTCAAGATGATGTAAATGCTAGTGGAGAAAAACAATGGAAACTAGCTCATACCAAGACTGGAGAACCTGTTTTAGATGAGAAAGTTGACTTAGCCAATAGTATTCAAGCTAAATATCTCAAGTTAGAAATCAATGACTATCAAGCGGGCACAATGGGCTGGAGAAACGTTGGTATTCAAGAAATTCGAGCTTATTCGAATATTCCTGATACAAGTAAGGTAACGGATATCCGTCAGGTTACAGAATTGACTGTTGCTAAAGACGGACAGTCTCTTGTCTTGCCAACTCTACCAGGAAAAGTCAGTCTTATCGGTAGCAACAAACAAGGTGTGATTGACCTTCAAAATCATATCTATAAGCCTTTGACTGATCAACGCGTTAAAGTTATGGTAGAGCAAATTAAAGATTCACATACCTTTACTAAAGAATTTGAAGTAGTCATCAAGGGGCTACATCAGGACGAAGGTGTGGGTATCAAACCAAAAGTAGCACCAGCTGTTCAACAATGGTATGGAAAAGAAGGTCAATCTTCTATCACTTCAGATACAGTTCTTGCGACAGGAGATTCAGGCTTTGATCAGGCTGCAACCTTCTACCAGTCAGATCTTGCTAGTCGTGGATTGGAACTTGCGACAGGTGACAAGCAGGCTCAAAAACGAATTGAATTTAAAAAAGTTGAAAACAAGGGTTATGGTAAGGAAGGTTATGCCATCACTATCCAAGATGGTGTCATTACCATCGAAGCTGCAACGAACACAGGAGCCTTCTATGCTACTCGTACTCTTCTTCAAATGGGGGAAAGCAATCTCCAAAATGGAGAAATTCGTGATTTCCCAAGTTTCAGCCACCGTGGCTTTATGCTAGATACAGGTCGTAAATTTATTCCTTATGACACCCTTGTAGACATCATGCTCAATATGGCTTACTACAAGATGAACGACTTGCAGTTGCATCTCAACGATAACTATATCTTCCTAAAGGAACACTTGGCAGGTAAGAATCTAACACAAGAAGAAGAGCTTAAGTATGTTCTAGAACATGCTAAGACAGGTTTCCGTGTAGAGACAGATATTGTCGGTAAGAATGGTCAAAAATTAACATCAGACGAGCACTATACTAAAGAAGAGATGCAAAATCTGATTAAACTTGCTAAGGCCTTGCATATCAATCTAGTTCCAGAAATTGACACGCCAGGTCATGCTCTGTCATTTGTCAAAGTTCGTCCAGATCTCATGTATCAAGGTAGCCTGAGCGATTACAGAGGTAAACATAACGTAGAACGCGTAGCCATGCTCGATCTAGATAATAAATACGATGAAACGCTGGCTTTTGTCAAATCAGTTTATGATAAACTTCTTGATGGTCCAGATGCACCACTTCATGGGGTATCTACTGTTCATATCGGAACGGATGAATACTACGGAAGTAGAGAAAGCTATCGTCGTTATGTCAATGACCTTATTAAATACATTAAAGGGAAAGGCTATACACCTCGTATTTGGGGATCGCTCAGTGCGAAACGAGGTAAAACAGCGGTTGATTGGAAAGATGTAGAAGTTGATATCTGGAGTATTGGCTGGCAGCAACCAAAAGAAGCTATTGCTCAGGGAGCTAAGATTATCAACATAACAGATATTCCAACCTATAGTGTACCAAATGGTGATAATCGTCAAACAGCTTATGGTGACTATGCTAACTATGAAACACAATATAATAGGTGGACACCAAATGATTTCCGAACAGGTCATGGTCCACTTCTAGAAGCATCAAATCCAAATGTAATTGGTGGTGGCCACGCAGTTTGGAATGACAATATTGATCTTCATGAGACAGGTTTGACATCTTATGATATCTTTAAACGCTTCTTTAAGAGCATGCAAACAACTGCAGAACGCACTTGGGGATCTGACCGTGCGGAAGCGACATTTGCAGAACGTATCCTACCAGCGAGCCCTTATGCGCCACAGTCAAATCCTGAAAAAGAGATTGATCAAAGTGATTTGTTTACTATCAATCCTGAAACAGTGAAAAACTATGCAAGTAAGAAAGTAAAAGCATCTGATCAAGGCTTAGCATTTGACAAAGACAGTAGTATCGAAGGATTAGCTGGTGATGTTGGTCCAAGTCATGTCTTGAAGTTTGATGTAACTGTCACTGGAGACGGTGAACAAACCTTCTCAACAAGTGGAGACAACCGTATCTATCTAGCTGATAAAGACGGCTATCTTGCTTATCAATTTGAACAGTTCCATATCCAGTTCAAGAAAAAACTTGAAAAGAACAAACGTTATCAAATCTCTATTGTGACTAAACCACAATCAA
The DNA here is from genome assembly GCF_003942765.1 of Streptococcus mitis. Lineage (GTDB taxonomy): Bacteria > Bacillota > Bacilli > Lactobacillales > Streptococcaceae > Streptococcus > Streptococcus mitis_BE. Next base: position 310,159 of record NZ_RJNW01000002.1, read on the forward strand.
CGGAATTCTATGTGGATGGTGAGAAGATTGAACGTATCGCAAATCCAGATCACCCTCGCTTTGCTCACAATAGCTTGGTTCTACCGCTTGAAAGCATCGGGGGATTCAAAGGAATTTTACATAGTGCAGAGTTGTCAGATAAACCATTTGTAAATCCTCGTTTGATTCCAACAGATCATTTCACAGTTTCTGCAACTAGTCAAGAAACACCAGGAACAGCGACTGAAGGCACTGTTGAAAAAGCCTTTGACAATGATCCAAACACCTTCTGGCATACTAAATGGACTGGTGATACTGCTCCGTACACTCTTTCTATGACCTTGAAAGAAGCAGAAAAAGTCAATGGTTTGACTTATCTTCCTCGTCCAGGTGGTGGAAATGGAGTCGTGACTAGCTACGAAATCTACGCACAAAAAGATGGCCAAATGGTCAAGGTTTCAGAAGGAAACTGGGACAACAACGCTCAAGAAAAAACAGTTAACTTTGCGGCGGTTCATACCAACAAGATTGAGTTGAAAGTTCTATCAGGTGTTGGGGGCTTTGCAAGTGCAGCTGAAGTTCATCTATTGAAACCTATCAAAGAGGGACAAGAAACACCAGAACCAGAACAACCATCTACACCTGAAACTCCAAAAGTCGAGCAAACAGGTGATGGAACAGTTGAACTGGCGGATCAATTCACAGCAAGCAAACCAGCTAGCGAAGATAGTATTGCAGCTGCCAGCAAGAGCGCAGATTATCTCAAGAAAGAGTACAAGGTTTTCCCAACGCCACAAAAAGTGACTTATGGAGAAGGAGTCACAGCCCTTCGCAAGCAAGTCAATCTGGTCATGGGCGATCAACTCGATATCTATACTCGCAATCGCTTGAAGAGTGTCTTGCAGGACAATCAAGTATCTTATACAACTGGTAAGGCAGCAATCGCTGGCGCAACCAATATCTATCTTGGGGTGCATGGACAAGGCTCACAAGCAGAGCAAAACTTGTCCAATGTTTCAGCAGGTCTCTTTGACAAGATTGACGCCTATGTCTTGAGCATTAAGGATAATTCGATTTCCATCGTCGGAAAAGACACTGATGCGGTCTTCTATGGTTTGACAACCTTGAAACATATGCTCAAAGAAAGTCAAGTTCCAGTTCTTCGCAATGTGACAGTGGAAGATTACGCTGAAATCAAGAATCGTGGTTTCATCGAAGGTTACTATGGAAATCCATGGTCTAATGCCGATCGTGCTGAACTCATGCGTTTTGGTGGCGATTTGAAATTGACCCAATATTTCTTCGCACCAAAAGATGATCCATACCACAACAAGAAATGGCGTGAGCTTTACCCAGAAGAAAAACTAGCTGAAATTCGTGAACTTGCTCGCGTCGGAAATCAAAGTAAAACTCGCTATGTCTGGACCATCCATCCATTCATGAACAACCGCATCCGCTTTGGTAATGAAGCGCATTACCAAGAAGACTTGGCAACTATCAAGGCTAAATTTACTCAGTTGATGAAAGTGGGTGTCCGTGAATTTGGTATTCTAGCCGATGATGCACCGAGCCCAGTTGGAGGCTACAATAGCTACAACCGCTTGATGCAGGATATGACCAACTGGTTGACAGAAATGCAAGGAACTTATAGCGGTCTTCGCAAAGAAATGATCTTTGTTCCAGGTCAGTATTGGGGTAATGGGCGTGAAGCAGAGTTGAAATCTCTAAATGAAAATCTCCCAAGTTCAACCTCTATGACCTTGACGGGTGGTAAGATTTGGGGTGAAGTTTCTGAAGGCTTCCTATCAACTCTCAAGAACAATCTAACTGCAGGTGGTAAAACTTATCGTCCAGTATCACTTTGGGTGAACTGGCCAGTTACAGATAACTCTAAACAACACTTGATTCTAGGTGGTGGTGAAAAATTCCTTCATCCAAATGTAGATCCAAGCTTGCTGTCTGGTATCATGTTGAATCCAATGCAACAGTCTGAACCATCTAAGATTGCCCTCTTCGCTGGAGCTCAATATACATGGAAACAGTGGAAATCAGAAGAAGAAGCTAAGAAACTCAATGACATTGCCTTCAACTTTGTTGAAAATGGTCATTTTGAAGATAGCAAGGTATCAGCAGCCTTCCGCGAACTCGGTAAGCACATGATTAACCAAAACATGGATGGTCGTGTCGTTAAACTAGAAGAATCAGTTGAATTAGCTCCAAAATTGACAGACTTCATGACTAAGCTCAAAGCGGGTCAGGATGTAACTGCAGAACGTGCAACCTTGCGTGCAGAGTTTGCCAAGATTAAAGAAGCGGCTGAACTTTATAAAGCATCAGGTGATAAAAAAATGGTTGCACAGATCCACTATTGGTTGGATAATGCAATCGACCAAATGAATGCCCTTGATGCCTTCCTAACAGGAACAGAGGCTATGGCTACAAATGATGCAGCCAAACTTTGGGATAGCTACTATAAAGGTTTGAAATTGTACGAACAGTCTCAAACTCATACCTTCCATTATGTAGACCATCTTGAAAAGGCTGAATTGGGTGTTCAACATATCCGTCCATTTATCCTATCCTTGAAAGAAGTTCTAGCTTCTGAAGTTCAAAAAGTATTGCATCCAGATCAAATCATTAGTAGTTTCATTACTAATAGAACGGGTGTAGAAGGTGGTCTGGCAGAAGTAACAGATGGTGACCTAGCAACACATGCCCTCATTAAATCACCAAATAGTATCAAGACAGGTGATTATATCGGTATGAAATTTAACAAACCGGTAGATATCCAAACATTGACCTTTGCTATGGGAACTCAGGCAAATCCACGTGATACCTTTAGTAAGGCTGAAGTGCAGTATCAAGATGAAAAAGATAATTGGGTAAGTTTGAAAGAACCAACTTATGTTGGTAATGAGTCACTTGTTCAGTTTGAAAATCTTAACATCAAAGCTAAAGCAGTACGTATGATTGCTACAGAAGATCGTGATGATACCTGGTTTGCAGTTCGCGAGATTGCAGTAAATCGTCCAGTAGAGAACGCTCGTAAACAACAAACTGCTACAATTAGCCTCAGCTCAAATCTAGTTTATAAATTGAGAACATCAGCAAGTCAAATTACTGATGGTAAAGATAATACAGAAGCTATGATGGCAAATGCTGACGGCAGCAATACGACTCCAGTAGATGCCTGGGCACAACTTGACCTAGGTGAAGTCAAGTCAGTCACTAAAGTTCGTCTTCGTCAAGGAACTGGCGATAAACTTGCCGCAGGTGTACTTGAGTACTCTACAGATGGATCTGCATGGCAAGAGTTAGATCGCCTATCAGGAGAACAAACTAAGGAAGTGACTAGAGCTATCAATGCTCGTTACATCCGAGTACGCAATACCAAGGCAAGTGACCTTTGGTGGCGTATCCAAGACTTCTCTGTTGAGACACGTTCTGGAAATAGCGACTTAACAGATACCAACGTGGATGCCTTGAAAGAAACGCCAATATTTGATAGCCTTGGTCGTTATGAATTTCAAATTCCAGCTGGAACTAAACTTCCTGCAAATAGCTATCTAGGAATGAAACTTGACCGTATCCATCAAGTCAAAAGCATCCAGCTCCAAGGTCAAACAAATCCAGCACTCAGTCTAGAGTATTCTGCAAATGCTCAAGAATGGACACCAGCTAGCCAGTTGACAGACAGAACTGTCGCAACCCACTTGGTACGTTATGTTCGTCTTGTGAATAAAACAAATCAAGAACAAGCTGTGACAGCCACTTCTCTCCTTGTAACGACTAAAGAAGTGCAACCAACCAAACTAGAATCTACAACTATGGGTATTCATCCAACATACGGAAGCAATGATGTTCGTAAGATTAATAACCTCGATCAATTGTTTGACGGTGTCTACAACAACTTCGTTGAGTTTTCAGACTATGCCCATAAAGATGGCCATGTAACCTTGAAACTTGGTAGCGAACGCACTATCAAGAAGATCAGAGCCTACATCCAAGACGGAACTCAAAACTATCTTCGTGATGGTAAAATCCAAGTCAGCCAAGACGGTAAAACTTGGACAGATGTTGTGACAGTGGGAGATGGTGTAGCCAATAGTACACACGATGATTCATTGACAGATGGTTGGACACATGATTCTAAGATGCCAGGAAATCGTTACATCGAGGGTGAAT